>DIYV01000013.1:24826-37633 GCA_002429165.1 Gallionella sp. UBA6045 | reverse complement strand
TCATTGATGCTGGCAGCCAAGAGCCTCAATCTCGGGCCTCAGGATATACACATCAATCTGGGTGAGGGAGTGCAACTGGGCAATCAGAAAATAGCCACGGACTCTGCGTTGCGGATGCATACTTATTTTTACAAGGATAAGGGTGGTCGTCCGGCCTTTCCGGTAGATTCCTTCTATGACGTTTTGACCGGCAAAATCCCGGCGGAAAAATACCGCGACAAGATCGTGTTGATCGGTGCGTCGGCTGCCGGCATCGGTTCATTGCAAGTAACGCCTATTTCGTCCGGTATGGCGCCGGTGGTGACTCTGGCGCATTCGGTGTCGAGCATCCTCAAAGGCGATTTCTTTGTTACCCCAAGCTGGGCTGAATGGGCGCAAATCGGGATTTTTCTGTTGGTTGCGTTATATCTGATCCTGTTGCTGCCGCGGCTGAATGCCGCCATCGGTGCAGTGGTTACCGGCACGTTGTTTACTGCGTTGCTGGCTGCGCATTTTGTCTTGATGACGACGCAGGCGATGTGGTTGCAGCTGATGCTGCCGGCCTCGCTCTTGCTGGTTGGCCATTTGTTGTTGACGACCAAACGTTTCCTGATGACCGAAAAAGGCAAGCAGAAATCCGATGCTGAATCTGCGGAAAGTAATCGTATGCTCGGTCTGGCTTTCCAGGGCCAAGGGCAATTGGACATCGCTTTCGACAAATTCCGCAAGGTGCCGATGGATGATAGTCTGATGGACGTGTTGTACAACCTGGGTCTGGATTTCGAGCGCAAGCGCCAGTTCAACAAGGCGGAATCGGTATTCAAATACATGGCGGAATATAACCCCAAGTTCCGCGATCTGGGTGTGCGTATGGCTCAATCCAAAGCGATGTCAGAAACAGTGATGCTCGGCGGTACATCTGCAAAGGGTAACGCCAGCACCCTGGTGCTGGACAAGGCGGGTTTGTCCAAACCAATGCTGGGACGTTACGAAATTGACAAGGAACTCGGCAAGGGCGCGATGGGAGTCGTGTATCTCGGCAAAGACCCGAAAATCGGGCGGGTCGTGGCGATCAAGACCTTGGCGCTGGCGCAAGAGTTTGAGGCTGACGAACTGGAAGACGTGAAAGCCCGTTTCTTCCGCGAGGCCGAAACGGCAGGCCGTCTGAATCACCCGAACATCGTGACAATGTACGATGCGGGAGAAGAGCATGACCTTGCCTACATCGCGATGGAATTTCTCAAAGGCAAGGACCTGATTCCCTACACCAAGCCCGGGAATTTGTTGCCCCTGCCCAGGTTGATTAATATTTTTGCGCGTGTCGCCGATGCGCTGGACTATGCGCATAAGCAGAATGTGGTGCATCGCGACATCAAGCCCGCCAACATTATGTATGACCCCGGGACGGATACGGCTAAAGTGACCGATTTCGGTATTGCGCGTATCACCGACTCGAGCAAAACCAAAACCGGCATGGTATTGGGAACGCCATCTTTCATGTCGCCGGAACAATTGGCCGGAAAGAAGATAGGAGGCTCATCGGATTTGTTTTCTTTGGGCGTGAGCTTGTACCAAATGGCCTGTGGTAAGCTTCCGTTCGAGGGGGATTCGATGGCGCAGTTGATGTTCCGGATCGCCAACGAACCGCATACCGATATTTTGAGCATCAGAGCAGATTTGCCGGCATGTTTGGTAGCAATTATTAACCGATCATTGGCCAAGCGGGTTGAGGATCGCTATGCCGATGGCGCTGAAATGGCTGAAGCCTTGCGCAAGTGTGCTGCAATGGCAGGGAGTACAACAAAGGTAGACAATCCGCCACCCGCCGCAACAAATTCAGACAATCCACTATCCGGCAAGCTGGGTGTGGAGGCGACACAAGCGGGTACGGAGTTGACACCGCCGGTTGGGATCCCGCCGCGAAGCGGCGACCCTTCCGCAGCCAGCAAATAAGGGGGATATACATGAAGATTGCAGAAGCGTTGGAAATATTCAGCCAGACTGATCCCGGCATGGTGCGCTCGCACAATGAGGATAGTGTGGCATGTGAGCCTGCCTGTGGCTTGGTGGTACTGGCCGACGGTATGGGGGGATACAACGCGGGTGAGGTGGCGAGCGGTATTGCTGTTTCGGTGGTCGTGACGGAAGTCAGCCACCGTTTGCTTAATTCCAGCCCTGTGGATCGCGTAGAGGATAGTGGCGAGGAGTTGGGCGTGTCTTTATTGCGCGATAATATTCAGAAGGCGAATGCCTCTATTTTTCATGCCGCGCAAAGTCAGCCTCAGTATGCCGGGATGGGAACGACTATCGTCTCCGGACTGTTTTATGACAATCGCGTGGCGGTCGGACACGTGGGGGATTCGCGCATGTACCGGTTGCGCGGTGAAGTGCTGGAAACGATCACTCACGATCACTCCCTGCTTCAGGAACAGCTCGATAGCGGGATGATCAGCGTTGAAGACGCACGCTTGTCGAAGAACAAGAACCTGGTGACGCGCGCGGTCGGGATAGATGCCGATGTGGATTCTGAAATACATGTGCATGACGTATTGGTCGGGGATATTTACCTGCTGTGCTCTGACGGTTTGAATGATATGGTGGAGGATGATGACATCCAGTCCACGCTCTATGCGTTGCAGAGTAATTTGCCGCTTGCGGCAAGTCAGTTGATTCAGATGGCGAACGATAATGGCGGGCGCGATAATATTTCAGTGATACTGATCAAGGTAAAGGGCAAGTTTTCCGTGCCGCGAGGTTGGCTGGCCAAGCTGTTAAATTGGTTTGAAAAATAATTAGCACGAGGGTTACGACTATGGCTGCAAAATTGATACTCAGCATGGACGGGGGAATAATCAAGGAATACCCCCTGAACAAAGAGCGCATGACCATCGGGCGCAAGGCACACAATGACATCATCATCGACAATCTGGCGGTGAGCGGTGAACATGCCGCGATCGTTACCATTCTGAATGACTCCTTCCTTGAGGATATGGACAGCACCAACGGCCTGGAAGTGAACGGAAAGCCCACTAAAAAGCACTTTCTGCAGAACAATGATGTAATCGAAATAGGCAAATACAAGCTGAAATACATCACTGATCAAATAACGCAGACCACTACTGAAGATTTCGAAAAAACCATGGTGTTGCGCGCACCGGTAAAGCATGCTGCTGCGGCTCCAGGTGCGAGCAAAGCGGCGGAGACCCAAAGTTTTATGGCTGTGCCGGCCGGCAGCAAACCGGCAATAGAAACTGCAGAAAAGACCGGCAAGTTTGAAGTGTCCCAGACTAGGGTTGTTGTCCAGCCTGCTACGCCAGCAAAACCAGCACAACCGGCTGTTTCTGCTTCCGGGGAAGCGCCAGCCGGTGCTCAAAAACAGGTTGCTGTGGTGCAAGTGTTAACGGGGCCCAATGCCGGGAAGGAACTCGAACTGGTAAAAAACCTGACGACCTTGGGCAAACCTGGTTTGCAGGTGGCCGTACTGACCCGTCGTCCGCACGGCTATTTCATCACTCATGTTGAAGGGGAGAATTTCCCGTTGGTCAATGGCCGGGCACTGACTAACCAGGCACATCAATTGAATGAGCACGATGTGATTGAATTGGCCGGGATCAAGATGGAATTCTATTTCAAGGGATAGTGCGTGGTGGACTTAGGGCAGAAGACACTGGGTGCAAGACCGGGGTATTGTCGGGGCCGTACTGCTGCTTTAACGATTGAGCCGCTTTGCGGCGCACAACTATCTGGCCTTTACCTTGAGCCTTATGGCGATACAACAAGCCGTTCGACTGTTGAAACTACTAAGCATGCCATTAGGTTGTCAAAGAACGACAACCTAATGGCTGGTTATAGACAGGCAATCAACGCCAGCCAAGCTACTGGCTACGCATTCCGCCAAGCACAGTGAAAAAAAATGCAATCTTGATCGGGCTGGGGCTGCTGATAGTGCTGTTTTTTGTCGGTAGCGCAGCCCGATTTTACAGACTGGATTTTGTCGATCAGCTGTCTTCCATTCTTTATGATTATCGTTTGCGCCTGACCATGCCGCGAACGCTGGATGATCGCATCGTCATTGTTGATATAGACGAAAAAAGCCTGAAGGAAGAAGGGCGCTGGCCATGGGGGCGTGACCGGATGGCCTTGTTGATGGATAAGCTGTTCGATAAATATGGCGTTGCAGTGGTGGGATTTGACGTTGTTTTTGCCGAAAAGGACGAGAGTTCCGGGCTCAGGGTATTGCAGAAGCTCGGGCAAAACCAGCTCAAGGGCGATAGGTCGTTTCAGGAAACGCTCAGCAAAATCAGACCGCAGCTCGAATATGACAATCTATTTGCCAGCAAGATCAAGAATCGCAAAGTTGTGTTGGGGTATTATTTAACCAATCAAAAAGACTCGCGCATATCCGGTATGCTACCCGAGCCGACATTCCCGGCTGGCGCTTTCAAGGGGCATGCGGTGGATTTTACTACCTGGAATGGCTACGGTGCCAATCTCCCCGAGTTGCAACAAGCCGCTGCCAGCGCGGGCCATTTCAATCCTTTTGTGGACTTTGACGGGCGGGTACGCCGGGTTCCCATGCTCGTGGAATATGACGGCGCATATTATGAGTCATTGTCGCTTGCGGTGGTTCGCACCCTGATGGGCCAAACCAAATTGTCACCCGGATATGCCGAGGCCAAGGCCGGCGGATATGCGGGTCTGGAGTGGCTGAATCTGGATGCGGCCGGCGGCAAGTTAAAAATTCCGGTTGACAGTGATGTGGCGACTTTTGTGCCGTACCGTGGCGGACAGGGAAGTTTTCGCTACATTTCGATAACCGATGTGCTGCACGACCGCGTTGATCCTGCACAATTGAAAGACAGGATCATTCTGGTGGGTACAACTGCTCCCGGCTTGTTGGATCTTCGCTCCACACCGGTGGCAAAGGTTTACCCGGGAGTGGAGGTTCATGCGAACATGATTTCCGGTATTCTCGATCAGAATTTGAAAGAGAAACCTGCATATATGCTGGGTGCGGAGGTGGTTTGGCTGTTGCTGATTGGCATCGCTTTGAGCTTTTTGTTGCCGTTTTTCACTCCGGCAAAAGCGATTCTCGCTTCGGCTTTTACACTCATCGTTACCGCAGGGCTGAGCCTGGTTGCCTGGCAGTACGGCGATGTCTTGATGCCGGTGGCGAACAGCCTGGTGATGATCGCGTTGTTATTTGCGTTGAATATGTCTTACGGTTATTTTGTCGAATCACGTACCAAACGGCAAATTACCGGATTGTTCGGGCAATATGTGCCGAGCGAACTGGTCGAGGAAATGGCAAAACATCCGGAAAGCGTTTCCATGGAAGGCGAAAGCCGTGAAATGACCATACTTTTTTCAGATGTGCGCGGTTTTACCACCATTTCGGAAGGTCTGGACCCCAAAGAATTATCCCTGTTGATGAATGAGTTTTTGACGCCCTTGTCGCGGGTTGTTTATAAATACCGCGGCACGATCGACAAGTATATGGGCGACTGCATCATGGCATTTTGGGGGGCACCGCTGCCGGACCAGGATCACGCCCGCAACGCCATTCTGGCCGGCATCGAGATGCTGGCGACTTTGCATGCATTGCAGCCGCACTTCAAGGAACGCGGCTGGCCGGAAATTCGCGTTGGGGTGGGTATCAATACCGGGCGCGTCAGTGTGGGTAACATGGGTTCGGAAGTCCGTGTTGCCTACACGGTGATGGGTGATGAAGTAAACCTGGCATCACGTCTGGAGGGCATCACCAAACAATACGGGGTGAACATCATCGTTGGTGAAAATACCCGCCACCTCGTGACGGAATTCCTGTATCGCGAACTTGACCACGTGCGGGTAAAAGGTAAAGATAAGCCTGTGGCGATTTACGAACCGGTCGCATTGGCCAGTGAGGCCAGCCAGGAGCTCCATGACGAAGTCAAGTTGTTTCATGAAGTGCGCCGCCTGTATCGCAAGCAGGATTGGGATCAGGCGGAATTGCAGCTGATGAATTTGCAGCGCATGTCGCCTGACATTGCCCTATACAGGATATACGCGGAGCGGGTCGTCTACTTCCGTAAAAATCCACCGAATGCGGATTGGGACGGTGTGTTTGTGTTCCAGGCCAAATAACCCGATAAACTATCAGGATGTAATGGACAAGATGAAACTCAGAGTATTGGGATGCAGTGGTGGAATCGGTGGCAATCTGCGCACCACCTCGTTCCTGCTTGATCATGACGTGCTGATCGATGCAGGCACCGGGGTGGGTGAACTCAGCCTGACGGAACTCGCCATGATTGATCACGTGTTCGTTACCCATTCCCACCTCGATCATATTGCCTGCATCCCGATGATGGTCGACAGCGTCTGGATGATGCGTGATCGGCCATTGACTGTTTACGCAAGCGAAGAGACGCTGGATATTCTCAAGCAACATATTTTCAATTGGAAAATATGGCCGGATTTCAGCGAGATACCAAACGCACAGCAGCCATCCATGCGTTACCAGGCTATGGAGCTGGGCGAGACGGTTGTCCTGAATGGGCGCAAAATAACCTCTGTTCCTGCCAATCATGTCGTGCCTGCGGTTGGCTATCACCTGGACAGCGGAAAGGCGAGTTTGGTATTCAGCGGCGATACCACCACCAATGACGGATTATGGGAGGTGGTCAACCAAATTGAAAATTTGCGTTACCTTGTCATCGAGACAGCCTTTTCAAACAGTGAAAAGGATTTAGCGGAAATTTCCAAACATCTGTGCCCAAGTATGCTTGCGCTAGAGTTGGTGAAATTCAAGCGCGAGGCAGAGGTGTATATCACCCATCTCAAACCGGGTGAGCTTGAATTGACCATGCGGGAGATAGAAGACTGTGTGCGCGGATTGCGCCCCAAAATGTTATTAAACAATCAGGAATTCGAGCTTTAAGAGTGGGTGATGAATTGCATAACCTGCTACAAATGTTGGCTGGCAATGACGTGTTTGTTGCCGAGGCCGGCACAACAGCAGCCTAATGAGACGCGCCGGGGAGTGATATGAGCACAGTAATGAAGTCTAATAGCACAGCGAAAAATGTCGGTGATATGACCCTCAGACTCGAATTCACCAAGAACCTCAATCAAGTCAACAATAAAATACATGCCACCGGCAATGTTGATGAAATCATGCTGGAGGTCAGCAAAGACATCTGTGCGCTGTTCAATGCTGACCGGTTGACTATCTATGTCGTGGGTGAAGACAATATTTCTCTTGTTTCCAAGGTCAAGACCGGACTCAATTCTTTCAAGGATCTCAAATTACCCATCGCTGAACAAAGTCTTGCCGGTTATTCGGCAATGCATAAAAAGCTGCTTAACATCAAGGATGTTTACGATGAAAAAGAGCTGGCACAGTACAGCGCACATCTGCGTTTTTTGCAGGAAGTAGACAAGCGTACCGGATACCGCACCAAGCAAATGCTGGTTGCCCCGATTCTGGATTCAGGCAGTGGCGATCTGATCGGCGTTATCCAGGTTATCAATAACAAGGCCGGCGTCCCTTTTACGGCGATGATCGAAGAAGGCGTGCAGGAATTGGCGCAGACCATGGCGGTGGCGTTGCGCCAGCATCAGCGCCAGCAAAACAGTACGGCCAAGACCAAATACGACTATCTGGTTGCCGATGCGGTGCTTTCTGCTGCGGAATTCGAATTGGCGACACGCACTGCACGGCGCAAGGGCATAGACATTGAGGAGGTTTTGCTGGACGAATTTCAAGTCAGTGCCGCCGCCTTGGGCAAAGCGCTGTCCAGCTTTTTTGGGGTTCCTTACCAACCATACCGGAGCGACCGCATCAAGCCTGCCGAGTTGTTGAAAAACCTGAGGCGCGAGTATGTGGAAAGCAGTCATTGGATTCCAATCGAAGAAACCCAGGAAGGGCTGATGATTTTGACCACTGATCCCGAGCGGATCCAGGCTTCGCGGGTGGTCAATAACATTTTCTCCAAGAGTCGCCTGAACTACTTTGTTTGCTCGCAACGCGAATTCAAACAAACACTCGATTTGTTCTATGGCGGTAGCGCTGCTTCAGATGGCAGCGGAGTCCTCGCGGGCGACGAGTCGTCCATGGATGATTTGTTGACCAGCATGGGCGGAGATGAGGAAGAGGTATCCGGTATCAGCCAGGAGGACGTCAGCGCCGCCGCCGATAACGAGTTGGTAAAATTGGTCAACAAGGTCATCGTGGATGCGTACAGGATGGGCGCGTCGGATATTCATGTCGAACCCGGGCCGGGCAAAGCCAAGACGTTGATTAGAATACGCAAGGACGGTTCATTGATGAACTACATCGAAGTGCCGTCCACCTACCGCAACGCGCTGGTGACACGCATCAAGATCATGTGCGACCTGGATATTTCCGAGAAACGCAAACCGCAGGACGGCAAGATCAAATTCAAGAAATTCGGTCCGCTGGATATCGAATTGCGCGTGGCGACCATTCCTTCACAGGGCGGAGTGGAAGACGTGGTGATGCGTATTCTGGCCTCCGGCGAACCATTGCCGCTCGAGAAAATGGGCTTTTCCGTGCGAAATTCAGAGTTGGTCAAAGCAACGGTGAGCAAGCCATACGGATTGTTTTTCGTGTGCGGCCCGACCGGTTCCGGTAAAACCACCACGCTGCATTCCATCCTCAAATACATCAACAAGCCGGACACCAAGATATGGACCGTCGAAGATCCGGTGGAAATCACACAGAAGGGTCTGCGCCAAGTGCAGATCAACAAAAAGGCAGGGCTGGATTTCCCCACCATCATGCGCGCGTTTCTGCGTGCCGATCCGGACGTGATCATGGTCGGCGAAATGCGCGACAAGGAAACCGTGTCTATCGGCATCGAAGCTTCGTTGACCGGTCACCTGGTGTTCGCCACCCTGCATACCAACAGTGCGTCGGAATCCATCATTCGCTTGCTGGATATGGGTATGGATCCGTTCAACTTTGCCGATGCATTGCTGGGTATTCTGGCTCAGCGTTTGGCGAAACGTCTCTGTGCCAACTGCAAGAAACCGCATATCGCGACAGCCGATGAAGTCAAACTGATGCTGGATGAATACAGTGCAGAACTGGTCAATACCGTGACCTGGAAAAAAGACCCGGCTGCTGCGATGAAGGCCTTGTATGCCGACTGGCGAAAGTTATTTGCCGATGACAAAGGGCAGTTTACGATCTATGGACCGGTTGGATGCGAAAAATGCTCAGGTACCGGTTATCGCGGGCGGGTCGGCTTGCATGAATTGCTGATTGGTACAGACCCTGTGAAGAAGGCCATTCAGGAACATGCGCGGGTTGCCGAGTTATTGGCCATCGCACTGGACGAAGGGATGCACACGCTGAAACAGGATGGTATGGAGAAAGTACTGCAAGGTGTTACCGATATGCTTCAAGTGCGCGCGGTTTGTATCAAGTAAATACTAGTATGCATTCTTCCGACAATCTTCTGCATCGCCTCAAAGATCTTAATGAGATCGGCATCGCGCTGTCCCAACAGCGCGATCTAAGCAGCTTGCTGGAAACCATTCTGGTAGCGGCAATGCGCATTACCCATGCCGATGCCGGCACGCTCTATCTGCATGAACAGCAACAGCAAGTGTTGCGCTTTGAGATACTGCGCAACAATACACTGAGTCTTGCGATGGGCGGAACCAGCGGTGTACCGATTACCTTTTATCCCATCCAGCTTTACGATGAAACCGGCAACCCGAATCAAGCCATGGTGGTCAGTCACTCGGCGCTCAGCGGTGAAACGGTGAATATTCCCGATGCCTACAGGGCGGAGGGCTACGATTTTTCCGGCACCAAAAAATTTGATGCCAAAACCGGTTACCGCTCCAAGTCCTTTTTGACCGTTCCGATGCGCAACCACGAGAATGAAGTGATCGGGGTGTTGCAATTAATCAATGCGCTGGATCAGAAAAACAGCGCGATCATCCCGTTCTCAAGGGATGACCAGCAGTTGCTCGAATCGCTCGCTTCGCAGGCGGCCATTGCCTTGACGAATCGTCATCTCATCGATCAATTGGAAAAGTTGTTCGAAGCTTTCATTCAGCTCATCAATACTGCGATTGACGATAAGTCGCCGTATACCGGCGGCCACTGCGCGCGCGTGCCGGAGCTTACCATGATGCTGGCCGAAGCCGTCAATCGCACCAAGTCGGGCCCGCTCAAGGATTTTGTGATGACCGACAAAGATCGGCACGAATTAAAGATCGCCGGCTTGCTGCATGACTGCGGCAAAATCACCACGCCGGTGCACGTGGTGGACAAGGCGACCAAATTGCATACGCTCTTCGATCGAATTCATTTGCTGGACACCCGTTTCGAAATACTCAAACGCGATGCCGAGATAGCGATGCTGCGAGAGGGTGCCAGCGGAGCTGCCGGGCACCCATCGGCGTCCCCCTTGCGGGGGTTGCGAGCCCTTTCTTCCAACATCTCCCCCGCAAGCGTGGGAGAGCAAGAAGCAGCTATCCGTGCAGAGTATGACGCGCGGATTCGCCAGTTGGATGATGATCGCGAATTTCTGCGGCACTGCAATATCGGCAGCGAAGCGATGTCCGCGCAGGCTCAGGAGCGGGTACGCCAGATTGCGAGCTATCAATGGCGGGATGGCGATGGGAAAACGGGCAATTTTCTCAGTGAAGACGAAGTCGAGAATCTAACCATACGCTCCGGTACATTGACGGCGGCGGAACGCCAAATCATCAACCACCACATCGATGTCACCATCAAAATGCTGGAATCGCTGCCCTGGCCCAGACACCTTAAAAACGTCCCGGAATATGCCGGCGGGCACCACGAGCGCATGGACGGCAAGGGTTATCCGCGCGGACTGACGCGCGATCAGATGTCGGTACTGGCCAGAGTCATGGGCATTGCGGATATTTTCGAGGCGCTCACCGCCAAGGACAGGCCGTACAAGAAGGGCAAAACCCTCACCGAATCCCTGAACATACTCGGCAAGTTCAAACTGGGCGGACATATCGATCCGGACCTGTTTGATGTCTTCATTCGGGAAAAAGTCTATCTCGACTATGCCAAACAATTCCTTGCGCCAGAGCAGATAGACGATGTGGATGTGAGCAGGATTCCGGGGGTAAATTTGATTTCATAGCTGACAAAACTGCCGAAAATCGTCAGTGAGTGACGAAATTGAGTTGTTTCTTGCCGCCATGTAATTTTGAATATCAATAAAGTTATAATGGAAACAACGTCATGTAATGTTGGCACAGCTATTGCATTGATATATCGCAACACATGAATTTGATGTGTTCAATTCGAATCTTAAAGGAGCTTTATCATGATGAAAAACATTCAAAAAGGTTTTACCCTGATCGAACTGATGATCGTGGTTGCGATTATTGGTATTCTGGCAGCCGTGGCGATTCCTGCCTACGGCGACTATACCGCGCGTGCGCAGGCTGCTGAAGCGTTCACGCTGATGGACGGCGTGAAAACACCGTTGACCGAACTGTTTACCACTACTAATCAATTCGCGTTTGACTCCAATGGCGTTAGCGGAGTTACTGCCATTACCTCAGGCAAATATGTCAAATCTCTTATTATCGGGGCCAAAGGCGCAACTACGAATGCACTCGGGACTGGCAATACATTCAGCGTTGTGGCCCAGTTTCAACCTACGGGCGTAAGCGCCAAACTGCTGAACTCCGGCGTGGGTGTAAAAGTGCACATGTACTACAACCCGAACAGCGGTTCCTGGACATGCGCCAACGGTGATGATGCCAATGATGACACAACAACCATCGCGAGCGTTAATCCAACCACGCCGTTACCCGCTATAACCACAGTTGCAAAAGTTGGTGCTTCTACAACGCTGATACCGGCCAACGTGTTGCCCAAGTCTTGCTCTTAATTTCGCTTGGGCTACCTTTGTGGTAGTACTGGAAGCAAAAGCCCCTCGCAAGAGGGGCTTTTTTATTGGGCTTGTGCCCCCTTGCTTTACTCAAACATACCCGGCTTGTCGTTTTTGTACAACCAGGTGGCTGGACACAGACGTTGCATCAACAGCGCGGAAACGATAGGCGCGCTGGCTAGTGCTTGGCGCTCGCGTCCTTCATCTGGCGTAATTCGCGTAAATCGCTTTCGATCGCAGAAAGTTGGTAAAAACTTCCGCCTGCCTGTTTCGCCAGGTTAAGCTGTTCCATTGCGGCTTTCAGGTTGCCCTGCCATGCATAGCTGTATGCTTGTGCCTGATGCTGTTCCAGGCTCTTGCCCTGCATCGCGTATGCTCTGGCCTGCAGGTCATAAAGCGTGGTGTCGCTGGGGTGTAGTGTGACTTGTTCGGCGAGCAGCTTGACGGCGATTTCCGGCTGGTTATCCTGCAGCAGCAGGTCTGTGTAGTCATAAATCAGGGCGCGATGCTGCGGAAAATTCTGTATGGCAGTTTGGTAAAATGCCAGCGCAGCAGAGTTATTTTTTTCTGCGCGCAAAACTTCTCCTTCCAGGGTCGCTATCATGGCATTATTCTCGGACGCAGGACTGGACTCGGCCTGTTTGTTCAGCAGCGCCATCTCACGGCTGGCACGCCCGACCTGGTTGTCGCGCAACAGCGAGCTCACCAGCCCATAGCGTTGAACAATCGGATTGCCGAAATTTTGCGGTCCCAGGGCGGCGCTGAAATAGGTGATGGCATCCGGTGCAGATTTTTGCGCGCCGATGAGTTTGGTGCGCACCAACTGAAAATCCAGGCTATCAGGGATCAAAAGGTAAGGTTGGTTGCGTATGCGATTTTCGATCTCCGCGATACGGTCGCTGGTGATCGGGTGGGTGCGCATATAGTT
>DIYV01000013.1:21557-24672 GCA_002429165.1 Gallionella sp. UBA6045 | reverse complement strand
CAGCTGCAGGCCGATGCGGTCCGCCTCCTCCTCGTAACCCCGGGTATAGTTCAACTGCCGCTGTATATTCCCCGCCTGCACGCTGGCGATGGCCGCTTCCGATGCTTGCGGGTTGGTGCGTGCGGCGAGTATGGCGACGGCGATCGCCGCCATCGAGATCAGGCCGCTGCCTCGCTGCGCCTCTATCATGCGGGCCAGATGGTGTTGTGTAACGTGCGAAATTTCGTGGCTTAACACCGAAGCCAGTTCCGATTCGCTTTGGGTGATGAGTATCAGTCCCGCATTGACGCCGACGAAGCCGCCCGGCAGGGCGAACGCGTTGACGCTGTAATCATTGACCGCGAAAAATTCAAAATCGAGCGAAGGTTCGGGACTGTTTTCGACCAGCTTATCACCGATTTTATTCAGATAATCGTTGATCTCGGAATCGTCCAGATATTGTTTGCTGGCACGAATCTGCATCATGCTTTGCTGCCCTATCTGGCGTTCCTGTTGCGGGGTAAGCGCGGCCTGCGAGACATCGCCCAGATCGGGAAGCCCGTCGCCCAGCGCACAGGGTGACAAGCACAGTAACAATAGCAGGGCTAAATTTTTCATGGACGCTATGATAGTTGTTTTTGCACGGGGTTCCGCGTTAAACGTCACTTTGTTTAAAAGTATATTCATCCAATGTAGACAGCACGTTGCAAAATGTTCAGAATTGGACTGTTTTGAATCTCACAACCAGAAAATGGACAAAATTGGAAAATACGAAATAGTCCGTGTGCTCGGCACCGGTGCGACCAGCACAGTGTATCTTGCTGAAGACCCGTTCAACAAGCAGCAGGTCGCCATCAAGTTATTCGATCTGGGCATGTTGCGCGACTCCAATCGCGCCAAGATTTACCGCAAATTATTGATGACCGAGGCATCGCTGGCGGGTAAATTGTCGCATCCGCATATCGCAAAGATTCTGGATGCGGTGATGGATGACGATGTCAATTACGTGGTGATGGAATACGTCGAGGGCACCACGCTGGAACAATACGCCGAGGTGGATACACTGTTGCCGATCAATACCATTGCGGAAATCATTTACAAGTGTTGCAAGGCTCTCGAATATGCACAGCATCAGGGTGTGATTCATCGCGATATCAAACCGGCCAATATATTGCTGCAGGGTGAAAGCGAAATCAAGATTTCAGACTTCGGCTCCGCAGCTGTCCAGAACCAGCAAACCACACAAGTCAGCGGGGTGGGCTCTCCTGCCTATATGTCGCCGGAACAAGTCAAAGAGTTGAAACTGACCCATCAGACGGATATCTATTCGCTGGGGGTCGTGATGTACAAGTTGCTTACCGGCAAGCTGCCGTTTGACGCGAGCAATAATTTCAGCATGATTTATCACATCATCAACATCGATCCGCCGCCGCCCAGCACGTTTCGTCCGGATACACCACCGGAACTGGATGCGATTGTGCAGCGCGCGATGGAGAAGGATACTTCAAAACGCTACCAGACCTGGGACGAGTTTGCCAATGACCTGGTCGGATTCTCCAGTCATTCCGCGCCTGAAAAAAACGAAATTCCTGACACGGAAAAGTTCGATACGCTGCGCAGCCTGGTGTTTTTCAAGAATTTCAGCGATGCGGAACTTTGGGAGGCGTTGCGCATAAGCGAATGGCGAAAAGTCCCTGAATCCGAGTATATCCTCCGTGACGGCGAAAACGGACGCTCTTTCTACATCATGGGGCAAGGCACTGTCCGTGTGAGCAAACAGGGCCGGTTGTTGAGCCTCTTGCATCGGGGTGATTGTTTTGGTGAAATGGCGCACATTTTGGAGCACGACTTCAAACGCAGTACCGACGTGATCGCCAAGAACGACGTGGTGTTGATCGAAATAAATCCCGATGTGCTGAAACTTGCAACGCCCGAATGCCGGTTACAGTTTGGCGATGCCTTTTTGCGCATGCTGGTAAAGCGTTTGTCGCTTGCAAATACGCGTGTCTCGCATTTGTTGGGTGATCATAATCAAACGGAAAACGAACAGGAAAATACCTAGTGCCATGAACATGAACGGATTCAGGAATATCACTGTCGCAGAACTGCAGGAAATGATTGAACAGGGCGGGCTGTGCCTGATTGATGTGCGGACAGACGCGGAAATATTGCGCGGAAAGATTCCGCAGGGGGATCCTTTGCCGCTGCATTTGTTGCCGTTGAGACTGGGCGGGATGGACAAGAACTCCACCACTGTTTTCTATTGCCAGACGGGCGGTCGCTCAGCACAGGCTGCCGCATTTGCCGCGGCGAACGGCTTTACCGATGTGTATAACCTGCAGGGCGGGATCGTTGCATGGGCGCAGGCCGGATTTGCGATAGGATCATGAAGTTTGATGTCGAGCTGGATGCCCGCCAGCTAGCCTGTCCGTTGCCTATTTTGCGTGCCAAAAAATCCCTGTCGCAAATGAACAGCGGGCAGGTGCTCAGAATAGCCGCAACCGATAAAGGCGCGCCTAATGATTTTGCGGAATTTTGCATGAAGACCGGCAACGAACTGCTGTCTTCGACGGCACAGGACGGCGAGTTCGTTTTTTACCTGCGTCGCCGTTGAGTTTTACCGGCCCAGCTTGCCGCGCTGGGTTTCCATCTGTGCCAGTGCAGCGCTGAACTCTTCCATGCGCTTGCGTTCCTGTTCCACCACTGCTGCAGGCGCGCGATCTACAAAGCTGCTGTTGGACAGCTTGGCATGCGTCTTGTTTATCTCGTTTTGCAATCTGGCAATCTCTTTGTCCAGCCGTTCGCGTTCTGCTGCGACATCGATCTCAACTTTCAGCATCAGCCTGAATGGACCGACGATAGCGACAGCCGCATCGCCTTCGGGTTGTTCGGCAACGATCTGCACTTCGCTGAGTTTTGCCAGACTGCTGATGTAGGGTGCGAGCGCTTTGAGTTTATCTTCATCACCGGCTGCGATCCCGGACGAAATTATCAAGGGCACGCGTTGTGCCGGCGAAAGATTCATCTCGCTGCGCAGTTTGCGGCAGGCGATGATGATTTCCTGCAGCAGCGCGACTTGCTCCATTGCGGCTATGTCTATCCTGGCGGCGTCCGCTTCAGGATAAGCTTGCAACAT
>DIYV01000013.1:12989-21328 GCA_002429165.1 Gallionella sp. UBA6045 | reverse complement strand
GCTTTGCCACAATTCTTCGGTGATGAACGGAATGATCGGGTGTGCCAGACGCAGGATGGCTTCCAGCACGCGCACCAATGTGCGCCGGGTTGCGCGTTGTTGGGATGGATTGCCGGTGGCGATCTGCACTTTCGCAAGTTCCACATACCAGTCGCAGTAGGAATTCCACACCAGTTCGTAAACCGTGCGTGCGGCCATATCGAAACGGTAATCGGCAAAGTGCTGCGCCATTTCCGCTTCGGCCTGCTGCAGCACACTGATCATCCATTTGTCCGCTGCGGAAAATTCCAGCGGCAGGCTTTGGTTACGACAAACTTGCTGCGCAAGTAAGTCTTCACCGAAACTTCGCTGCGCTTCGTTTTCATCCAGCCCGACGTCCTGCCCCTCGCAGTTCATCAGTACGAAGCGCGTGGCGTTCCACAGTTTGTTGCAAAAGTTGCGGTAGCCCTCGCAGCGCTGCATGTCGAACTTGATATCGCGTCCGGGCGAAGCCAGCGAAGCGAACGTGAAACGCAGCGCATCCGTGCCGAATGCCGGGATGCCTTCCGGGAATTCCTTGCGCGTGCGCTTCTCGATTTTCAGCGCGTCATTCGGGTTCATCAATCCGGTGGTACGCTTTTTTACCAGTTCCTCGATGCCGATACCGTCGATCAGATCGATCGGGTCGAGCACGTTGCCCTTGGACTTGGACATCTTCTGTCCTTCCGCATCCCGGATCAGCCCGTGCACATACACGTCTTTGAACGGGATCTTGCCGGTGATGTGCTTGGTCATCATCACCATGCGCGCCACCCAGAAAAAGATGATGTCGAAGCCGGTGACCAGCACGGAAGACGGCAGGTATTGCTTGACGAACTGGTTCTGTTGTTCGAAGGGCTTGTCTTCTATCCAGTCCAGCGTGGAAAACGGCCACAGCGCGGAGGAGAACCATGTGTCGAGCACGTCAGGGTCGCGCTTCAGTCCATGTTCCTTCATCAAGCGACATGCAGATCGGAGATCACTTGCTTCTTGGTGAAGGCCTTGCTGCTCCGCCGTTAAGGCGTTGTCTTCATACTCTGCGAGACTGGCAGCAAATTGCGTATTCGCTTTCTCTTCGTTGTGAGCCACATAAGTAGTATTCCATATGTCATACCATGCGGGTATTTGATGCCCCCACCACAGTTGCCGCGAGATGCACCAGTCCTGGATGTTGTTCAGCCACTGGTTGTAAGTGTTCACCCAGTTTTCCGGGTAAAACTTGATCTCGCCACTTGCCACGCATTCCAGCGCCTGCTCGGTGATGCTTTTTCCCCCGTCGCCGGGTTTGCTCATCGCGACGAACCACTGATCGGTCAGCATGGGCTCGATCACCACATGAGTACGGTCACCGCGCGGTACTTTGAGTTTGTGCTTCTCGGTCTTCTCGAAAAGGCCCGCAGCTTCGAGGTCGGCAACGATCTGTTTGCGAGCCGCAAAGCGCTCCAAGCCAGCTAAATTGCTGGGCAGATCAATTGATTCCTTAGCAGCTCCATCTGCGGCGTAAACGTGAGCAACATGCGGTACGTGGCCGGACAGGTCAAGCACGATTATTTT
The DNA here is from genome assembly GCA_002429165.1 of Gallionella sp. UBA6045. GTDB lineage: Bacteria > Pseudomonadota > Gammaproteobacteria > Burkholderiales > Gallionellaceae > Gallionella. The sequence goes on along the minus strand of DIYV01000013.1, from coordinate 19,756 downwards.
GTCCATCCCATGACGCTGGCCCACAGCATAGTCGTTGAAGTCATGCGCGGGCGTGACTTTAACCACGCCGGTGCCGAATTCCCTGTCCACGTATTCGTCGGCGATGACGGGAATGTCGCGGCCGCATAACGGCAGTTTCACCTTTTTGCCGATCAGATGCTTGTAGCGTTCGTCCTCGGGATGAACCATTACCGCGACGTCACCAAGCATGGTCTCGGGGCGGGTAGTGGCGACGGTGAGGTGGGTCAGCCCATGCGCAGTGTCTTTTTCAACTAGCGGGTAGCGAATGTGCCACATGAAGCCGTCTTCTTCCTCCTGCACCACTTCCAGATCGGACACGGCGGTGTGGAGTTTGGGATCCCAGTTCACCAGCCGTTTTCCGCGATAGATCAGGCCTTCGTTGTACAGGCGCACGAAGGTTTCGGTGACGGACTTGGACAAACCTTCGTCCATCGTGAAGCGTTCGCGCGACCAGTCCGGCGAGGTGCCGAGACGGCGCATCTGGCGCGTGATGGTGTCGCCGGAGTACTTCTTCCACTCCCAGACTTTTTCGATGAATTTTTCGCGGCCGAGATCGTGGCGCGAAATGCCTTGCGCGTCGAGCTGGCGCTCCACGACGATCTGTGTCGCGATGCCGGCGTGGTCGGTGCCCGGTTGCCACAGCGTATTATCACCTTTCATGCGGTGATAGCGGGTCAGCGCATCCATCAGGGTCTGGTTGAAACCATGTCCCATGTGCAGCGTGCCGGTGACGTTGGGTGGCGGCAGCAGGATACAGAATGCTTCGGATTTGCTTGTATCTAATCCGGCCTTGAAATAACCGGACTCTTCCCATTTGGGATACCAGCGCGATTCGATGTGTTTCGGTTCAAAACTTTTTTCGAGTTCCATTGTTCTGGGTTGCGGCGAACTGCCTGTCCTGAGCTTTTCATAAGGGGCGCGATTATACCAAAGGCAGGCAGTTCGCTACCGGCTAAAACAGATGCGCAGTGTCGCTTGCAGATTGCAGAGGCGATTCGTTAATTGCAGCCACGTTGATGCTTTGGTTATCGGGAATCAAGATATGCATTCAGTGCGTCCTGCAATAACTCAGGCAACTCGGCTTTGAGCTCGTCGAGAGCCTGGTCGATGGCCTGGCGTTGCAGTTGTTCGAGGTGAAGGCCAAGTTTTTGCGTGAACATGATTTCAATGCGTGCCTCGAGCTGGTGCAGAAGCTGCTGGATTTCTTCGTCGTTCAACACACGTGGCAGACTGGTATCCGATCCGGAAACAACCTCGGTGAGCATCGGCAAGTTGTTAAGTGTCGTTTCGCCTATCGTTAAGGTTGGCAGGGACGGCCCGGCGGGTGTATCGCTATCCGGTTGTTTGACAGGCTGTTTGAGGGGCGTCATGTATTTTGGGTTTTGGATAAATCGATATGGTGCAGTTCATAGCCGCGATCACGATAGAATTTGAAACGTTCACGCCCCATGCGGCTGTCTTCCGTATCGCTGCTGATGATCTCGATGACACGCTCGAAGCGGCTGAAGAACGGCATGCATTCATCATGCAAGCTGATCAACAGCTCATGATGGGGGAATTTATCGCCGCCATGATTGAGTATGACCGGCATTTGCCCGGTGGCGTCGGCATCACCGCGACTGTGCGGGATAAAGGCGGTGGCAGGGAAATGCCAGAGCAGTTTATCCAGTGCATCCGTGGTCGCAGCATCGGGCGCGCTGATGACTGCGCGCACGCCGCTTTGCATGGCTTTGTGGCTCAGCTGGCATGCAGTGCGCAGTTTGTCCGGCGAGCCGGTATAAAAATCCACTTTAGTCATAAAGTAGGGGCATTATTTTGCGACTTGTGCGCGGTGGATTAAATATTGCGTAAGCAGCGGTACCGGACGGCCCGTTGCGCCTTTTTCCTTGCCCGACTTCCATGCGGTACCGGCGATGTCCAGATGCGCCCAGCGATAGTCCTTGGCAAAGCGCGACAGGAAACACGCGGCAGTGATGCTGCCGCCCGCCCGCCCGCCGATGTTCTGCATGTCGGCAAAGTTACTGTCCAGCAGTTGCTGGTAGTCATCCCATAACGGCATGTGCCAGGCACGGTCATATGAATGATCACCCGCGTCCAGCAACTCCCTGGCAAGTTTGTCATCGTTGCTGTACAGCCCGGTAGCAACATGCCCAAGCGCGATGACGCAGGCGCCGGTCAATGTGGCGATGTCCACCACCGTGTCCGGTTCAAAGCGTGCGGTATAGGTCAGCGCATCGCACAGGATCAGACGGCCTTCCGCGTCGGTGTTGAGGATTTCGATGGTCTGGCCTGACATGCTTTTCACAATGTCGCCGGGTTTGCTGGCCGCGCCATCAGGCATGTTTTCGCAACTCGGGATCACCGCGACCACGTTCAGCTTCAAGCCCATTTCGGCAATTGCCTGCATTGTGCCGAGCACGCTGGCGGCTCCGCACATGTCGTATTTCATTTCGTCCATTTCCGCGCCGGGTTTCAGTGAAATACCACCGCTGTCGAAAGTGACGCCCTTGCCGACCAGCACAATGGGCTTTTGCTTTTTGTTGCCGCCCTGGTATTCCAGCGTGATCAGTTTGGCAGGCTGACGGCTGCCGCGAGTCACCGACAACAGCGAATGCATGCCCAGTTTCTGCATGTCCTTTTCCTCGAGGATGGTTGCCTTGAGTTTGTGCTCCTTGGCCAGTGCTTTGGCCTGGCCGGCCAGATAAGTCGGCGTGCAGATATTGCCTGGCAAGTTCCCCAAATCCTTGGTCAATTTCATGCCGTGCGCGATTGCGGCGGCTTGGCTGAGTGCTGTATGCGCGGCGCTGCCGGGTTTTCCGGTGCAGCCCAGCAGGATTTTGCGCAGCGTCGGCGCATCGGCGGGTTTGCTCTTGAGCTGGTCGCAGCGGTAGCCGGACTCGGCAGCGATCAGCACGGTCTGCATGATCTTCCAGGTTTCATCGCGACCCTTGACGGGCAGGTCGGTGAGATACAGCGCGGCATCCTTGCAGGCGGTTTTTTGCAATGCACCCAGGGTGGCACGCAATACTTCGACGAGCTGTTTGCTCGAAAATTCATTGGCTTTGCCAAGGCCAACCATCAATACGCGATCCGCCATGATGTTGGCAACATGATGCAACATCAGGATACTGCCGATCTTGCCATTCATGTCGCCGCGGGCAATGAGGTCGCTTAAATGATGTGCCGCTGCCTTGTCCAGCAACTGTGCTGGCGCAGAGAGTTTGCCGCTTTCATACACGCCAACCACCACGCAACCGCTGCGCTGCTTTTCCGGACTGCTTTGTTTTATGCTAAATTCCACGTGTTGCTCCTTATATAAACCCCATGCCCAGATGTCCGATTATCCGCAAACTTATCATATAAAGTCAAAGCCATTGCGCTCGGGAATATTTCACCGTACTTTGGTGAGTGAATTCGCCGGCAATGGATTGCTGGTATTCGCAGTGCTGTTGGGCATTATAGTGGTCAGCCAGTTGATACGCCTGTTAACCGAGGCGGTCAGCGGCGTGATAGCAGTGGACGGCGTGATGGCACTGTTGGGCTTCAGTGCCATGAACTATTTGCCGGTGTTGCTTTCCATCAGTTTGTTCATATCCATTCTGCTTACCTTGTCGCGCTGTTATCGTGACAGCGAGATGGTGGTGTGGTTTTGTTCCGGCATAGGACTGACGCGCTGGATACGCCCGGTCTTATGGTATGCCTTGCCGGTAGTGGGTTTGATCGCGCTGCTCAGTCTGTTGCTGTCTCCCTGGGCATTGCGCAAAGCCGATGAGTTCAAGACTAAATTGGAAAGCCGTGATGATGTCACGTCTGCGACCCCGGGTTTGTTCCGTGAGTCGAAACAGGCCGACCGGGTGTATTTTATCGATAACGTCGATGCGGGGTCCAACCGCGTCGGCAACATCTTTGTGCAATCCGAGCAAAACGGGAAACTCGGCACGATGGCGGCGAAGCAGGGTTTGCAGGAAACTCTGCCGAACGGGGATCGTTTTTTGGTACTGCTGAATGGCACGCGTTATGAAGGCACGCCGGGCCTGCGCGATTATCGCATCGTGGAATTTGAACGCTATGCAATGCGCATTGATGCGGCACCTGTCAAGCAGGCCGAGCCCCAGGTGCGCACCATGACGACACCGGAGTTATGGCGCAATCCCACAACATGGAATCTCTCCGAGTTGGAATGGCGGGTCGGGTTGCCACTCAGCGCAACGATACTTGCCCTGCTGGCGATTCCCTTGGGTTATGTCAATCCGCGCGCAGGCCGTTCCCTCAATCTGATTTTGGCGATTGTGCTGTATATGCTTTATAACAATATGATCAGTGTCACCAATACTTGGGTAGGACAAGGCAAGCTGTCGCCCGGTATTGGCCTGTGGGCCATACATGCGGCAATGCTGATGCTGACTTTGCTGATGTTTTATCGCCGCATGACATTGTTCTCGTTAAGCAGGTGGATGGTGAAAGGTCAGCCCCGTCCTGAAGCTTCTTCGCTTGACTTTCCGGCTTCTGCGGGTGAAGGAACGATTACCCCTACTCCCTCCGTGAGCAGAGATGGAAGCGAGGAGCCGAGGTGAGGTTATGAACTTGCTGACACGCTACCTGGGCCGCGAAATTTACTTCGGTATCGGCTTGGTGTTTCTTGCCCTTCTCATGTTGTTTTCCTTTCTGGATTTGATTCATGAACTGAATGCGATGGGGCAGGGACAATATAACCTGGGATATGTGCTGCTGTTCGTGATGCTGACCATTCCCGGCCATATCTACGAACTTTTTCCGGTGGCTGTTCTGATCGGCACTATTGTTGCACTGGTGCAAATGGCAGCCAGTTCGGAGTTGACTGTTTTTCGGTCTTCCGGCGCATCGCTTTGGCAGATGGTTGGCGCGCTGTTCAAAATTGCCTTGCCGCTGGTGGTATTGAGTTTTGTTTGTGGCGAATTTTTGGCCCCGCCAAGTGAAAGGATGGCGCAGCAATTGCGCCTGAAGGCACAGCACGCGCAAGTTTCGCTGAAAGAATTTCGTTCCGGCGTGTGGGTCAAGGACGAACGCAGCTTCGTGAATGTGAAGAACGTGATGCCGGATACCAGTTTGTTGAATATTGATATTTACAAATTTGATGGAACATACCATTTGCAGTCGATTACCAGTGCCAAGCGGGCTAAGTTTATCGATGAAGGGCGTTGGCAGCTTGAGGATGTATTGGAAACCCGGTTCAGCAAAGAGGGTACGAGCATCAATGCCCAGCCGCTGCAGGAATGGCATTCGGCTTTGAGCCCCGGCATTTTCAACGTGCTGCTGGTTGTCCCGGAACAGATGTCGGCATGGAGCCTGTACCAATATACCGAACATCTGCGCGACAACCACCAAAGAAGCGCGCGTTATCAGATTGCGATGTGGAACAAGCTGGTTTATCCCGTTTCATTGCTGGTGATGATGCTGTTGGCGCTGCCCTTTGCGTCTTACCATCGTCGCGCGGGAGGGGTGGGTGCGATGATATTCGTGGGTATTGTGCTTGGATTACTGTTTCATTTTGCCGGGCAATTATTTGCGAGCTTGGGTGCGCTCAACGACTGGCAGCCTTTTATGAGTGCCACGGCTATGACCGCACTGTTTTTGCTGTTTGGTGTGGCGATGCTGTGGTGGACGGAAAGACGCTGACTACTGCTGATTGGTTACTGTCGTTGCGGAAACCCCGCTGGCTGCTGATTGCTGGGCTTTTTTTGCCTGTTCAGCCTTGAGCTTCTGCTTTATTCTTTCCCGTTCATTTGCCGGCAGCTTCTTGAAAGCGCGATATCTTTTACGGGCGGCTTCGCGTTGTTCGGGGGTAAGTTTGCTCCATTTTTCCAGGCGGTCATGGTAGCGTTGTTTTTGTTCGGGTGTCATCTTTGGATAGTATTTGGCTGTTTTGAGCAGGCGGTTCCGCTGTATCTCAGGCAGGATGTCCCATTGCCCCACCATGGGGGCAAGAGCTTCGCGCTGAATTGGAGTGAGGGAGCGCCAGGACGGCGCTGCTGCGCTGCAAGGGGAACTGGTCAGACTCAGCAACAATAACACAGCAACTATAGGGCACTGAATTTTAAAATATACAAAACTTTTCATTCGCTGCTGCATTCCAGATAATTAGTTTACGAAAACCTCAATCGGCAGATCACTGGTCAAAATCGCCACATCCGTCTCGTCAATTTGCTGTTCTTGCACATTTTGCCAATAACTTGTTCCTGCGAACAGAATAGCGGCAAGCAATCCGGCGGCTATCCAGGGTTGGACCGAGTGCGGAATAAGTCTGTCAGTCCAGCGAACCGAGGAGTGTGCGGAGGCTGAAGCAAGTGTAAAAACGGGAGCCCGTACGGATTGTCTGTTTAGTGCATTCTGACGTGCATTTGCCAATGCGGATAAGGTCGCTTCATCCATTTGTTGGGTGCTAATTGTCAGCAATTGGACGATTTTTCCAGGATTTAGTTTGTTTGTCATGGTAGTTCTACTCCTTTTGCTTTAAGGGAAACAGCAAGCGCATGCACAGCACGCGAACAGTGGGTTTTTACGCTGCCTTCGGTGCAACCCATCGCCGCCGCCGTCTCCGTCGTGTCCAGTCCCTCCCAGTAACGCAGCAGGAAGGCTTCGCGTTGACGTGGAGGGAGTTTGCCAAGCGCTTGTTCGACTAACGCAATCATTTGCCTTTGTTGCAAGGACTCGTCGGGGACAAGAGGCGAGGTTTGGTTTTCGCTGTCTTCAAGCACGTCCAGCAGATC
>DIYV01000013.1:3792-12776 GCA_002429165.1 Gallionella sp. UBA6045 | reverse complement strand
CGGACTTTCTGCCTGCGATAATGATCGCGAATGGTATTTTGCAGGATGCGCTGGAACAGCATCGGCAGTTCCTCAACAGGTTTGCCGCCATATTTTTCCGCAAGTTTGAGCATCGCGTCTTGAACGATATCCAGCGCAGTGTGATCGTCGTGCACGGCAAAGACCGCATGCTTAAACGCGCGACGCTCAACGTTACTGAGAAATTGACTTAATTCAGCTGCAGTGCTCAAATTTTATAACCCTTTGGCAGGCTGGCATGGTAGCAAATTGCTAGCCAATCCGCTTGAAACCCTGCTTTCAGCACGGCAATGGTTGACCAAACTGCTGCCAACCATTATCTTACGCGGTTCTATTTCGTTTATATCTAAGGTGTTTGTGATGGAGTTGACTGGTGCGGAAATCGCTATCCGCTGTTTGCAGAAAGAGGAAGTTGAATACATATTCGGCTACCCTGGTGGGGCAGTGCTGCATATTTATGACGCGTTGTTTCAGCAAGATAAAGTCAAGCACATTTTGGTGCGCCACGAGCAGGCTGCCATACACGCTGCCGATGGCTATGCGCGTTCATCCGAGAAAGTGGGCGTCGCTTTGGTGACTTCTGGTCCGGGAATAACCAATGCGGTTACGGGGATCGCCACAGCCTATATGGACTCGATCCCGATGGTGGTGATCAGCGGTCAAGTACCCAGTTTTGCAATTGGCGAAGATGCGTTCCAGGAAGTCGATGCTGTGGGCATTACTCGCCCCTGCGTGAAGCACAATTTTTTGATCAAGGATGTGAGGGATATCGCGCCAACCATCAAGAAGGCTTTTTATCTGGCTAAATCAGGGCGTCCGGGACCGGTGCTGGTGGATATCCCGAAAGATATTTCGAATCAAAAAACCGAGTTTGTCTACCCGGACAATGTCAATATCCGTTCCTACAATCCGGTCGGCAAGGGTGATAGTGCGCAGGTGAAGCGCGCAGTGCAACTGTTGCTGGAGGCCAAACGACCGATGATCTATAGCGGCGGTGGCGTGGTGCTTGCCGGGGCTGCGGCGCAATTGACCGAACTGGTGCGCCTGCTGGGTTTTCCCTGCACCACTACGCTGATGGGTTTGGGTGCCTATCCCGCCACTGATAAGCAGTTCGTCGGCATGCCGGGGATGCACGGCACATATGAAGCTTGCATGGCGATGCAATACTGCGATGTGTTGGTTGCGATCGGTGCACGCTTCGATGACCGTGTGGTCGGCAACGTCGAGCATTTCGCACAGGTGCCGCGCAAAATCATCCATATCGATATCGATCCTTCTTCCATCGCCAAGCGTGTCAAGGTGGATGTGCCTGTGGTTGGCGATCTGAAGCTGGTACTGGAGCAAATGTTGGGCGAATTGCGCAGCAGCAAGCAAAAGCCAAACCCGACTGACCTGTCAATATGGTGGAAACAAGTGGATGAGTGGCGCGTCAAAGGAGGTGGATTGCGCTACAAGAATTCCACCGAAATCATCAAGCCGCAATTCGTTATCGAAAAACTATACGAGATCACCGGCGGCGATGCCTTCGTCACCTCGGATGTCGGCCAGCATCAGATGTGGGCGGCGCAGTATTACAAATTCAACAAGCCGCGACGCTGGATCAATTCCGGCGGCTTGGGCACGATGGGTTTTGGCTTGCCCGCCGCGATGGGGGTGCAGTTGATCAATCCGGGCGCAACGGTGGCCTGCGTGACGGGCGAAGGCAGTATTCAGATGAATATTCAGGAGTTATCCACCTGCAAGCAGTTTCATCTGCCGATCAAGGTGTTGACGTTGAACAACCGATATCTCGGGATGGTGCGGCAGTGGCAGGAATTCTTCCATGGCAACCGCTATTCGGAATCGTACATGGATGCGTTGCCTGATTTTGTGAAGTTGGCCGAGGCCTATGGGCATATCGGGATAAGGATCGACAAACCTTCCGATGTGGAGCCGGCGTTGAAAGAGGCCTTTGCGCGCAAGAATGATCTGGTGTTCATGGACTTCCAGACCGACCCGACGGAAAACGTGTTTCCAATGGTGCCGGGCGGCAAGGGCTTGTCTGAAGTGATTTTGTCGGAGGACCTGTAATGCGGCACATCATTTCTCTGCTGATGGAAAACGAGGCCGGAGCCTTGTCGCGTGTGGCTGGACTGTTTTCGGCGCGCGGCTATAACATCGAGTCATTGGTGGTCGCGCCGACCGAAGACCCGACCTTGTCGCGCATGACCATTGTTACCAGCGGTTCGGATGCGGTCATCGAACAGATCAACAAACAGCTCAACAAGCTGATTGACGTGGCGGCAGTAATGGATCTGAGCGAAGGAGAGCATCTTGAACGCGAATTGATGCTGGTCAAGGTGCGTGCTGTCGGCAAAGACCGCGAAGAATTGAAACGCATGACCGACATCTTCCGGGGCCGCATAATCGATGTCTCCGACTTGACGTACACTATCGAACTAACCGGGACTGGCCATAAACTGGAACGCTTCCTGCAGGCGATAGAGCGTGACCTGATACTGGAAACGGTGCGCACCGGTGCTTCCGGCATCGGACGCGGCGAACGGATTTTGAAACTTTAAATTTATTAAAAAGAGGGCAATATGAAAGTTTATTACGACAAAGACGCAGACCTATCCTTGATCAAGGGTAGGCAGGTAACCATCATCGGCTACGGATCGCAAGGACACGCTCATGCGCAGAACCTGAAGGAATCCGGCGTGAACGTGACAGTCGGCCTGCGCAAGAATGGCGCTTCCTGGAAGAAAGCCGAAGGTGCCGGTCTTAAAGTCGCCGAAGTGGCTGCCGCAGTGAAGGGTGCCGATGTGGTGATGATGCTGTTGCCCGACGAGAATATTCCGGATGTCTACAATTCGGAGGTCGCACCGAATATGAAAGCGGGCGCAGCGCTGGCCTTTGCACACGGCTTCAATGTGCACTACAACCAGGTCGTGCCGCGTGCCGATGTGGACGTCATCATGATCGCACCGAAAGGCCCGGGACACACCGTGCGTTCCGAATATCTGAAGGGCGGCGGCGTGCCGACCCTGATTGCGGTGTTTCAGGACACTTCCGGCAAGGCCAAGGATATTGCGCTGTCATACGCGGCAGCCAATGGCGGCACCAAGGGTGGCGTGATCGAGACCAACTTCCGCGAAGAGACAGAGACAGACTTGTTCGGCGAACAGGCTGTGCTGTGCGGTGGTGCCGTGGAGCTGGTCAAGGCCGGCTTTGAAACCTTGACCGAGGCGGGCTACGCGCCGGAAATGGCCTACTTCGAGTGCCTGCACGAATTAAAATTAATCGTGGACCTGATGTACGAAGGCGGCATCGCCAACATGAATTATTCGATATCCAATAATGCGGAATACGGCGAATATGTAACCGGTCAGCGCGTGATCGGTGACCAGGCACGCGCCGCAATGAAGGAATGTCTGAAGAACATTCAGAACGGTTCATATGCCAAGCAATTCATTCTGGAAGGGCGGACCAACTATCCTGAAATGACTGCGCGCCGCCGCTTGAATGCAGAGCATCCGATCGAGGTGGTGGGTGGTCAGTTGCGTGCAATGATGCCCTGGATCAGCAAGAACAAGCTGGTCGATCAATCGAAGAACTAAAGGGTGGTCGTTAATCCTTAGCCGCTGGTAGTCAGTCAAAGGCCCAGCCCTTGACTCCAACTAGCGGCTTGAGACCGGCGACAATATGAACAATTATTCTCATTTCGTTATCTCCCGCGAAGCAAGGCCGTTCATGGCTGTCTGCATGGATTCCAGCGTGACAGCCGCCATCGGAGAACGGGAGTCGGCTACCGAAACTTTCTTGGCAACGTTCCCGCAAAAGGGTTAGTCTAGGCGCATGGACGAATTCGCTACTCGGAAATCGATGAATCTGCGCAAGCGCGGAATTTATCTCCTTCCCAATCTGTTCACCACCGGCGCATTGTTCGCCGGTTTTTACGCTATCGTGCAGGCGATGAATGGCTATTTTGAACATTCCGCTGTGGCGATTTTTATTGCCATGGTGCTGGATGGGTTGGATGGGCGCGTGGCACGCTTGACGCATACACAAAGTGAATTCGGTGCGGAATACGATAGTCTGTCCGATATGGTTTCGTTCGGTGTCGCACCTTCATTGGTGGTTTACGAGTGGGCATTGAAAGGGTTGGGGAAGTGGGGCTGGTTTGCCGCTTTCATTTACTGTGCAGCGACCGCGTTGCGGTTGGCGCGCTTCAACACCAATATCGATGTGGTGGACAAACGTTATTTTCAGGGGCTGCCCAGTCCGGCAGCGGCGGCACTCATCGCCGGATTTGTCTGGGTGATGCATGACTACGGTATCAGCGGAGATTCAATCCATTGGTACGCGGCCGTGCTTGCCGTGTTTGCCGGGCTGAGCATGGTCAGCAGTCTGCCGTTCTACAGCTTCAAAGACTTCAACGTGCGCAAAAGTGTGCCGTTTGTGGCGATCTTTCTGGCCGCATTGTTTTTCATTGTTATTTCCAGCTACCCGCCCGGCGTATTGTTCGGGTTATTCATGTGCTATGCCTTGTCCGGTTATGTGATGTGGGTTTGGCGGAGACGCAACAAACACCCGCCTATTGCATGAGCCGATAAAACTGGTTATATTCCAGCCATGCACTTTTCTACTCACATCGCAATATCCCACTCCACGTTCAGCCTGCTGGCTGCGCTGCTGCTGCGCGGCGCGCGCTAATCATACCCCTACAAGTTTGAAACACGCGCGGTAACCTTGGCGGTTCCGCAGGCTAAATCTATTTTGCAATGGAGATCAACATGACAGAAAAATTGATAATTTTTGATACCACCTTACGCGATGGCGAGCAGAGTCCCGGCGCGGCGATGACCAGGGAAATGAAAATCCGCATCGCCCGTCAACTGGAAAAATTGGGCGTGGATATCATCGAGGCAGGCTTTGCCGCCGCCAGCCCGGGAGATTTCGAGGCAGTGCGGGCAGTCGCAGAGACGATTAAGGATTCAACGGTATGTTCATTGGCACGCACGATCGAGAATGACGTGCGTCGTGCCGGAGAAGCCATCCAGCCGGCCAAGTCCGGCCGTATCCACACCTTCATTGCCACCAGCCCGATCCACATGCAGCACAAATTGCGCATGAATGAGGATCAGGTGGTCGAACGTGCGGTGAGTGCGGTGAAGTGGGCGCTGGAATATACCGACGATGTGGAATTTTCCGCGGAGGATGCCGTGCGTTCCGACATGGATTTTCTGGTGCGGGTGTTCGACGCAGTGATTCAGGCCGGAGCCAAGACACTGAATGTGCCGGATACGGTGGGTTATTCTATCCCCGCGGCATGGGGGGAACGCATCAAGCAGTTGATCGATCGTGTGCCGAATTCGGACAAAGTGATCTGGTCCACCCATTGTCATAATGATTTGGGTCTTGCGGTGGCCAACTCGCTGGCTGCCGTGATGAATGGTGTGCGCCAGGTCGAGTGCACCATCAACGGACTTGGAGAACGTGCCGGCAATGCTTCTTTGGAAGAAGTCGTGATGGCGGTGAGAACACGCCGCGACATATTCAACCTGGATACACGCATCGACACGACGCAGATTGTCCCGACTTCCAAATTGGTTTCCAGCATCACAGGCTATCCGGTGCAGCTGAACAAGGCTATTGTCGGTGCCAACGCATTTGCTCACGAGTCCGGCATACATCAGGACGGGGTGATCAAGCATCGCGAGACCTACGAAATCATGCGTGCTGAAGATGTGGGCTGGAATGCCAACAAATTATCCCTGGGCAAACTCTCGGGGCGCAATGCATTGCGCCAGCGTTTCACCGCGTTGAACATCGAGTTTGCTTCTGAGCAAGCCTTCAATGCCGCATTTCAACGTTTCAAGGAATTGGCCGATCGCAAGCACGAAATTTTCGATGAGGATTTGCAGGCTTTGGTCAGCGATGAAGCGGTGTCACAGATCAGCGAGCATTATCGCCTGGTGGCCATGGGCGCGCATTCTGAAACAGGTGTGCTGCCTGTGGCGCGTGTAGTGATGAGCATAGACGGCAAAGAGTGCCAGGCTGATGCTCAAGGTGGCGGACCGGTGGATGCCACTTTCAAGGCGATAGAGCAAATTGCCAACAGTGGCACCGAGCTGCAATTGTATTCGGTGAACAATATTACCAGCGGCACGGATGCGCAGGGCGAAGTGACTGTGCGGCTGTCCAAAGGCGGGCGCATCGTCAATGGACAGGGTGCGGATACCGACATCGTGGTGGCATCCGCCAAGGCCTATCTCAACGCGCTGAATAAATTGCACAGCAAACTGGAACGCGCCCATCCCCAAGTGTGATTTCATGCTCGGAGGCATAATAGACGGAGAATAACTGTGCACCGATGTTTTAACATGGAAAGAAGGCTGTTTGCAGGGAAGTTCCTGAATTGTCTGGCAGGCCAATAAATACTTACCATTTGGTTAAACAGGGCTTATAATTTCACTCTGTGTCCAGAGTTATGTCGCCATCGTGATTTCTTGAAACTTGAATCAGAAATGGTCTGCTTGCATCGTTAGGTGATTTTATTTTAAGATACAGGGGGTGGCGTAATACCTGTCTCAATAACTTCTTAATAACCAGGGAGCGTAAAATGGAAGGCGTAGCTATTTTCTTTGTTTGTATGTTTCTCCTTACCGGACTGATCATTGTTATGGATAATGCTCAGTGGGACAGAAAAAATAAAAAATAATCAGAATCAAGCCCGGTGACTTAAAAGGGTTTTCTAGGGCTTATTCCGGAATACCATTATCCATGAATCATGGGTTAATAACCCAATGTCTGTTTGGTATATAGCTGTTTTTTACACTAATCTGGACGTTTGTCGGTTTTGGGTTGGTATTTAAAAGGGTTGGCGCAGGTTGCCAGCCCTTTTTATTTTTTTAGTGAGGTTGCCGGGTGCTGATATGCATGCTGAGCTACGGTGGACATGGAAATGACAAGTGCGCTATGCTGATAGTGGTGCAGTAAAAGTTACCAATATATACAAGGAAGGTTTACATCATGAAGAAAAGCATATCGTTGCTGTGTGTCCTGGGATGTTTTGTGCAGCCTGTCTGGGCGGCTAACAACATCAATCTGTCAAATTTTACTGGAGGCACGCCTCAGTCCGATTTTAAGGCTTTCTCGGAAGATCTGGGTTCGGCGCTGAGTTATAAACCCATCACGCCTCCGGCACCATTGGGCATTACGGGTTTTGATATCGGCTTGGAAGTAACTTCTACCAAAATGAGGAATCTGGCATTAGCCACTGGCGGCTCAACAAATAACCTGATCGTGCCCAAGTTGCACGTCTACAAAGGGCTGCCCCTCAATTTCGATGTTGGCGCATTTTATTCGTCCGTACCAACCACCAACATCAAGTTTTATGGCGGGGAATTGCGCTATGCAATACTCGAAGGCGGCGTGGCATTGCCCGCAGTGGGTATTCGGGGCGCTTTCACAAAATTGACCGGGGTGAGCCAGCTCGCATTAACGACCAAAAGCCTGGATGTCTCCGTTTCCAAGGGCTTCGCCATATTTACCCCGTATGCGGGGATTGGACGTGTCTGGGTTGACAGCACACCCGATGCAGCGGCTACTGGACTAACTGAAGAAACTTTTCAACAGGGTAAGGTTTTTGTCGGGGGCAACGTCAACTTCGGGCTTATGAATTTCGCTTTGGAGTATGACAAGACGGGTTCGGCACCATCCTATAGTGCCAAACTGGGATTCCGCTTCTGACAGATTCAAACCTGCCAGTTCTTAGATGGGCGATTAAGGCCGGGTGGTGGCTTTAATCGCCCGTTTTTATTGAAGTCAATGCATCCAGTGTGGGAACGGTAATCGCTTCGGTGAAATTCAGCCGCCAAATTTGTTCGTCACCGCGCACATCTATCCCATCGCAATCCAGACCAATAGCACGTACATCCGTTGCAGCAACACCGTCCTGTTGTAGCAGAAGTTGTTGCAGTAAATCTTGCTGTCGTGCGTTCATTTCCGTGAGCAGTGGCTCTTCCCGTTGGGCGAATGTTTGGGCCTGGGCGACAGCGTAATTTTCCAAATCGATCCAATGAATTTTCCCGAAGCCGCCGATGTAGCGGATGGCAACGGGGCGAATGCGGTAAAAAGAAAAATCATGCATGGAGAAGTAAGTTTGCGCTTCCGGAAAATAGCGCAAATAGCGCAGTCCTGCTTGATCTCGATTTGGTTCAAGCTCGGCATTGCCGGTGAATGTCACACGCCCCTGGGTCAGGATACGCGGATCGTGCTGGTCGTGCGTGATCAGGCTCACGCGCGGATCGTGCATGATATTTTTCGTGTGTTCTGCCAGGATGCTGATCAGGATGAGCAGGCTGCCATCATGATCCACCAGGTACGGCGTGATCGAGCCGAACGGGTAACCATCTAGCTTTTTCGACATTGTGCACAGTGCGCCGTAGCGATGGCCGCGTAACATCCGGCGCGCTTCGTGGGCGATCATGCGGCCAGCTTTATCGCGGTTTCAGCCAGCCGGCGACCCAATGCCAAGCATAGTTTTTTTTCGGCTTCCGAGATTGCCAGATCGTTGGCGAGACCCGCCACGTGGCTTGCACCATAAGGCGTGCCGCCACTTTGTGTGGAAGAAAGCTCCGCTTCGGAATAGGGCAGGCCGACGATGACCATGCCGTGATGCAGTAACGGCAGCATCATCGACAGCAAAGTGCTTTCCTGGCCGCCATGCATGGTGCCGGTGGAGGTGAACAGAGCTGCCGGTTTGCCGACCAGTGCGTGTTTCATCCATAATCCGCCAGTGCCATCCCAAAAATATTTCATTGCGGAGGCCATGTTTCCGAAGCGCGTCGGACTGCCCAGCGCCAAGCCGATGCACTCTTCGAGATCGCGCAATTCGACGTAGGGTGCGCCACTTTCCGGGATGTCCGGTTCCGTCGTTTCGCAAACTGCAGAGATTTTAGGTACAGTGCGCAACCGGGCGC
>DIYV01000013.1:0-3746 GCA_002429165.1 Gallionella sp. UBA6045 | reverse complement strand
TCCGGGCTTTGATCAATTTCATTGCGGCGCGCTTTTCCCATGATCGATGTACGCAAACTGCTGCGAGTTTGACATTTACCACTCTGTTGTCGTTGGTGCCGTTGATGACCATAGCCTTGACGATGTTCTCTGCATTTCCGGTATTCGAGGATTTGTCGGTTCACATCAAGACCTATCTGCTCGAAAATCTGATGCCGGATACCGCCGGCGTGGTGATTACGCGATATATGCAGCAATTTACAGAAAGTGCGGCGCGTCTCACCACGGTGGGGATAGGCTTTCTGGCGCTCACGGCGATGTTGATGATGCTGACCATAGACCGCGCATTCAACATCATATGGCGGGTGGCGCGGCCCCGTCCGCTGATCAATCGACTGGTAGTCTATTGGGCGGTGCTTACCCTTGCACCGCTGCTGGTCGGAGCGAGCCTTTCACTGACTTCATGGCTGGTCGGCTTGTCCATGGGCTACGCCAAACATATTCCAGTGTTTGGTGTTGAGGCGCTGAAAATTTTGCCGGTGTTGCTCACCACGCTGGCTTTTGCCCTGATGTTCCGGCTTGTACCGAACCGCTATGTGCCTCGTCGCCATGCGCTGATCGGTGCATTTGTGGCAGCCGTGTTGTTCGAGACCATGAACCGGGTATTCGGTTTTTACGTCAGCCATTTCCCAACTTACAAGCTGGTGTACGGCGCCTTTGCCAGTGTGCCGATCTTCCTGATGTGGATTTACTTGTCCTGGCTGACCATATTGTTTGGTGCAGAGATTACGGCGTCATTGTCGCACTGGCGCACTCCTGTGATGCAACAGCCATCATCTGCCAACCAGTTGCTGGATGCTCTGCGAATATTGAAGACCATGATGAACGGATTTCAGCAGGGAAAAGTGAGCACTTTCCCGGAGATGTCCAAGTCTCTGTATATCGGTTACGACGAATTGGAAAGAATACTCGAGAAACTGGCCAGTGCCGACATGGTGCGCAAGGCAGAAGGACAAGGTTGGCTGCTGATGCGTGACGGAAACCAGATTCGCGCCAAGGAATTGCTGAAATTGTTCGTGCTGGATCGTGACTCGCTACCCGCCAAGCAGATCAGTGATCCATTGCAGCAATGGCTTGCAGCGTGCACAGACCAGATTGAACAACGCACGGACGTCACATTGCAGGAACTCTTCGCGCGACAAGATGCTTGATTGCTTGCCCGATGCAATTAATTGCGCTTTAATGCGCGGCGATTGCGATGCTGAAAACTTGGGGAAATGATGAAACTTCTGGAAACTATTTTTGAGGGTGCGCTGTGGAATAGCCGGTTTGTGATTATCACAGCGGTGATTGGCAGCCTGCTGGCCGGCTTTGCGATTTTCTACATGGCAACTGTAGATGTGGCAAATCTGTTCATGCATGCCATGCATTATGCGGACTCCGGACTGACAGACGAAGCGCGCAAGGCGTTGCATGACAGTACTGTCACTCATATCGTGGAAGTGGTGGACGGCTATCTGCTGGCCACGGTGATGTTGATTTTTTCGCTGGGCCTGTATGAGTTGTTCATCAGCGACATCGATCAGGCGCATGGCAGCAAGGCTTCCAGCAAGATTTTGGTCATCAGCAGCCTGGATGACCTGAAGTCCCGTTTGGCGAAAGTGATATTGATGATCTTGATCGTCACCTTGTTTCAAGAGGCTATCAACATGAAGCTGACTACCCCGCTGGATCTGGTTTATCTTGGTGCGAGCATTGCGCTGATTGCGTTGGCGCTTTATTTCAGCCATGCCGCTGAACCGGATCATGCCAAAAAGGCGGATAATTCTGATGCATCCGAGCAGCATGGCCATTAACCCGATTGAATCCAGGACGGGCATATTGCCCGGCGCAGTAGAGATCCAGCCGGTCAGCTATTTGTATAATCACCAGGGGTGAATCAGGTGAGTTATCAGACGGGCGAAGTGACTCGCGCAAGCATTGAGGCTTATATCAAAAAGAAATAGATCAATTGACCGACGAATAATATTTGCCTACAGCGCGGCGCGGCATTGTCCAATGGTTGCGCCATGCGGCACGCACCAGATTCGGATATCCGGATTTGCCTAAAGTGCCGTTGTAACGTCCCAGGGCGCGAAACAGATTGCCTTTTTCAATGTCCAGATAATGACGCAGGATGGTGCAACCGTAACGCAGGTTGACGCGCAGATGAAACAGATTTTGTCCTTTCGTGCCGATTTCCTTTACCCAGAACGGCATCACCTGCATATAGCCGCGTGCACCTGAATCGGATACGGCGTACTTGTTAAAACCGCTCTCTACTTCGATCAGACCCAATACCAGCTGCGGATCGAGACCGGCACGGGTGGCTTCATAATGCACAGTTTTTAAAAAATTCATGCGGTATTCGGCATCCGGCAAGGTTTTTTGCATGCGCCGCGACATTTCATTCAACCAGAAGTCCGCTTCATACTGGGTGGCGAAGGCGAGTTTTGGCTCGGCCTGGTCAGACACACTATGCTGCAACACCGCGCGAACGCTGGCGGAAAGCGGCGTGTAGACTTGTCCGCCGGCCTGCGCAACAGAAGAAAACAACAGTCCCGCCACGCAAAAAAGCAGGGAGAAATACAGCGGCAAAGTTTGTCGGATCAGTCGCATAGTCTTAATTCTACGAACTCCAGCGCATTTTGCAAGGGTATGGCTTGCGCGGCAGTATCGCGCCTGTCCTGATATTCCAGCATCCCTTCTTTCAGGCCGCGCTCGCCGATGACGATACGATGGGGAATTCCGATCAGTTCCATATCGGCGAACATCACGCCGGGACGCTCGTCACGGTCATCCAGCAACACCTCTATTCCGGCAGTTTGCAGATCGGCATACAATTTTTCCACGGCAGTGCGCACCGCATCGCTTTTGCCCATGCCAATCGGCACGATGGCGATCTGGAACGGCGCCATGGCTTTCGGCAGCTTGATGCCGCGTTCGTCAAAGTTTTGCTCGATCGCGGCGGCGACAATGCGTGACACGCCGATCCCGTAGCAACCCATTTCGATGATTTGCGTTTTGCCCTGCGCGTCAAGAAATGTCGCTTTCAAGGCCTCGGCATATTTGGTGCGCAACTGGAAAATATGACCTACCTCGATGCCGCGACAGATTTCCAGCGTGCCTTTCCCGTCCGGCGAGGTATCGCCGGTGACGACATTGCGTATGTCTGCCACCAGATCGGGCTCTGGCAGATCGCGCCCCCAGTTCACGCCGGCGGTATGAAACTTGGGTTTATTAGCACCCGCAACAAAATCACTCATCATGGACACGGTTCGGTCGGCGATGACTCGGATCCTGGAACGATCGACACCGACCGGGCCCAGAAAACCGGGGGGGCAATTGAAATGTGCCCGAATCTCTTCTTCCGTGGCAAAGCGAAAATCGGCAAGCCCAGGCAGCTTGCCGACCTTGACCTCATTCAGGTTGTGATCTCCGCGTAGCAACAGGATATGCAGCTTGTTGTCGGCTGCCTTATCATTGCTGATCAGGGCCAGCAATTTCACCGTGCGTTGCAACGGGATGTCCAGCAGTTCCGCGACCTGTTCGCAAGTAGTTTGCCTGGGGGTCTCGACATCACGCATCGTCTCCGTTGCAGCGGCACGCGCAGTGCCCGGTGCAACGGCTTCTGCCAGTTCCACATTCGCGGCGTAATCGGAATCCGGGCAGTAGGCCAGTGCGTCTTCGCCGGAATCCGCCAGCACATGAAACTCTGTCTCTTATAC
>DIYV01000194.1 GCA_002429165.1 Gallionella sp. UBA6045 | reverse complement strand
GCCATGCAGATGATGCCTAAAACCAGTTGGACCCAACGATTGCTCCATATCGGACTATTTGCATTGTCGTCAATTGCGACTTGGTTCTGATGATTCATGAAGTTATCTCCTAGAAATTTTTATATGATTTATATTTGCTAGTGTTATGTGTGACTTCTTTGGTCACTCTCCCATCGTTCCGTACGCTTGATACTTGAATATTACGCCCCGCAATGGGACGCTGACTTGCTGCAATGAAACGCAATCGGCATCCGACTTATACACTACTTTTCAACTCGGATGGACTGGCTCGTCGATCAAGCTGCCGCTCGATTGAATCTACTGGAAATTACTTGCTGCATGACGCCATTGAGACGTCCGGCGTTGTGATGCAATTTCGCAAACCCCAATAGATTTGATCCGATTGTGCAAGAACTGACAGACGTAATCCTTGACCGCGGTTAAGATTTTAAATGTTTTGGCAGGTTGCGAATTCCGGCGATCAGTAGCGATATTGCTACACGGCGTGGTTATAGTCCGTGTTTACGACGTCATTTTGCTGGACGCGGGTCTTCAGCAGCACAACATCGCAGTCCATGTGGAGAATTATTTACATGATAAGCATTATCTATTCGCGGAACGCCCCTGCCTGACTTAATACCCCAGCGCCCTCGCGCCCTGGTAGAACGCGAAGCTCACCAGCCAGGCCACCCCCAGCGACCAGACCAGTGACAGCGCGGTGAAGCGGATCTGTTTGGATTCGCTTTGCAGCGTGGCGACGGTGGCGAGGCAGGGGGTGTAGAGCAGGGTAAACAGCATGAAGCTGTAGGCCTGCACCCAGTCGAGCTGGTGACCCAGGGCGCCGCTGAGCGCAGCACCGCTCAGACCGTAGATCACCGCGAGCGCGCCGATCACGATCTCCTTGGCAATGAAGCCGAAGATCAGCGCGATGGTGAGTTGCTCGTTGATGCCGATCGGGGCGAAGAAAGGCTGCAGCGCGCCGCCTATCATGCCAGCGAGCGTGTCAGCGCCGGCGGGGACGGCGGATAGCGGCAGATGGGTGAGCAGCCACACCATGACCACACCGGCAACGATGAACTTGGTGGCGCGGCGCAGGAAGTGGCGCACTTCCACCCAGCCGCGCAATACCATCTGGCGGAAGGTGGGGAAGCGGTAGGGCGGCAGTTCCAGCACGAACGGTTCGGTATTTTTGAAGCGGTTCTTGAAGATCAGCGCGGTAAGTATCGCGGTGGCGAAGCTGAACAGGTACAGGCTGAACAGCACTATCGGTGCGGCCCTGGCCGAGAACAGCGCGGCGGTGAAGAAGATGAATACCTGCAGGCGCGCCGAGCACAGCGAGAACGGGATCACCAGCATGGTGAGCAAACGCATCGCGCGCGAGCGCATCACACGCGTGCCCATCAGCGCGGGCACATTGCAGCCGAAGCCCATCAGCAGCATCACGAAGCCGCGCCCATCCAGCCCGAGGCGCGCCATCAGCGCGTCCATCAGGAACGCGGCGCGCGACAGATATCCACTGTCTTCGATCATCGCCATGAATAAAAAGAACAGCACGATGATGGGCACGAACGCCGCGACGGTGGCCACCCCGTTATAAATGCCGTCCAGCAGCAGGCCCTGTATCGCATGCGGCAGGCCGGCAAGCAACGGCACCAAGGCGGCATCGCGCAGCCAGGTGAACGCTGCGGCGACACCGCCCTGTATCGGCTGGCCGAAGATGAAGATGCCCTGGAACAGCAGGTACATCACCGCGAAAAAGATTGGCAGCCCCAGCCACGGGTGCAGCAACACGCTGTCCAGTTTTTCGGTCAGGCGGTCCGACAGGCGCGCGGGGACTTGCACGGTGTGCTTCAGCACGCGCGCCATTTCCGTTTCGATATGCTCGTCCTGTTCGAGCTGGCTGCGCAGATGTTCCGCCATGCCCGGCGTGGGATAGCGCAGGGCTTTGGTGACGGCCTGCAGCGCTTCGGGATAGCCGCTGCCGTATTTCGCACTGAGCAGGAAGATAGGCAATCCCAGCAGCGCCGACATCTTCGCGACATCCACGCTGATGCCGAATTTCTTCGCTTCGTCGGCCATGTTGAGCATCACCACGATGTTCAAGTCGAGTTGCTTGAGTTGCAGCAACAGGCTGATCTGGCGTTCGATCTGGGTGGTGTTGAGGATGACCAGCGCGAGGTCGGGGACATTGTCGTGCAGAAAGTGGCGCACCACCTGTTCGTCGTCGGAATAGCCGTGCAGGTCGTAGATGCCGGGCAGGTCGATGATCTCCACCATGTCGCCGCCCAGCAATATCTTGCCACTGAGCAGCTCGACCGTGATGCCGGGCCAGTTGCCGACGCGGGCCGCGCCGCCGGTCATGCGGTTGAACAAGGTGGATTTTCCGGTGTTGGGCATGCCCAATAAGGCGATGCGCTTCATTCTGGATTGGCCATTGGATTATTCGCGCTTTGTCCGAAAAACTTTTGGCCGGACACCCGTAGGAGCCCGACTTGTCGGGCGATCCAGGGCCATCGCGCAACAAGTTGCGCTCCTGCAACGGCGTTTCATCCCTGGTGGATTATCTCGATTCATGATTTTGCAACCTCGATTTTGGCCGCCTCGATGCGCCGCAACATGACGTCAGTGGTGCCGATGCGTACTTGCAGGGGCCCGGAGAAACTGGCTTTGCGTATCATCTCGATTTGTTTGCCGGTGCGGAAACCCAATGCCAGCAGGCGCAGATGCAGCGCTTCCTCGGCATGTATCGAGACTATGGTAGCGGTGTCGCCGGGATGCAGCGCGGCAAGGTTTGTTGCAGACATAGGGGTGGCAAATTCAAGAGTGCAGGTATTATTTCACTTCGTGTGACTTTTGTCGCGTAGCCCGTTGGGGTGCGGTCTTAATTACGGTAGAATGCCTCCTTTATTTTTTCCGGCAAGTCCTGAGAAATGGTTGAGGGCAAAATGATCAAAGGCAGTATTGTTGCAATCGTCACCCCGATGCAGGAGGACGGCAGTCTCGACATGGCGGCGTTCCGTGCGTTGATCGATTTTCATATCGAACAGGGGACGGATGGCATCGTCGTGGTGGGTACGACCGGCGAGTCGCCTACCGTCAATGTCGAGGAACACGAGTTGCTGATCGCAGAGGCGGTGAAGCACGCCGCCAGGCGCATTCCAATCCTCGCCGGAACCGGCGCGAATTCGACCAAAGAAGCGATCGAGCTGGCCGCTTTTTCGAAAAAGGCCGGCGCGGATGCATCGCTGTCGGTGGTTCCCTATTACAACAAGCCGACCCAGGAAGGTCTGTATCTGCATTTCAAGGCCATCGCCGAGGCGGTGGACATGCAGCACATCCTTTACAACGTGCCGGGACGCACAGTGGCCGACATGAACAACGATACGGTTCTGCGCCTGGCGCAAATTCCCAACATCGTCGGGATCAAGGACGCGACCGGCAACATCGAGCGCGGCAGCGACCTGTTGCAACGTGCGGCTTTATTGAATCGTGCTAATGGAGATTTTGCGATCTACAGCGGCGACGATGCCAGCACGCTGGCGTTGGTGCTGCTCGGTGCCCACGGCTCGATCTCGGTAACGGCGAACGTTGCACCCAAACTGATGCACGAGATGTATGTCGCCGCGCTGAACGGCGAAGTTGCCAGGGCGCGCGAGATCAATTTCCGCCTGCTCGGTCTGCATCGTAATCTGTTCGTCGAAGCCAACCCGATCCCGGTGAAATGGGCGGTGGCGCGCATGGGCCTGATGAAAAACACATTGCGCCTGCCGCTGACCCCTTTGTCGCCAACCGCATATGCGAAGATTGAGGCTGCGATGCGTCAGGCTGGAGTGCTCAATTGAAAATGTTGTATAGCCGGAAAGAAACAATGAAAGTTTTGCAGATAGGAATTTCCAGTGCAGTGCTGGTTTCATTGGTGAGTTGCAGCATGTTCGGGGCCGACAGCAAGCGTATCGATTACGGCGCTGCTGCGGGAAAAGTGCCCTCGCTTGAAGTGCCGCCGGATCTGACCAAGCCCACCGCCGATGAACGCTATCAGGTGCCGCAGGGCGAAGGCGGCGCAGCGGCGATTGACGCAACAAAGAAGGCGCAATCGCTTGAAGCGCCGCCGGATGTGACCATTCGGGCCGGCGATAACCTCAAGTTGCCGCAGGCCGAAAGCGGCGTAGCGGCGATTGCCGCAACCGAACCGGCGGGGCTGGCCAGTTTGCGTGAGATTTCCGGCGGCAGCACGATCATCGTGCTGAACGATCCGTTTGACAGATCCTGGCGAAAAGTGGGGTTGGCTCTCGAAAGCGCGGGTCTGGTGGTGGATGACAAGGACAGGGAAAAGGGCATCTATTATTTGCGTCCCGTCAGGCTCGACAGAGGCTGGCTGGATAAGCTGATGTTCTGGAAGAGCGACGAGGACACCAGCAGGCACTATCGCGTAAACGTCAAGGACGGGGGAACTTCGTGCGAAGTGTCCATCACCGATCAGGATGGTGCGAGCAACAAGGTAAGCAAACAGATGCTTGAGGCGATCTACAAGAACATCAACCAGCAGCAGTGACGGTGAGCCGCTGATGGCCATGCGTTTTTCGTCATTGGGCAGCGGCAGCGAGGGTAACGCGCTGCTGGTTGCGGCCGGTATGAAAAACTCTGGTCAGGACACCCGCCAGACGCAAGTGCTGATGGACTGCGGTTTTGGGCTGCAGGATACCGTCAGGCGCATGGCGCGTTTGGGCGTATCTCCGGAAGAGTTGAGCGGCATAGTCGTCACCCATGAGCACGGCGATCATATCAGCGGCGTGGCGCGGCTGGCACGCAAATACAATCTGCCGGTCTGGCTTACACACGGCACGTTGCGCGCTCAGGCAAAAGCTTTTGCCGGCATTGCCGACATCCGGGAAATCGATCCCCAACTGGCATTCGTGATCGGCGACCTCGAGATCGTCCCCTATCCTGTTCCGCACGATGCCGCCGAACCTGTGCAATTCGTCTTCAGCGATGGCGCTCGCCGGCTGGGCGTATTAACCGATACCGGATGCAGCACGGCGCATATCGAACAGACACTGAGCGGATGCCATGCCCTGGTGCTGGAATGCAATCACGATGTTGAATTGCTGATGAACAGTGATTACCCGTACAGCCTGAAACAGCGCGTCGGCGGCCGTTATGGACATCTGAACAATCAGGAAGCCGCAGGCATTCTGGCCAGCCTGGATATAAGCCGGTTGCAACATCTGGTCGCCGCGCATCTCAGCCGCAGGAACAACACACCTGAACTCGCCGTGCGGGCGTTGAGTGTTGCGGCCAGGTGTGAAGAGAGCTGGGTGGGAGTGGCAACGCAGGAAGAGGGGTTCGACTGGCGTGAAATCAGCTGAGGACAGTGACAAAGGAACCAGGAACAGCAATAAAAAGCCGGCTTGCGCCGGCTTTTTATTGTTCGAACAACGGTTGCCTTACTTCTTTTCTGTGTCAGCGGCAGGAGCAGCGACAGGAGCAGATGCAGCCGCTGGAGCAGCAACTGGAGCAGCAACAGGAGCAACAGTTTCAGCAGCTTTTTGGCCGCAAGCGGTCAATGCAAGAGCCAGCAGAGCGGCAACAAGCGCGATACGTTTCATTTTGGTTTCCTTAAGAGAGTTTGTAGTTGAGATACGCAATAATTTACCCGGATTCAAATGCATCCAAACGCAAAACGGCAATGCACCCAAAATCAGAGGCGGCGCATTCTAGCAGGTAATATAAGAAAATCTAGATATTCCCGAACTATTTTTTCTACAGCCCAAGTTTTGTAGTAGATACAGCAGGATGGGAAGCGGTCCACATCTCAAGAAAGCGCGATTTCAGCGCGCGCGCCTTTTCCGGATCATGCTGGGCCAGGATGCCGCGCGGATCGTCGAAGTGGAAACGGCGCACATAGTTCGACTCGTCCGCGACGGAAAAAGGATCGGTGATGTGCTGCAGGAGTTGTGGTGTCTGATAGATGAACATCCCGGTGCCGAATTGCTGCAGCAGCATCAGCATGCGCGGACACATCGTGGATAAATAATGGGTATCATGGGCCAGCACGAACAGCCTGTGGGCGGGGTTGGCGAGCAGGAAATTGCGCAGCGTCGTATAACGCGCTTCGGAGTTGTATCCCAAACCGTCAAAATCCTTTTCGAACAGATACAGGTCGTGCTGCGCCAGTTTGCATAGTGTGTCGAGCGCGGCGGTGTAATCCGTGATGCCGTCCAGCTGGGTATGTTGCAACGTATCGTCAGACATGATTTGTCCCTGGTTCAGAGGGGAGAAATATAGCCGTCCAGATACCATTGGTAAAGCAGTTCAACCGACTCGGCGGTGCAGTCCTTCAAAGCGAGCGATTCGCGCCGGTCAGCCAGGTCGCGCAACCATGGATAGTCCTGCGCATTCACCAGATTTTCTTCGCCGTTCATGAAGACCCAGCCGGCATGGCACAGCATCTGGCTTTTCAGGTCGAGCTGCACGCCGGACTTTAGCAACGCCTGCCTGAATTTTGCCTGGCTCAACGGTCTCTCGGGCGAGTCGAAGAAAATATGCGGCTTTGGTTCGCTCAAATAACAGCCGAGGAAATTCGCAATATCTTCCCTGTCCCAACACACATGTTTGATGGCCTGCTCCGTCTGCTTCACCATTGCCGCGCTGATTTCGGATGGATGCTTCTGCGTCTTCAGGTCGGGATCGGCATACATGCCGTCCACTGCTGTCCGGTCTTGCAGATACACCAGAAATTGCTCGGCCAGTTCCTGGTAGGCGGGCGTGCGGAAGCCGATGGAATAAGTCATGCAGTCGTCTTCGGCGATACCGTTGTGCGCATAGTGCGGCGGAAGATACAGCATGTCGCCGGCTTCCAGCACCCATTCCTGCTC
>DIYV01000168.1 GCA_002429165.1 Gallionella sp. UBA6045 | reverse complement strand
TTATTCCGGCACGCCCTGCCACAACATGTCGTAGCCAAATTCCTTGCTGTCCGTGCACAGCTTGCCCAGCGCCGAGAATTTTTCCTTGAACACTTTGTCGGCATGCGACTTTTCATGTTCCTCGAAAGACCTCCAGTAAGTGACGATGGCGACATGGCTCTCCGCTGCCTTGGCCCCGTTCAAGGAACCTTCATCAGAAACGAAGCCGGAGAACTGGAAAACCTGTCCGGCGACGAAACCGCCTTTATCTCCGCCGTAAGTATCTTTCACGACATTGCACATCTCGCCCAACGCCATCTCGACATCTTCCATCGCAACACCGGGCCTGAGTTTGACCGTATTGAAAAGCATCTTCACGCCGAAAGGGATTGTAATTGAGGTAAACATAATAGTCCTCCTGAATGAATAAATTCCGAACCGGGCCGTCCCGGACCACCATAAATAGCCATGCCAATATTGAATAATGCATCACAAGTATATCTAATTAAACGGATCCCGGCAGTTCGATCTGATCTCAGCGCGATGCAGGAGCATGGCGACGATCAGCAGCAAGATCGGAATGACGGTCTGCGCGACGGAGATGGTTGTCCATCGCCCCAAAAGTTTCATGCGTTTATCGATGCTGACCTCATAAATTTTGGAAAAAGATCTTGATGATCTGACGCCTGTGCGGGACGGTCTTGCTCACGCAAAGCATCGGCAATACAGATTGGGCCATAGTGTTCGTCCGGAAGTTAAAAGTCAGTTCCAGCTAGACCTCGAAGCGCCGGGCTTTGGGGCAGGTGCAACTTCCGGCACTGTGCCAGGGGACTTGGGCGGAGTAATGTGCGGAAACGTACAGACCACTGAATCGATTGTATCGGATGATCATTTTCCTGCAATGATAGGAAATGAAAAATGAAAATCACCATGAAAAAACTGCTGGCGGAACTCAACAAGGATCTGGAATGGGAATACGCGGCGGCTATCCAGTATGTGCAACACGCGGCTGCGATCAACGGCGCGCAATTCGATTCCATTCAGAAAGAACTGCTGATCCACGCCCAGGAGGAGATGCAGCATGCCGTCATGATATCCGAACAGATCGACTTTCTCGGCGGGATCCCCACCGTGGATGTGGAGAAGCGCGAGATTTCGGCGGACCGTGTGAAGATGCTCAAGCAGGATCTATGGGGTGAGGATAACGCCATCACGCGCTACAAGGAGCGCATCGGACAGGCCGAGGAACTTAAGGAATATGGCTTGCGGCGCGTGCTGGAGGATATCCTGATCCAGGAAGAAGAACACAAACGAGACATCGCCAACGCGCTTGCAAAATAGTATTATTCTTTACCAGACAGTTTGTCCGGACAATGCAAACACTACGCGATATTATGCCGTATCTAAAAGGATCAACTCGGGCTGATCCGTGGGCAATTAATGGATCAAGACATGATAATCTACCTGTTAGAAGTAGGACAAAGGAGAACATGAACATGACCGGGAAAATCCGCATCACTATTGCCGTTCTCGCGGCGGCTTTCATCACCAGCGGTTGCGTCAGCACCGGCACGTTCGAAAAAATGCAAGCAGGGAAGAACGAGGAGATCTCCACGCTGCAGCAGAATATGGCGGCCCTGGAAAAGCAAAAGGTCGCAGCGGAGCAGGACAATGCCGCATTGAAGCAGCAGAATGCGTCTTATGGCCAGCAGAACACGTCCATACAGGAGCAGGTCGGTTTTCTGGAGCAGCAGAAGGCTGCATTGCTCGCGGCCAGCCAGCAGCGTCAGCACCAGTATGATGCGCTGGTGAAGGACCTGTCGAAGGAAGTTGAGAAAGGTCAGCTACAGGTGCGGCAATACAGGGACATGCTGACAGTGGATCTGGCAGAGAAGATATTCTTCGACTCGGGACGGGCGACGCTGAAGGCGGGCGGCAAGGAAGTTTTGAAAAAAGTCGGTGAAGCACTGAAAGGATATCAGGACAAGATCATCCGTGTCGTTGGTTATACGGACAATGTGCCGGTCTCCAAGCCACTGCAGGACAAGTACCCGACCAACTGGGAGCTTTCGGTCGCGCGTGCGACCAACGTGGTGCGCTTTCTGCAGGATGTCGGCGTACCTCCGGAGCGCTTGGTGGCATCCGGCAGGGGCGAATACGATCCTGTTGCATCGAATGATACGCCTGAAGGACGCCAGAAAAACCGCAGGATCGAGATCATGCTGATCGACCAGAGCCTGGAGAATGAAATGTCCAAGCCGGCCAACTGACGCCCGTTTTCAGATTAGTTTACCAACCACTTCCCATCAACCGTCTCACAGGAGAACACCATGTCTGGAATGCAAAAAATTACCCTGCCTGTAGTCCTGCTTCTTTCCGCACTGGCTTTATCCGCTTGCGCGACCAAACAAAAAGAGGAAGCTGCCGCGGCTCCCGCACCGGTTGCAGTCGCTGTTGAACCGACAGCCACAATCGAGCCGGCAGCCGCACCTGTTGCCGAACAAGCGGCCCCTGCGCCCCAGCCGGTGGTCAAGAAGGCAAGGAAGCACAGGAAGGCCGTGAAGAAAATAGCCAAACCTGCCCCGCCCGTAGCAGCACCGGAACCAGCCGTGCAACAGGAAGCCCCGGCAGTCGCACCACAACCCGCTGCCGCGCCCATCGCCATGTCGGCGCCGGTCCAACCTGTGGAAGAAACAGGTTTTCTGGGAAATTACTGGGGGTGGCTGCTCGCTATCGTCATTGCAATCGCAGCCTTGTTGTGGTTTCTGATGGGGAAGAAAAAGGAATAACGGACAAGCCGGATGCGCCGATAATCGGCACATCCCCACCTTCCTGATCGATAGTTCGGATAGTCTTTGATCTCTGGATCAATGGAATCTGGGGATCAATGGAATCCGGGTCATAGCTCCCGGACTGGCTATGCCGTGAGACGTTCCAGCGCCGCAACATCGAACGGCCAACCCAGCTCCGCGCCGTTGTCAACGCGCCGCACCACGGGAATGCGCATGCCGTATCTTTCAAACAACGCTTCATCTTCAGCGATGTCGGTATATTCTGCCGTCACCCCTGCCGCATGAAGTACCTCCCCGGCCTGTTTGCACAAATGGCAGAATCGGGTTCCGTATAGCAGCAGCTTCATTTCCACCTCTGCATGCACAGGAGTTGTTCTAGCCGGCCGAAATGCCCAGCTCCGTATACAGCTTGCCGACCAGGGTCCGCAGATCGTTCAACTCGGCTTCCAGTTTGGCGACGTTGGCCTTGAGCGCGGCGATCTCGCCCACTGTCACATCGCCCGAATGGCTAACGGCTGCGGTGACGGCATGTTCTTCGACAGAAGGTGCGCCGGAGAGCAGATGCGTCCAGCGATTCTCGCGCGCGCCTGGCTGGCGCGGCAGTTCCATCACCAGGGCGCCTGCCTCGCGCTCTGCCAGCTCCACCAGAAAACTTTCCACCGAAGAGATGTCGGCGAACCTGTGCAGGCGTTCGCTGTTGATGCGCAACTCGCCGGCCGTCTGCGGCCCGCGCAACATCAGCATGGCCAGCAATGCCGTGGACTGCGTGGGAATGTGCAACACCCGCTCGGTGTTGTGCGCATAACGCGCCACCCGCCCGCCGCTCGACTCCATCACCAGCGACAGAAACTTGAGGCTATCCACCGCCGCCTGCACCTCGGATTCGGAAGCTTCGATGAGCGGGTCGCGGCTGGTCTTCTGATTGCAGCCCGCCACCAGCGTATTCAGCGTCAGCGGATAAGTATCCGGCACCGTGCGCTGCTTTTCAGCCAGCACACCCAGCACGCGGGTTTCGAGCAGGGAGAGGACGGGGAGTGTGATTGTCATGGTTGCATGGAAAGTTGAAGGGGGTTTGTCCGGTACATCGGGTTTCATCGTACCACTGTCTGCCATTCCTATTCCTTGGGCCAGTAGGCGGTGGCGATTCCTTCGCCAAGATCGGCCTCGACCAGGCGGCGGCGCACCTCAAGCAGGTGCGCGATCAATGCGGGTTCGTGCCTGGCGTAGGCTTCGGCATCCGGGACGCGGTTCACGACGACACCGAGCAACTCGGTGATCGCATTGCCGATGGAGTTCTGGCTGATGGTCACGATCAGTTTACCGGCATCGTTGCGGTAGATAAGCTGCTTGAACGCGGGTTGCCAGCGTATCGCATTGGCATATTTTGCATCCACGATGCACAGGTCGCGCACCTTCTTCGCCGTCTTCATGAAATCGTTGTTGAACAGCAGCACGCTTTCCACCTGCTCCGGAAAATAGACATCGGGCAGCATGGGTGCGTTATGCGTGGAAACCTGCGAGAAGAATGTGCGGTAGAAATCGATGAAGCCCTTCAGCACCTCGTCGTATTCTCTCCAGAAATGCACGTTCTTCAGCGCGCCCGCTCCGCCCTGTATCTCCCAGCTGGGCAAACCCTGCGGGTAGCCGGTCAGCGCGATGCGCGCATCCGCGCCGCTGGCGGGTTTCAGGATGCGCAGGTTCAGCGCCCTGTCGAAGAACTCGCGATACACGTCGCGCATGTATGTCTGAAACAGGCTGTGCTGGCCTCCGTCGGTCAGGTTGGGATTGCCGGCATCGGCCAGTTTGGAGTTGCGCAGGGTTTCCATCGGAAACACGACAAAGTGATTGTGCAGCATCCGTATGCTGGGCACGCCGGGAGAGGTCAGCGGCCAGGTTGCATCCAGGCTCGCCTCGCCGGCCAGGATCAGCGCCTGTTCCGGATCGGGATACTGCTCCAGCATGTAATCGATGATGATCTGGTTCATCCGGTTCCACACATGCTTCACATTGTCCGCGACCTGCGTGCGCCGCACCGGCCGCCCCAGCGGGTTGAGTATGGTCTTGGACGTGTTGTGGATGATGGAGCAATCGAACTCGGTGCTGTGTCCCAGCGCCTTGCGGTACAACAGCAGATTTTCCGGGTTGGTCAGCAAGCCGTTGTTGTTCGCCAGATCGTTGAGGTTTTCCGTGCTGTTGAAGAACTCGTTATGTTTCATCCCCTCCGGAATTTCTAGCGGGATCGCTCTGAAGGGTGTGACGATTTCGCGCGGGCCGGTTTGCATCATGTCATTCCTGTTTTGTAATGTTGTCCCGGGCACGCCGGGATTTCTGTCTCGACTTCCGCCAAGACCTAAGCAGCCGCCTGTGCCTGCAGCACCGCCTTGAGCAATTGCCAGCAGCGCGCGACAGATTCTATCCCAACACTCTCGCCGGGTGCGTGCGCGCCGCGTATGTTGGGGCCGAACGTCTTGCGGGGTCAAGCAAGGGACAGGATCGTCCGCACAGCTGCAGCCGCCAGGCTATAATCAATCACCTTTGTCCCGGCCCGGAATCAACCGAAGATGAGCGAACTTGAAACCAGGAAAAAAGCTGCATCCGCTGCAAGTGACTGGAGTTCATACAGCCACATACAATCGCTCGTGCTGATCGCGGTGACGATAATCGGTATCTATTTCTGTTACCGGCTGGCCGCACCATTTATTCCCGCATTCGCCTGGGCCTTGGCATTGGCAATCTTGTTTGCCCCGCTCTATCGGTGGTTTGAGTCGAAAGTAAAGTACCCCAGCCTGGCAGCCGCGATCTGCGTTCTGGTGGCCGCCTTGATCGTGGTCGTGCCGGCGATTTTCTTGGCAGACCAGATGATAGGCGAGGCCTCCAGAGGCGCGGAAACGATCAAGAAAATTGTCGATGCCGGACAATGGCGCCGCTCCCTGGATGCCCACCCGCTCATTGCACCTGTCGTCGGATGGATAGATCAGCAGTTCGATCTGACGGAAATCGTCAATGCCGCTGTCTCATGGCTGACGAGCACAGCCACTTCTTTCGTTAACATATCCGTGCTGAATTTGATTGGCATTGTTCTGACATTTTACATATTTTTCTATTTCCTGCGCGACCGGAGCATGTTGCTCGAGTCGATCCGGTCCCTGTCGCCTCTCGCGGAGAAAGACATGGACCGGATGTTTGACGGTGTCAAAGATACCGTTCATGCGACCCTCTATGGCACGGTTGCCGTCGCCGTTGTGCAGGGTACTCTGGGCGGACTGATGTTCTGGTGGCTGGACTTGCCGGCGCCGCTGCTCTGGGGAATGGTAATGGCGGTACTTGCCGTGGTGCCGGTGCTGGGTGCGTTTATCGTCTGGATTCCTGCGGCCATCTTTTTGTTTTTGGCCGGCAGTGGAGGGAAAGCCCTGCTGCTCATCTTTTGGGGCGCGATTGTAGTCGGGGGGATCGACAACTTGCTGTATCCGATACTGGTTGGAACCCGGTTGAAAATGCACACAGTCCTGGCGTTTGTTGCCCTCGTTGGCGGGCTGATTGTTTTCGGCACATCCGGCCTGATACTGGGTCCGGTGTTATTCACGGTCACCAAAATACTTCTTGAGATATGGAGCAGGCAGAACGCGGCTGAACAAACAAAGGACCATGCCGGCTAAGGCCGGACTGCCCGCCCAATCGCCCAACGGTGATCGCATGATTACCCGGATGCCCGATCCAGGCGCGGCCATAAAGAGAAGCTGATCATTCCGCAACAAGAACCGGCGAAGTTGCCGCACTTGCCTTGTCGATATCCAGCCGCACCCGCCCATTTGCGCGATCTCCCGTCTGGGGACAGTCTCGAAACCGGGCGTACCCCAGGTACACAATGCCTCTCCAATTTCATCATGTCGTGCGTTGCGCCTTTGCCTGCAACACCGCCTTGAGCAATTGCCAGCAGCGCGCGACGGATTCTATCCCAACACTCTCGCCGGGTGCGTGCGCGCCGCGTATGTCGGGGCCGAAGGAGATCATGTCCAGATGCGGATGGCTGGCGGCGAGCAACCCGCATTCCAGTCCGGCGTGGATCACCTGCAGATTCGCAGGCTGGCCGAATTGCGCGGTGTACACCTGCCGGCACAGATCAAGCAACGTCGAGGAGGGGTCCGGCGTCCAGCCCGGATAAGCACCGTCCTTCCATGCGCGCAGGCCATAACCGGCAGCAAAGGAGACCAGCTTGCCGGCCAGCACATCCGCCCGTGCATCGTGCAGCGAGCGCACCTTGAATGTGGCTTTGAATGCGCCATGTTCCAGCGCGACCACGCCGAGGTTGCTTGAAGTGTCGGTCACGCCGGGGAAGTCCTCGCTGATAAGCGCGACACCGTTGACCGCAGTGTCCAGGAAAGCCAGCAGGCGGTCGCGATCTGGATTTGCAATTGCTTTAAAGGAAAAAACGGGCCCGGTGCGCGAAATGGATAAATCCGGTGGCGTGTCGTAATGCTTGCACGCGAACGACACATGGGTATCAACCTCCGCGAAACGCGCCCGCCATGCCTGATGCCGATGCCGCACCCACTCGTCGATACTCGCTGCAACGGCAGCAGGCAGCGCGCACACGGCAAACGCTTCGCGCGGGATCGCGTTGCGCGCGGTGCCGCCTTGCAATGCAATCAATCGCACGTCGGTGTGTGCGGACAGGTCGCGCAGCGCTTCCGCCAGCAGCTTGATCGCGTTGCCGCGTCCGAGATGGATGTCGATGCCGGAGTGGCCGCCGCGCAGACCGGACACTTCAAACCGCAGCAGCGCATAGCCCCGCGGCACCTCTTCCAGCGCGCAATCGTGGCGCACCTCCACATCCACGCCACCCGCGCAGCCCAGATAGAAATGCCCCCATTCCTCGGTGTCGATGTTGATCAGCGTCTTGCCGTGCAGGGTGCCGGGCACCAGCCCGCGCGCGCCGTCCATGCCGCACTCCTCGTTGACGGTGAGCAACACCTCCAGCGGCGGATGCATCAGGCCCGGCTCTTCCAGCGCGGCCAGCGCGAGTGCGACACCGATGCCGTTGTCCGCGCCCAGCGTGGTGTCCTCCGCGATGACCCAGCCGTCGCGCACTACCGTGCGTATAGCGTCGCGCTCGAAGTCATGCACTGTTCCGGCGTTGGCCTGGCACACCATGTCGAGATGGCCTTGCATGATCACGCCGGGCTGCGCCTCGCAACCCGCACTGGCGGATTTTTTCAGGATCAGGTTGCCTGCGGCATCGACTACGGCGGTGATGCCGCGCGCCTGTGCCCATGCGATCAGGTGCTTGATCAGCGCGGCTTCGTGATACGAGGCACGCGGTATCGCGCACAGTGTCGCGAAGTGCGCCCAGACAAGGGATGGTTGCAGGTTTGCAAAGTTGCCGGTGGTTGCCGTCGAAGGGTTCGTCATGGATTTTTGGGCGTGATTGTGCAGATTCGACGCGTATTTTACGCCCAGCATTGCAGCCTGTAATTATTGATTTGAAACGCTGCGCTGCGTGCGAGCCCTTGAAGACTGGAGCGACCCATCCCGTCTGCTATCATCGCGCCCATGCTCAATATCCAGAATCTGTCTTACCTGCAGGGCGGCATTCCGCTGCTCCAGAACGTGAATCTGCAGGCGTACGCCAACCAGCGCATCGGCCTGGTCGGCAAGAACGGCTGCGGAAAATCCACGTTGTTCCGCTTGATACGCGGCGAGATCAGGCCGGACAGCGGCGAAGTTGCCCTGCAGTCCGGCAAGACCATCGCCTTCGTCGAGCAGGAGATCGCCAGCTCCGACCAGCCCGCGCTGGAGTTCGTGCTCGACGGCGATGTGGAACTGCGCCTGCTGGAAAAAACCCTGGCGAAGGAAAATCACGATGCGGCATGGTTCGATGCGCAACACCGCTTCGAGGCCATCGACGGCTACGGTGCCAAGGCGCGCGCCGCACAGCTGCTGAACGGGCTGGGCTTTGCCAACGACACGCTGGAGCGCCCGGTCACCAGTTTCTCCGGCGGCTGGCGCATGCGCCTGAATCTGGCGCGCGCGCTGATGCATAGAGCCGATTTGCTGCTGCTGGATGAGCCCACCAACCATCTCGATCTCGAAGCGATCCTGTGGCTTGAGCAATATCTGGCGCACTATGCCGGCAGCATCCTGCTGGTTTCGCACGACCGCGAATTCCTCAATGCCTGTGTCAACCGTATCGCCCATGTGCATGACCAGACCATAGACTGCTACACCGGCGACTACGACGACTTCGAGCGCGCCCGCGCGGAAAAGATCGCGCAGCAGAACCAGGCATTCAACAAGCAGCAGGAAAAGATCGCGCACCTGGAAGACTTCGTGCGCCGCTTCCGCGCCCAGGCCACCAAGGCCAAACAAGCGCAAAGCCGCATCAAGGCGCTGGATCGGATCACGCGCATCGCTGCGGTGCATGTCACCGACGGGCATTTCGAACTGGAGATCGAAGCACCGGAACGCAGCCCTGATTTATTGATGCGCGCGGAGAAGATGGGCTTCGCCTATGGCGACAAGGTGCTGTTCAAGAATGTCGAACTGGTGCTGCGTTCAGGCGCGCGCATCGCGCTGCTCGGCCCCAACGGCGCGGGCAAATCCACACTGATCAAACTGCTGGTGGGCGAGTTGCAGCCCACCTCGGGCACGCTGGAGATCACCCCCGACATCCGCATCGGCTACTTCGCCCAGCATCAGCTGGAGAATCTCGACAGCGCTGCCACGCCGCTGCAACACATGGAACGGATCGCGCCCAAGGAAACCACGCTGGCGTTGCGCAGCTTCCTCGGCCGTTTCGGTCTGGCCGGAGACAGTGAAGACCGCCCGGTGGCGACATTCTCCGGCGGCGAAAAAAGCCGTCTCGCGCTGGCGCTGCTGGCCTGGCAGAAGCCGCACCTGCTGCTGCTCGACGAACCCACCAACCATCTCGACCTGGACATGCGCGACGCGCTCACCATCGCGCTGGAGGAATACACCGGCGCCGTGGTGATCGTGTCGCACGACCGCAGCCTGATCCGCGCCGTGGCCGACGAACTGTGGCTGGTCGCCGATGGCGAGGCAAAATTATTCGACGGCGATCTGGAAGACTACAAGAGCTGGATCGAGACGCGCCGCCCGCGCGAAGTCGCCGCCCAGCCGCAGCCGGAAAAGCCGCGACCACAAAGCGCGCCCAGGCCCAACCGCAAGGCGCTGCAGTCCAAACAGACCAAGCTCGAAACCGCGCTGGCCACTGCACAGGCAGAGCTCGCCACCGTCAACCGGCAACTTGCCGATCCCGCTACCTATGCGAGCCCGGACCGCGACAGGATCGCTGAACTGAATGCAATGCATGCCAGGCTGGAAGCGAAAGTGGCGGAGCTGGAGGAGGGCTGGCTGGGACTTGAGATGGCGATGGGGGAATGAGGCCGCCCTATTCATTCGAACACAACGCCATCGGTGATTCGTATAAAATGCTGCTATGCATGCAATTGGATAGTTGCATTTGCAACATTAAAAAGAACGGGAACAAAACTAACATGGGACACAATCCTTATTCACAATTCGACAGTGCAGAGCTGATCCTGAGGGACCAGTTGGCTATCGACCGTACCCTGCTGGCAAACGAGCGCACACTTATGTCGTACCTGCGGTCCGGTGTGGCTTTGTTCATTGCCGGTGTATCAATTATCCATTTCTCGCACGAACTATGGTTTACGATCACCGGATTCATTTGCCTTCCAAGCGGGATCATCACCGCGTGGTTCGGCGCATTGAGATTCAAGAAAATGGATAAGGCCATTTCGGTTGTCCGGTTGAAATTGAGCAACATTATCGCAGCGGAATAATCGGGCGGGCAGGGGGAATAATCCTCAGAGATGACCGTCTAAATTTGCATTGCAAGTAACAAAAAAATGCCCGGTCAATACCGGGCATTAGTTCATGTTAAGCATGGCAGGCCGTGGTTTGATTTGTTGTTCTATCCGTTGTCATTTTTCACAAAAGCCATAACGAGCCTGTCCACTCTGATTTTCCGGCAATTCAGACGGTCAGCACGGTCGATCCGGTCGTCTTGCGCGCCTCGAGATCGCGGTGCGCCTGTGCCGCGTCCTTCAACGGATAGGTCTGGTTGACATGGATCTTCACCTTGCCCGAACCGACCACAGAGAACAGGTCCGCCGAATTTTCCTCCAGCAGGGGCCGGGTCGCAACGAAGGTGGCGAGCGTTGGCCGGGTGACCAGCAACGAACCCTTTTGCGACAACAGCGACAGATCCAGCGGCGGAACCGGGCCGGACGACGCGCCGAACAGCACCATCAGGCCGCGCGGCCGCAGGCAGTCCAGCGATTTCATGAAGGTGTCCTTGCCGACCGAATCGTAGACCACGGCCAGTTTTTCCCCGCCGGTGATCTCGAGCAGCCGCGCCTGAAAATCCTCGCGGGTATAGACGATAGGATAGTGGCAGCCGTTGGCCCTGGCCAGCGCTGCCTTTTCATCAGTAGACACTGTGCCGATCACGGTCGCGCCCAACGCTGCGGCCCACTGGCAGACGATCAACCCGACTCCGCCGGCCGCGGCGTGTATCAGGATGGTGTCGCCCGGCCCGACCTTGTAGATGTCGCGGATCAGATAACGCGCGGTCATGCCCTGCAGCATCATGGCCGCCCCGGTTTTGTTGTCGATGGAATCCGGTAGCTTGACCACGCGGTCCTCGGCGATCAGCCTGGTTTCGGCATAGGCACCGATCACCGATGAGTACGCGACCCGGTCTCCCGGTTTCAGACGGGTGACGCCGTTGCCGACCGACTCGACGGTTCCCGCTGCTTCCATGCCCGGCACGAAAGGCAGCGGCAGCGGGTAGAGGCCGATGCGGTGATAGACATCGATGTAGTTCAGCCCGACAGCGGTTTGTTTTAACCTGACCTCGCCGGGACCGGGCGCACCGACGTCGACCTCGTCCCATTGCAACACCTCGGGACCTCCGGTCTGATGAACTCTGATCGCATGTGGCATGATTGAAACCTCCCTGAAGAAATAGAATAACATTTAAACATAACTTCGAATCGCTGTCCCAGACTCGTCTGCTGCATGACCGGCAGCACTGTGTCCGGCTATGACTGAACCCGGATCATTCCGCACCCTGGACGAAGAAATTACTGCCGTTCATTGCTTCAGCCAAAGACAATTGCGATGCGGATACGATAGTCTCGCGAGTTGATTTAATGAGTCGCAGCGCCGTAATGTTGTTAAAATTACGGCTCTTCTGACAAATCGCGCGTAGGCCTATCGATGAACAAGAAACTAGTGGTTTTAGTCACCCGCAAACTGCCGCAAGCCGTGGAAGACCGGTTGCGTCGCGATTACGAGCCTCGATTTAACCAGGACGATCGGCTCTACACAACTGATGAACTGATCGCACTGGCGCAAGGCGCCGATATCCTTCTGACCTGTCATACCGAAAAGCTTTCCGCCGACGTCATCGCGCGTTTGCCGGCTTCCGTCAAAGCCATCGTCTGTTTCTCGGTCGGCGTCGACTACGTCGATCTTGCCGCAGCCAAGGCGCGCAACATCATCGTCACGAACACCCCCGATGTGCTGACCGACGCCACCGCCGAGATCGCGATGCTGCTGATGCTTGGTGCTGCGAGGCGGGCCAGCGAGGGTGAGCGCCTGATCCGTGCCGGCAAATGGAAATCGTGGAGCCCCACCTTCATGATCGGAAAACAGGTCACCGGCAAACGGCTCGGCATCGTCGGCATGGGACGGGTAGGGCAGGCCACGGCGCAGCGCGCCCGCGGTTTCGACATGACCATCCTGTATTCGAATCGCAGCCGTCTGAAGCCCGAACTGGAAAAAGGCGCAACCTATTTTGATAGCGTCGAGGCCATGTTGCCGCATTGCGATTATCTGGCTTTGCATTGTCCGGCCACACCAGAGACCCGCCACCTGCTCAATGCCGAACGCATTGCGCTGCTTCCCGACGGCGCGATCGTGGTGAATACCGCGCGCGGCAGCGTGATCGATGACGATGCGCTGGTCTCCGCACTGTTGTCAGGAAAACTGGCGGCGGCGGGACTCGATGTGTTCAACGGCGAGCCCGACCATATCCACCCCGGTTACCGGGAACTGGAAAATACGTTTCTGCTGCCGCACATCGGCAGCGCGACAGTCGAAACCCGTGATGCGATGGGTTTCCGTGCGCTGGACAATCTCGACGCGATCGCGGCCGGGTACGAACCGCACGACCGCGTTGCCTGAGCAGTTTTCTGGCGTAAGTCGGCAACGCCGGAAAATGGCTGCAAGAAAATACACGATATAATCGTTGCACTTTCTTGTGCTTGATCGAAAGGGATCAGTGTCATGTATCAGCGCATATTGGCAGCGGTAGACGATAGCCCGACATCGGATCTTGCACTGCAGGAAGCGATCGGCCTGGCAAAGGATCAACACGCCAAACTGCGAATTGTCTATGTGGTCGACAAGATCGCCATCTACAACAGTACCCAGCTATCGCCTGAAGTTGAGAAAACATGGATAGACATCGGGCACGGGATATTGGACAAAGCGCAGCGATCGGCACGCCTCGCCGGGATTGATGCAGAAGTCAAATTGCTTGAAACCGAGGTCCACGGCGAGAGGATGGCTGAAGCCATCGTGGCAGAAGCCAGCGCTTGGCCGGCAGACCTTGTTGTGGCGGGCACTCACGGCCGGACTGGCCTGGATCATCTTCTAATGGGCAGTGTGGCAGAAGGCATCGTGCGCGGTTGCCCGGTGCCCATCTTGCTGGTCCGTAATAGACAACTAAAAACTGCGCATCCTGGCACTTCTGCCGGTCAACCCTGATCAAAAGCGAAACATGCCCGAAGCTATCCCACTGCAAGGACTCACCAGCGCCGAAGCCCGGCAACGGCTCTTAAAGTACGGCCCCAACATGGTGGCGGAAGATCGCCCCCATCCCTGGCTGCTGTTCCTGAAAAAATTCTGGGCACCGGTTCCCTGGATGCTGGAAGCCACCATCGCATTGCAGTTCGCCCTCGGCAAGGCCAGCGAGGCGGCGATTATTACCGTTTTGCTGATATTCAATGCCGTGTTGGGTTTTGCCCAGGAGAATCGTGCCAACAATGCACT
The DNA here is from genome assembly GCA_002429165.1 of Gallionella sp. UBA6045. Classification (GTDB taxonomy): domain Bacteria; phylum Pseudomonadota; class Gammaproteobacteria; order Burkholderiales; family Gallionellaceae; genus Gallionella. The sequence continues at coordinate 12,216 of DIYV01000168.1, read as the reverse complement.
GGCACTGTTGAAAAAACGCCTGGCGATCCAGGTGCGTGTCCTGCGCGACAAAGTTTGGCAACAGATGGCTGCACAAGAGCTGGTGCCGGGAGATGTGGTGCATCTGCGCATGGGCGATCTTGCTCCTGCCGATATACGCCTGCTTGACGGGCAGGCGCTGCTCGATCAATCCGCGCTCACCGGCGAATCCCTGCCGGTCGAAGCGGGCGCGGGGGCGACTGTGCACGCCGGCACCATCGTGAAGCGTGGCGAGGCATCGGGTGAAGTCACTGCGACCGGCGCACACACCTATTTCGGCAAGACTGCCGAACTGGTGCGCAACGCCAGGACGGCAAGCCACCTTGAGATTCTAATCGTGACCATCGTGAAATATCTGGTGACGCTTGACGCGATACTGGTTGCCGCACTGTTGCTGTACAGCTGGATACACGGCATTGCGATAACCGAGGTGCTGCCCTTCGCGCTGATCCTGCTGGTTGCTTCAGTGCCTATTGCTCTACCGGCAACTTATACCCTTGCAACGGCGCTCGGTGCAGTCGAGTTGGCAGGGAACGGCGTGCTGGTGACACGTTTATCAGCGATCGAGGAAGCCGCTGCGATGGATGTGCTGGCCAGCGACAAGACCGGCTCCATCACACAAAATAGTTTGGCGCTCAGTGCGCTCCGGTCATATGCACCCTATACCGACAATGATCTGCTGTATTGGGCCGCGCTCGCCAGCGACCATGCAACGCAAGACCCGATAGACCTTGCCATTCTGGATGCGGAAAAATCGCGCGGACTGCTTTCCGGAATACCGCAACGCTTGAGCTTTATTCCCTTCGATCCGCAGACCAAGCGCTCGGAAGCCGAATACAGCCGGAACGGTGACAAGTTGCGCGTGCTCAAGGGGGCGCCAAGCGTGATAGCCGCGCTGGTCGGGGATGAGCCCGACATCGGCGCGGATGTGGAGCGCCTGGGCGCGGATGGTTCCCGCGTGCTGGCGATCGCCGCCGAGACCGACGGCAACGGCTTGCATCTCGCCGGGCTGGTGGCGCTGCAAGATCCGCCGCGGGAGGATTCGCAAGCACTGATCCGCGACCTGCACGACCTGGGGGTGCGGGTGCTGATGGTTTCCGGCGACGGCCCTGCGACGGCCCGCGCGGTTGCCGAAAAGGTGGGCATCGGCACCCGTGTGTGTGCACCGGAAAATCTGCATGAGGCGATTCAGCAAAACGTGCTGGACTATGATGTATTTGCCCGAGTATTGCCAGAAGACAAGTTTCATCTGGTGCAGTCCTTGCAGCGAAGCGGACACGTGGTAGGCATGAGCGGTGACGGTGTGAACGATGCACCGGCGCTCAAGCAGGCGGAGGTAGGCATTGCTGTAGCCAATGCCACTGATGTTGCCAAGGCAGCCGCCAGTTTGGTGCTGACTAACCCCGGGCTGGCAGACGTCAAGGCAGCGGTGGAGGCCAGCAGGCGCATCAATCAGCGCATGCTCACCTATACCATGAACAAGATCATCAAGACCCTGGAAATCGCTGTCTTCCTCAGCGTCGGAGTGATGCTGACGGGCGTGTTCGTGATCACTCCGCTGCTGATCGTGTTGCTGCTGTTCACCAATGATTTCGTAACGATGTCCATTGCCACGGATCACGTTTCCTTTGCACGCAAACCTGAGCGGTGGAATATTCCCAACCTGATGCTGACTTCGGGCATCTTGGCGGGGTTGGTGCTGGTCCTTTCATTCGCGGTATTTTTTGCCGGGCGCGATTGGCTCCATTTGCCGCTGAGCCAGTTACAGACGCTGATCTTCGTGATGCTGGTGTTCACCGGCCAAGGTAATGTGTACCTGGTGCGAGAGCGCCGTCACTTCTGGAAATCGGTTCCCAGCCGATGGTTACTGGTTGCTTCACTGCTGGATATCCTGGCTGTGGTTGTCCTTTCCACACAAGGAATACTCATGGCGGCCATTCCGCTGTGGCTGGTCTCGGGGTTGATGATCCTGGTGCTGGCTTACCTGATCGCTTTGGATTTCATCAAAATTCGCGTATTCAAGCAATTCGGTTTCTAGGTAACCGTGGCAGTTCCCAATGCAAGGACTATTGCGCGATGCCATGGTATTGATTCAACTTTTGATCCAGCGCATTGCCTGTTCGCGTTCGCCTGCGGGGAAGTTTTTATCTCGCCGCTAATTACGACGGAACCGATCTTCAAACACCACGCTACCCATTTGGGGCCGCCGATCACGCCCATCTTTTCGAAATCGTTCATGTGTGCAAGCCCGAAGCGGGCGTCATCCCACGCTGCCGCAGCTTCCCAGCCATGGAACTCGTCCACCATGTCCAGCAGCAGCCGTGCTTTGCCGTGTGCCTGAATGATCGTTTCGAGGCGGGGGATGAGCGCTTCCTTGTAGTCCTTGTCGGTCAACTTTCCTGTGGCGCTGATGACAAGAATGTTTTCCCTGCTTTCCGGCGATATGGTGATCATGGGATGCTCTTTTCAGATTAAATGCGAACGACGCTGCTCCGCCAGATTGCGCGCGTTGGTTTGGCATGGCGATAGCCGGAAAATATTTCGAGCCTGGTCCGTTTGATTGGTGACCGCTGTCAGGCCTTGATCGCCCGTATCAGCAGGTACTCGTGACGAACGACATTGTCCTGCAGGTATTCGCCCAGCATTTCGTCCATCTCATTCCGCCACGATTCGAGCCTTGCGGGGTCATGCTGCAAAGCCTTTACAGTCTGGATGAACGGGCCCGCCTTGGCTTCCATGAACAGGCGCAGATGTTTCGGGCTGAGCGCAGGGATGCCCATGATGCCGCGTTCGGCGTGCAGGCGTTTCACGCTGTCCCCCAGACGTTGCCGCACGATATTGACATCGCCCCACTGCACCGGCGAAACAATGCCGGGCGGCGGCGGGACATACTTGGCATTCAGGCTGAACATGCGGCCGATCAACTGCTCGCCGGGCCAGGTCGCGAACGCAATGGTGCCGCCGGGTTTCAGCACACGCAGCATCTCGCTCACCACAACATCGTGCCGCGGCGCGAACATATGCCCGAACTGGCTCAGCACGACATCGAATGAAACGTCAGGAAAGGGCAGCGCCTCGGCATCCCCTTCATGCCAGGCGATATCGTCATGGCCGGCCACCGCGGCACTTACCCTGGCCTGTGCGAGCAGCGCAGGGGTCAGGTCGAGTCCGGTCACCCTGGCGCCCAGATTCCGTGCCGTGATCGCAACCACACCGGTACCCGTTCCGACATCCAGTACCGCCTGACCGCCCGTCACCCTGGCATAGCGAACCAGATGGCCGGCCACGGGCGTTGTGAAGACCGCCATGTCGCCGAAATTTCCCAGCGTCCAGGTTTCACGTTGTTTGGATTTGAATTGCTCAACCGGATCAATATCCATGCTTCCCCCTCGAAGAATAAATGAACAAATCGGGCTCCGAACTTGATTTGGTTTCGATTCAGGATTGCAAGTTGAATCCCTGTTTGGGGTGTTTGTTACCCGCTCATCTTTAATAATGTATCGCCGCCTGATTACAACATCGCATCGGTTCTGCGCAGGCGATCAACCAGGACCCGCATCACGTGCTGCGCAAACTCCGGCTTTTTCTGAATAAAAAAGTTGAACCGCTCGCGCTCGATAGGTAAAAATTTACAATCGGTTTTGGCAATGACCGTAGCCGAACGCACACTTTCATCGATCATCGCCATCTCACCCACGATCGCGCCCGCCGCCGCGGTTTCCAGCACTCTGTTGCGAACGATGATCTCGGCAGTGCCGGACAGGAGGACATACATAAATTCGGCGTGCTCGCCTTCCTTGAACAATACTTGTCCCGCAGGAACCACCTGAAAGTCGATCTGATGACGAAACAATTCTAGAAGATCCATATGACTTCCCTTGCGATAGCTAACGGTGAAGTGATTTCATTTCGTTACCTGCCTTGGAAAATAATTTGATGCCGACCCATTGGCCCCATTGGCACCAATGGCAGTGAAACCCACGATGTGATCGACATCCGGCACACTCCGGGAAACGGGCCATCCGCACTGACAATCTATTCCTTTGCGTACGGAAAATCAAACGTATTGTTCGGATGAAAACGAGGCGGGACAACAGACTGTCCGGACCGGTTGATTCAGGGTTTGCGGAACAATTCGTCGAGCGGGTTCTTGCCTGAGGTGCCGGTTGCGGAAACGCGCTTCGCGGTGAACTCCTCCTCGATGTTGTCGCGATAGTAGCTCCAAGCCGAGCCCGAGTTGCTGAAAAGGCGCCAGGCTTCTTCGCCAACGCCGCCGTACTGCAGCATGCTGCCGTCGTCGAGTTGTACCTGCAGCAGGCGGGCACGTTTATCGTAGCCGATGGCGCGCAATCTGCCAGAATTGATCTGCTTCATTTCCATAGGGCGATCATTTTAATTTGAAATCGGCATCGTGATCGGCCTTTGCCTGTTGGGCAAGATCTGCGGAAAATTTGAACGCTTGCTCTGCGCCTGCCGTGTCGCCCAGCGCGACGCGTGCCTGGCCGATTACCTGCCAGTTTGCGGCTTGCACAAGACTGTCGCGTCCCGCGAAACTGTTCGATTTTCCGGCCAGCGTGATTGCCTGCGCATACTGGCCCTGGGCGAGGCGCAGTTGCGCAAGTTCAAGCCACAACCAGGGATTGCGCGGTTCGATGCGCAACGCGCGCTCCAGCGATGACCCTGCCGCTTCACGCCGCCCGGACTCGTTGTCGGTCTGCGCCTGGTCCAGTAGCGCGATGACGGCGCGGTTGTTCGACATGGCAGTTTTGGGCACCGGTGCGATGACGGCAGCCTCACCGGGTTGCTGTGTCCCCGACGGAGAGGTTGTTTCCGGTGGCGGTATCACCACGCTTGCACATCCGGCCAGCAACAGCAGCCATGCCGGGGCAAAAAACCAACTTGATCTATTTTTCAATTGAATAACCTCTGAAACCAGTTTTTCTTCCCGGTATCCTGATTTGCCCCGGGTTTCGCTTCAGCCTTGGCGGCCGATGCGTCCGCAGACGAAGTGTCACAGGGCGACGTCTCTGCCGGTGCAGAACCCTTGATGAAGGGCAGCAACGCTCCTGACTTGCATCCCGCATCATAACGCAGCCCGCTGACCGGACCGACATTCACCATCTCGACATCTTCCGGCATCACGGGTTCCAGCGGCTCGGGCTGGATGTTCTTCATCATCTCGCCCCAGACGGTCATGGCCCCCGAGGCGCCCGTTAATCCGGTGGGCTTGTTGTCATCGCGGCCGACCCAAACCACCGCCACGCGGTCGCCGGTGTATCCCGCGAACCAACTGTCGCGCAGATCGTCCGTGGTGCCGGTTTTTCCTGCCACATTCATTTCGGCAGGAAGCCAATTGACAAGCGATTGCGCAGTGCCCTCGCGCACCACGCCCTGCAAGGCCGCTGTCAGCAGGTAGACCGGCCCCGGCGGGGCTACCGGTTCGACATTCAGCGGAAAACGCTGCAGCGGCTTGCCGTCTGCCGTGACGATGGTACGGATGGCGCGCAGGGGAGTGCGAAAGCCGCCGTCGGCGAAGGTCTGGTAAAGCTGGGACACTTCAACCGGCGATAGCCCAAAGGCACCGAGCAGCGACGAGGCAAAAGGCGGTGGCTGCCGCTCGATGCCGAACAGTGGCAGCTTGTCGAGGATATGCTGGACACCGAGTGCTATGCCGAGGCGCGCGGTCGCGACGTTATAGGACTGCGCCAGCGCGGTGCGCAACTGTACCTGGCCGTGGAACTGGCGATCATAGTTATTCGGTTTCCAGTCAGTGGTGCCCGGCTGGCTCCATACCAGCGGACTGTCATCCAGCGGCGTGATCAGCGTGTAGTGTTGCGGGTCTTCCAGCGCGGTCAGATAGATGATGGGTTTGATCAGCGAACCGATCGGGCGCTGCGCATCGATGGCGCGGTTGAATCCGGCGTAGCGCGCATCGCGCCCGCCCACCATCGCCTGTATCTCGCCGGTCTGCGTGCTGCTGACCACCACAGCCCCCTCCAGCGTATCGGCGGCAATCCTGTGTCTCTTTTCGATCTGCGCAAGGCGCGACTGCAAAGCCTCCTCAGCCTGGTGCTGCACAAACGGATCAAGGGTGGTGAAGATGCGCAAACCTTCGCTGTGCAGATCCTCTTCACGATAGTCGCGCGCCAACTGGAGATGAACGAACTGCAGGAAAGCCGGATACGGCGAAGTGCCGGCGGGTGCACGTTCGACCACACCCAGCGGTTTGCGGCGGGCCACGACGAATTGCGCGTGGGTGATGACATGCTGGTTTTCCATGATCTGCAGCACCACGTTGCGCCGCTTGAGAGACAGATCCGGATGTCTGCGCGGGTCATACACCGTCGGGCCCTTGACCATGCCCACCAGGGTTGCGATCTCCTGCGGCTCGAGACGGTCGAGCGGGCGATCGAAATAAAAATAGCTGGCCAGGCCAAAGCCATGGATGGCGCGGTTGGCATCCTGCCCGAGAAATATCTCGTTGAGATAGGTCTCGAGAATCTCACCCTTGCTGTAGTGCAACTCGAGCAGCAGCGCCATCAGCGCCTCGTTTGCCTTGCGCGTCAGCGTGCGTTCCGGGGTCAGGAAAAAATTCTTCACCAGCTGCTGGGTGAGCGTGCTGCCGCCTTCGATACGCTGTCCGGTGACGGTCTTGTACAGCGCGCGTGCGATACCGCGCGGATCGATGCCCCAGTGCGTATAAAAATTCCGGTCTTCGGTCGCAATCAGCGTGGCGGTCAGCATCTTGGGAACCTGGTTGAGCCTGACCAGCTCACGGTCCTCGTTATGGCCGGGGTAGATGCCGCCGATAAGCGGTGGCTCCATGCGCAACAAGGGCAGATCGGCATCCTTGCTGCCGCGAACCTGCAGCAAGGACACCTTGCCGTCGGCGAACTCGATGCGCAAATGCTGCGGGGGCTGCGTGCCATCCCCGAACACGAAGTCGCGGGTCGTGAATTCGATGCCATTCAATGTGTTTTTGTAGGTCGCGGCCTGGTCTGGCTGCGGGTTCTCGTGATACCCGATAGACTTCATCTCGCCGACGAATTGCCCGCGCGTCAGCTTCAGTCCTGCATACACCTCCAGCGCACGGCCGTAGACACGCGCCGGCAAAGCGAACTTGCGGCCTTCGAAAGCATCGCGGATGGTAACGTCAAGATAGTAAATGTATCCGGACAGCCCCAGCAAAAGCAGCAGCACTATCAGGCGCACGGGCCTGCCGGGCAACTTGAAGCTGAAACGGGATTTTTTTCGGGGCGGGGTTGGCGACTTCATTAATGATTATCTGCAAAGAACATCGTAGCGAATATTGTAGACCATGGCACACAACCTGCCCGAATTGATTTTCTTTATCCTAAGGAGAAATCCCGGAGCTATTCGGAGACTGCCTTCCTGAAATCTGCTCTCAAATTTGAACTGATCATTCCGTTATCAGCACAACCGCAATAACTGCGGTTGCCTTATCGATGTCTATCTGCACTTCGCAGTATTCATTGTTTTCGCCGGTGGGTGTTGGATCGTCCGCACAGCTGCAACCGCCGATTATCCCGTGATAAAAAATCCCGGCCTTGATGCGGATCACATTTTCCATTTCGGCAACGCGGTGGATCATCACTGTGATCGGGCTCTCGGCAACATAACTACTGCCGGACAATCCCTGTTGCAGGGGCAGATTGTCTGCGCCCAACTTCTCGATTTCCCGTTTGAGTATGGCGTCGAAGTCGACCCCTCCCCATGCATGCAATGATTCGTCGAGTCGGATCATAAGATCAAGTCAACCATGTCGAACCACGCTCGATGAGTCTGGTTGATCAACCTTCGCTCCGCGCGGGCAAGGTGTGTCCGTCCTGTACTGCTGCCACAAGATGGCGAATCATGAAGACCAGATAGAGCGATAACGCAGCAGCGAAGAAGCACCAGACAGAGACGTAGGCATAACCATAGGCCGCCGATGTCAGCACGCTGGACAAGACGACCAGTACCCCGAAGATCCTGATCAGCCTGTGGCTGGAGATGAGCAGCGGCACCAGGATGGTCAGCGCATAAAGTGCGGCCGGCGTGATCGGCAAGTGGATGGGGCTGCGCCAGGGAACGGAAAAATCATAGGTGATGGAGTGTACTTTCACCCCGACCGACATCCATTCGGGATGGGAGAGCATCACGGAATAAACCAGCGTGCCGGCGAAAGCGCCGAATATGGCGCAGCCGCCGATGACCCGCTTGCGCAGCTTTCCGGTCTTGCCTTGCCCAGGCTCAACCAGGTAGCAGCTGAGCGGCAGCCACCACAACCACAGAAAATGCGAGAAGAAATGAAACCCCAGCGCATATGGCACTGCTGCACCGGCATTACCCGCATCGAGTTCCTGCCATACCCGTCCCTCGAATGCCTGCTGCAAACCAAACAAGACAGGAACCAGCGCCCACATCAGGTATGGGGGTTGCAGCCGCCTGGCCTGCCGGGCGGCATACACGCCGGTGCCCACCAGCACGGCCGCGGCGCTATAGCTGACAGATGCGGAAAAACACATGGCACAAAGGCGTCACTTGTAATTATCCTCTTCACGATTTGGTACTGCCGCCGCCGTTGCACCGGACATTCGGCAACCCGGGCGCGTGCCCGGGTTGCCGCATAACGCGCGTTTTACATCCCGCCCATACGCTTGGCGAACGAGGTCGCATAGGCGGGCGAACGGAACAGCAGGATCGGGTCATTCGTCGGTTCGATTCCGTCGCTCATCACCAGCGGATCATAGTTGATATTCTCGCATGCTGCCCCATGCTGCGGCATCGCCGAGGCAATCGTCAGCGTCCCGACCTTCACTTCCTTGCGATCGGCGGGCCACGCCAATGTCGGATTGTCCACAGGATCGCCGGGCTTACCGATCGAGATCACCATGTCCCAGCGCACCGGGCCCTTTTTGGTCCGGTCGATCAATGCCTGCTCAAGAAAATTCGGCGGCATCGATTTCAGTTCTGCATCCGTCAAACGCTTTTCCCCATCATGCGGAACAAAGCGCCAGCGCACCAGCGTGGTCTTGTTGGCGCGATTGATGAACTTGAAGGTATGGATTCCGTAAAAGTCGCTGTTGGCATAGCTCACCGGCGGATTATGTTTCGCCAGAAAATCTGCTTGCGCCAGACTGTCTGGATGGGTCGCCTTGAAGGCCTTCATTTTTTCCGGGTCGGGCTTGCCGGTTGCAGGATCGGGCTTCATCGCGACCATCTGGTCGTAAAAAGTGCTCGGCTGCGCGGCGCCGAACATTGGCGTGTTCAGCATGGTCATGTGCTGGATTTCGTCATGCGGCAGGCTGAATTCCAGCGCCATGCCGCGCGGACTTTTCGCAAAATCCGGAGCCTTGGGGTTGCCGCCCGCCAGCGAGAAGCGCGCCACGACCGGCACCGGATTCCCGGAGAACAGCGTCGACCGGGAATATGCGGCAGCGGCCTTGTGTATTCCGACAAACTCGCCCGCCGCGCAGGTGCCCTTGATATGGTTGCGGCGCTGGCCGGGTGTCACGCCAAAAACACCCTCGATTGCGCTCACCACCTGGTCCGCCGTCACCTCAGGTTCGGCAGCCCTGGCGAGCGGCGTTCCCAGTGGTGTTGCGAGCGGCAGTCCAAGTGCCAGCACAACTGCCAGTATCCCTTTTTTCAAATGATGCTCGTATGCGAATAACCCTACTTTCATGCTGTAAGACATAGCGATGCTCCTTTGTGGAAATGGCAAGGCTGCTACATTACTACTTATGAAAAAACATGAATAGCTTTGCCGGTTGATAACCATAACCGTATAGGGACTAATCACTTGGGGCTTACGGAATTGCACGCAGAGCGGGGCCTGGAACAGGCGGACGGGCAGGGTAGTCGCAGTCGATGGCGGTGCTGCCTGATCGCATTAACCTATTTCATTTCAACGCGGCATCCTGAAACGATCGCGATGCTGATCGCTTTAGTTTTTGAATTTATCCGCGATTCAATATCGCCCCTGCGTCTTGTGGATGTAATTGGAAAGCTGCTGGGTTTCCTGGTTCATCCGCATCAGGTTGGAGTGGGTGACCCGGAACAGCGCGCGCATCACTTTGTAAGCCAGGCGCGGATGGTTATCCACCACGGTATCGAAGGCCTCAGGGGTGAGCATGTAGACCGTGGCCTTGCCCACCGCACGCAGGGTTGCCCTGCGCGGCGAGTGGTCGACAAACGCGCGGGTGCCGGCGCATTCGCCCGCTATCATGGTATGTACCAGGTTCTGCTTGCCGTCAGCGGCGGCGCTGATGACGCCGAGCTTGCCGGAGGCGAGAATGTAAAGAGTATGGTCGGCTTCGCCTTCGCTGACGAGCAACTCGCCATCCTTCAACTCGCGCACACCCATTGCCTCCGCCAGGATCTTGGCTTCGTCCTCGGTAATTTCCGAACATACGGTTGATTTGCCGATTAGCTTGTAGTCTGCTTTATTGCTCATTTCAAGGTGCTCCTTTGCATGTCTGCCGTCGTATTAGAAGTGTCGCCAAACGATCATTATAGGTTAAGGGCATCATCCTGGCGCGATAGCGGAAAAATGTCACTAATGCGATCGATATGCAGATCAGCGGCAACACCGGGCCGTCTACCGTTGATAATCATCTCAAATGTGCTGACCAGGGGATAAAGGCGAGAATTAAGCCTGATTCAATGCCTGCGAGGATCTACATTTATTTGGGTTCCGTCCCTATATTGCCGGGTTAAATCCGCCGGCTTTGGCTGGTGGTAGTTTGGTTTGATGCCAGTTAGAATGAAGGAAGAAAAAACGATATGACCATTTTTATTTGAGGAACCTTGCATGAAGCACTGGAATACAAAATATCCCGAAAGATTTAACCTGGATTCGGCAGAAGATTATAAAAAATGGCGCGATGAAAAACTGGCTGCTTATCCGAAGAGTGTTGGTGATCTGGTGGTCGAGCTGGGAGACATGACTGCAATAACAGAAAAGGAAAAAGGCAAAATAGGGGAACTCGTGGAATTGGCAAATATGTGCGTCTACACGGCGGGATCCGCCGAACTGGGCATGGATTCTCTGCTTGCTTTAGGCAGGCAACTTGGGGTTTCCGAAACGGACAAAACCAGGCGTCACTCCAACTCTGACGAATTGACGAATTCCGGCATTTTGAACAAAGCCATACCCTTCACGACGAGGCATGTTCGCTGGCATACGGATGCTACTTATTACGGTTCCGACAAAACAATACAGGCTTTGTTTCTGCTGTGTAAACGACCGGCTATTGAAGGAGGCAGCAACAAGGTGCTGGACCATGAAATTATGTACATACTTCTGCGCGATAAAGATCCCGATGCACTCAGGGTGCTGATGAACAAGAATTGTTTCAAGTACAAGAATCCCAAGACAGGCGAAATTGCCGAGCACCTTGGAGGCAAGGTGTTCTGGACAAATTCTGACGGGAATTTGTGCCATCGGTTCTCATTCAGAAAAATGGATATGGCCTAGTCTGATGATGCGGATGTCAATGCTGCCAGGGCTGTGCTGGAATCAATGATGCTGGCCGAGTCCGAGCACGTGATTGAAGGCAGGCTGGAATCCGGGTTGGGACTGATTTCGAACAATGTGCTGCACACACGGGAAAAACTTGTGGATAGTGAGGATGACGCACAAAAGAGACTGCTTTTCAGAACAAGATTTTATAACAGGGTTAATCTCCAATAATTCGTTATTGGACAAGTATTTCCTCCCCTGTTTCAGCAGGAGAATTATCAAAGTATCCAAAGAAAGTCCAAAGGGGGCCAGCTCATGCTGACCCCCTTTTGTTCTTTACTATTTGATTGTTTTATTGCACGGCATGTGCGGCAACGCACGGAACAAGGAGGCCATATCTTCCATAGTGCGGTCGTGAATCCGGTCGGATGCAGCGCAAGGAATATTACCAATCTTGTCTGACGTTGGATTCTGAATTTCATTGCAACGAAAAAATAGAAGAGAGGCGATATATTTCGTCCCCGTTTCATTTTGGTGTTGGTTTGTGCCATCAGTTTTTTCCGGTAATTCGAGTGTGTGACTCCCGAATTTTCCATCCCTTGTGCAGTTGATTTTCTGCACTTAACAAATGAAAAGAGAGGCAACAAAATGTTACAGAAAAACCTGAACGAAGAAAACAAGGAAATAAAGAACCTGGCCTATGAGCTATATGAAAAACACGGCTTCAAGAA
>DIYV01000016.1:1145-6585 GCA_002429165.1 Gallionella sp. UBA6045 | reverse complement strand
TCCCTTCTATGGTCACCTGTTGTTCTTCCATCGCTTCCAGCAGCGCGCTTTGGGCTTTGGGAGTGGCGCGATTGATTTCGTCCGCCAGGATCATTTGCGCGAAGATCGGCCCGGGATGGAATTTGAACTCACCGACCTTTGCTTCGATACCCGGGCGCTCGTATACCGACACACCGAGGATATCGGCGGGCAACAGGTCGCTGGTGAACTGGATGCGCTGGAACTGCAATCCCAGCGTGCGCGCCAGACCATGCGCCAGCGTGGTCTTGCCTACACCTGGCAGATCCTCGATGAGCAAATGACCGCGCGCCAGCAGGCAGGCCACCGCAAGGCGAATTTGCTGCGGCTTGCCGAGAATGATTTGCTCGGCTTGCCGGATGACGTTTTGCAGTGATTGACTCATTGGGATTTCCGAAAATATGATGGGACCCGGACGGGTTTGTGTTTCAAAACAGAATCGCCGCGACCACCTTGCGATCTTCCGCCACCAGTATATTGTAGGTGCGGCAGGCTGCAGGCGTATTCATGCATTCCACGCCGATACCCGCATCCGTCAGTGAGCGGTACAGGCGCGGGTGTGGAAATCGCTGTGTAGCGCCGGTGCCGAGCAGCAGCACGTCCGGCTTGAGCGCGAGGAAGTAGTTAAAATGCTGCTCCCCCAGTTCGTCGAAATTGGCGACTGTCCAGTCATCGCGCACCGCTTCTGCAAGCACCACGATGCTGTGGTCATAGCGTTCGCCGCTGACCATGACATGATCCGGGCCGTGTGCGGTAAACACTCTGGTCTCGCCGTGCTTGTCCAGATGCAATTTCAAAATGACCTCGTGGTTGTGCGGTATGATAATTGGGAGTTTAGGGGTTGGGCGCAGGCCGCGTCAAATCAGATGATTAGTACCGAAACACAAACAAGATGGGTACACTGTGCCCTGAACAAAAGTATCGAACACATGGTTCCTGAAATGAATGTTTCTCACCAAGCCAAATGGCTGATCCTGGTTACACTGATGCTCAATGCAGCGGCGATGTTGTCCCCGGTGATCAACGGGGGCGACTCTGTCACCTATGCCGCGCTTGCCCGGCACATCGCGCTGAACAATGACTGGGTGAATCTGGTCCTGGATGGCAGGGATTGGCTGGACAAGCCGCACTTGCCATTCTGGATCAACGCGCTGTTCTTCAAGGTCGGCGGAGTCAGTGCTTTTACCTACATTCTGCCCGGCTTCCTGTTTCACCTGATCGGGGGCTATTTCACATACCGTATCGCGCGCCTTTTTTACAATCGCGACACCGCGTGGTTGGCCGTGCTGGTTTACGTGTCGGTCTTCGAAATGATGGATTCGAGCATAGAGGTAAAAGCGGAAACCTATCTGACCGGTTTCATCATGGCGGCGTGCTATTACTGGTTGCGCTTCGACACCGTGGCGAAACTGAAATATCTGCTGCTCGGTGCGCTGTTCAGCGCAATGGCAGTGATGACCAAGGGCGTGTTCACGCTGATTGCGATCGCCGGCGGAATGGTGTGCATGTGGCTGTACCGGGGCCAGTGGCGCAAGCTGTGGAGCGGGAAATGGCTGCTCGCACTTGCATTGACGCTGCTGTTCACCGCACCAGAACTCATCGCCCTCTATCTGCAATTCGATGCGCATCCGGAAAAAGTGGTGTTCGGTCAAACGCAGGTGTCCGGCATCCGGTTCTTTCTGTGGGACAGCCAGTTCGGGCGTTTCTTCAATACCGGTCCCATCCAGAATCACAACGGGAATCCGCTGTATTTCGTGAACGCTTTCCTGTGGACATTCCTGCCTTGGGTGGCGGTATTTGTTGCGGCGCTTTATTCCGGTATACGTCATTTCGTTTCGCACAGCGCCGCCGAGCGGGCGAATTTCGTTTTTCTGTGCGGTTCGTTCTTCATCCCGTTCCTGATATTCAGCGCGACCGCATTCCAGTTCGAGTACTACACGGTCATCATCTTCCCGTTTGCAGCCATCCTGTGCGCGCACTACTTGGCGGATTATCTGGCGCGGACCGCCGGCCGCAATAAATTGCCCGTCGCGCAATGGGTCATCACGCTGCTGCTGCTAGCTCTGGCTGCCGGTTTGAGTGTATATGTCGGGAAAGCCGTTTTGATTGTCCCGGTGCTGGCGGTTTCGGGAGGTTTGCTGGTGTATGCCCTGGTGAAGAGAAAGCAGATGCGCGAGTACGCGGTACTGGTCTACCCGGTCATCGGCATCAATATGCTGTATGCGTTTCTGGTTGCGATGACCGCGCTGACGTTCACTTCCTACAGCGTGGCGCACAATGTGAACGCGCGGCTGGCGGATCGATCCGGGGTGCCGATCTACGTCTACCGCATGCCCATGGTGGCGAGGGAATTGTCTCTGTACAGCCGCGCCGCGATCCATGATGCGGATGATGCGGCGCAGTTGCCGGCGCCGGGAAACCGGTATTTTCTGGTGGCCAGAGCGGAACAGTACGCGCAGCTGAAGGCGCAATTGGGACAGGTCGAAGAGATAACCGAGGGGCACTGGGCCGTGCACAAAACCGGCACCTTTCCCAGATTGTTGCGCTTGGCGAAAGGCCGGGAACCGCTCGAAACCATCAGTATCGTGCAGGCGGGCGCGCTGCCCTGACAACCAGGCTCACGCCCAGGGCCGTGAGCGTAACGCCCGCGATGGTCACTGCCGTGATGGGCTCGGAAAAAAGCACCCAGGCCATCAGTGCCGTGGTGGGCGGCACCAGGTACAGCAGGCTGGTCACGGCAGTGGCCGCGCCGCGCTGGATCAGGATGTACAGCAGCGAACTTCCGCCCAAGGTCAGGACCAGCACCGACCAGGCCAGGGCGGCAACGAATTCGCCGGTCCATTGCACCGGTTCGGTTTCAAGCAACGCCAGCGGCAGGGTGACAGCCAGTGCCGCCAGGAGTTGCACCGCATTGGCGCTGCGGGCATCGCAGCGCGTCACATGCCGTTTCTGGTACAGCGTTCCGGTGGTGATGCACAGCAGCGCGAAGACGGCCAAAGAAAGATTGAAGGTGGTTGCTTCGCCGCCCGCGCCCAGCTTGCGCGACACCACCAGCACCAGCCCGGCAAAACCCAGCGCCAGTCCGGCCCATTGCCGGCGCGTGACGTGACCCCCCGTGGCCGACAACCAGAAAGCCGTGAAAACCGGCTGCAGCCCGACGATCAGCGCAACCAGTCCCGAGCCCATCCCCGCCTTGACGGCGGCCCAGACCCCGCCCAGATAGCCGCCGTGCATCAGCACCCCGGTAACGGACAGATGCAGCCACTGCGCGCGCGTGCGCGGCCAGGACACACCCGCCAGCATGATCCAGGGCAGGAAACAGAGTATCGAAAACGCATAGCGCAGCGCCAGGAATTTCATCGGCGGGGCAAGCGGCATACCGTAACGCGCCACGATGAAACCCGTGCTCCAGATCAGCACAAATACCAGCGGCATCGCACGGATCAGGATATCGTCATCGGCGCGGTCAATCATCGGGTGGATAGAACATCAGTTTTAATGGGCTCGAATTCGCCTGAAATTTTTGTGAATTGTGCGTCTTGTCGCTTTTCAGCCCCACCCCGTTTATCCGGGGCATTTGCTGTACCGTGGCCGCACGGGTAAAATCGCGCCCTTTGCAATTGCGCGGCGAATTCTATCATTGTGCCCTGGCATTTCGCCCGGCGCACCGGGCGGCGCTCTAAAACTCGAGAATATATAAAGTGAAACCAATTTTAAAATCGACCAAGCTTTCCAACGTATGCTACGACATTCGCGGCCCGGTGATGGAGCGCGCCAAGCAGATGGAGGAAGAGGGCCAGCGCATCATCAAGCTGAACATCGGCAATCTCGCGCCGTTCGGCTTCGAGGCGCCCGAGGAGATCCAGCAGGACGTGATCCTGAACCTGCCCAATTCGTCCGGCTATTCCGATTCCAAAGGCATGTTCGCGGCGCGCAAGGCGATCATGCACTACTGCCAGGGCAAGAAGATCATGGGCGTCGGGCTGGATGACATCTATATCGGCAACGGTGCATCGGAACTGATCGTGATGGCGATGCAGGGCTTGCTCAACACCGGCGATGAAGTGTTGATCCCGACCCCCGACTATCCGCTGTGGACCGCGGCGGTCACGCTGGCAGGCGGCACACCGCGCCATTATGTCTGCGATGAGGCGAATGAGTGGAATCCCGACCTTGCCGACATGCGCAGCAAGATCACCAAGAACACGCGCGCCATCGTGATCATCAACCCGAACAACCCGACAGGTGCGCTTTATTCCGACGACATCCTGCGCGAGATCATCCAGATTGCGCGCGAGCATGACCTGATTATTTACGCCGACGAGATCTACGACAAGATGGTGTATGACGGCGCGACGCACACCGCAATCGCCTCGCTGGCCGATGACGTATTGTTTGTGACGCTGAACGGGTTGTCGAAAAACTATCGCGCCTGCGGTTACCGCGCCGGCTGGATGGTGGTGTCGGGCGAGAAGAAACACGCGCAGGACTATATCAACGGCCTGACCATCCTGGCTTCGATGCGGCTGTGTTCCAACGTGCCCGGGCAGTTCGCGATCCAGACCGCGCTGGGCGGTTACCAGAGCATCAACGACCTGGTTGCGCCGACCGGGCGACTGTGCAAACAGCGCGATCTTGCTTACAAGCTGCTGACCGAGATTCCCGGTGTGACCTGCGTCAAACCCAAGGCCGCGCTATACCTGTTCCCGCGCTTCGATCCGAAGATCTATCCGATCAAGAATGACCAGAAATTCATCCTGGAGCTGCTGGAAACCGAGAAGGTGCTGGTAGTGCAGGGCACCGGTTTTAACTGGATACATCCCGACCACATCCGCATTGTGTTCCTGCCGAATGTGGATGACCTGACCGAAGCGATGGGGCGCATTGCAAGATTTCTGGAAAATTACCGCAAGCACCACGGCACCAACTGACGGCATGGTAGGAGCCAGATTCATCTGGCGATTCAATCGCGCAACGAGTTGCGCTCCTACAAAATATATTGAGAATAACGGGAAATGATAATGAGTATCAAACCAATCAACGTAGGACTGCTGGGCATAGGCACAGTCGGCGGCGGCACCTTCACCGTGCTGCAACGCAATGCCGAAGAGATCACGCGCCGCGCCGGCCGCCCGATCCGCATCACTGTCGTGGCCGACAAGAATCTGGAGCTGGCGAAGAAAGTCACCGGCGGCAAGTGCCGCGTGACCGACGATGCATTCTCGGTGGTGAGCGATCCCGAAGTGGACATCGTCATCGAGCTGATCGGCGGTTATGGCGTGGCGAAGGAGCTGGTGATGAAAGCGATCGCCAACGGCAAGCATGTCGTCACCGCGAACAAGGCGCTGCTCGCGACTTACGGCAATGAGATATTCAAGGCCGCGCAGGACAAGGGCGTGATGGTCGCGTTCGAGGCGGCGGT
>DIYV01000016.1:0-832 GCA_002429165.1 Gallionella sp. UBA6045 | reverse complement strand
TTCATCCTGTCCGAGATGCGCGACAAGGGACTGAGCTTCGATACCGTGCTGAAAGAGGCGCAGCGCCTGGGTTACGCCGAGGCCGATCCGACCTTCGACATCGAGGGCGTGGACGCGGCGCACAAGATCACGATACTTTCCGCGCTGGCATTCGGCATCCCGATGCAATTTGAAAAAGCGTACATCGAAGGAATCAGCAGGCTGGATGCGATCGACATCAAGTACGCCGAACAACTCGGCTATCGCATCAAGCTGCTGGGCATCACCAAGCGTACTCCGGAAGGCGTCGAGCTGCGCGTGCATCCAACATTGATTCCAACAAAGCGCTTAATAGCAAATGTTGAAGGCGCGATGAACGCGGTGCTGGTGCAGGGCGATGCCGTTGGCGCGACGCTGTATTACGGCAAGGGCGCGGGGGCAGAACCGACCGCCAGCGCGGTGATCGCCGACCTGGTGGACATCACGCGCATGCACACCGCCGACCCGGAACATCGCGTACCGCATCTTGCGTTCCAGCCGAACGCGATGGCCGACCTGAAGATATTGCCGATGGACGAAGTGCAGACCAGCTACTACCTGCGCCTGCGCGTGCAGGACAAACCCGGCGTGCTGGCCGATATCACGCGCATCCTCGCCGACGAACAGATATCCATCGATGCGGTGATCCAGAAGGAACCGGGCGAGGGCGAAGTCCAGGCCGACCTGATCATGCTTACCCACCTGACGCGCGAGAAGCGCATCAACGCGGCGATTGTGAAGATCGAGGCATTGGGCGTGGTGGCAGGCAAGGTGACGAGGTTGCGGATGGAAGAGCTCGGAAAATAAGATGGAG
>DIYV01000173.1:11455-28289 GCA_002429165.1 Gallionella sp. UBA6045 | reverse complement strand
GTCTTGTTCAGCGCCTTGATCGACAGATTGATGCCGCGATTCTTGCGGTCCACGTTGATGATGACAGCGGTAACACTATCACCTTCTTTCAAGTGGGTGCGAATATCTTCCACACGATCCGCAGACACTTCGGACGCCTTCAGATATGCCTCCACATCACCCTCCAATGCAATCGTTGCACCCTTGGCATCCAGTGACTTCACGGTACCGGTGACCACAGCACCCTTTTCATGGCTGGAAGCAAAGCCACCGAATGGATCGCCCTCCATCTGTTTGATCCCGAGAGAGATGCGCTCGCGTTCAACATCGATCGCCAATACCACTGCCTCGACTTCGTCGCCCTTCTTGTAGCTGCGCACTGCTTCTTCGCCGGGCTGACTCCACGACAGGTCGGACAAATGCACCAGACCGTCGATACCGCCATCCAGACCGATGAATACACCAAAATCGGTGATGGACTTGATCTGCCCCTTAACTTTGTCACCCTTCTTGTGGTTAATCTCGAAGTCATCCCATGGATTGGATTGGCATTGCTTCATACCCAGCGAGATACGACGACGCGCCTCATCGATTTCCAGGATCATCACTTCAACTTCATCGCCCAGGCTTACAACCTTGGAAGGATGAACGTTCTTGTTGGTCCAGTCCATTTCTGAAACGTGTACCAGACCTTCGATACCCTGTTCGATTTCAACGAATGCGCCGTAGTCAGTCAGATTGGTCACCTTGCCGAACATACGAGTGCCTTGCGGGTAGCGACGCGCCAGACCGTTCCATGGATCATCGCCCATCTGCTTGATGCCCAGCGAAACACGGTTCTTCTCCTGGTCGAACTTCAGAATCTTGGCTTCGATCTCGTCGCCAACGGTCAATACTTCAGACGGATGCTTGACACGACGCCATGCCAGATCAGTAATGTGAAGCAGGCCATCAATGCCGCCGAGATCAACGAATGCGCCGTAGTCGGTGATGTTCTTGACCACGCCCTTGACGATCGCGCCTTCCTTGAGATTCTCCAGGATCGCTTCACGGTCTGCACCCATGCTTGCTTCCAGCACGGCGCGACGGGAAACCACCACATTGTTGCGCTTGCGATCCAGTTTGATGACCTTCAATTCCATGGTCTTGTTTTCATAAGGCGTGGTGTCCTTGACCGGGCGAATATCTACCAGCGAACCCGGCAGGAATGCGCGGATACCATTGACCATCGCAGTCAGACCGCCCTTGACCTTGCCGCTGACATAGCCTTCCACGATCTTGCCTTCTTCCATGGCGATTTCCAGCTCGTGCCATGCCGCCAGACGCTTGGCTTTTTCACGCGACAGCTTGGTTTCACCATAGCCATTTTCCAGCGACTCGATCGCGACGGTGACAAAATCGCCCGCAGCGACTTCCAATTCGCCTTTGGCGTCGAGGAATTCCTCGATTGCTATCAAACTTTCGGACTTCAGTCCGGCATTCACGACCACCATGTTGTGGTCGACGCGCACAACTTGCGCGGTAATCAATTCGCCTGCGCGCATTTCCTTGCGCGTCAAGCTTTCTTCAAACATTGCTGCGAAACTATCGGGATCTTGTACAGCTGCTGCGGTTGCGGTTGCGTTCATCGGATACACCTAAAAATATTATCTGCCCGAAAAAACTAATCGGCGCAGGGGGTTAGTTAAAGTTCCCACCAGACGGAGAGTCCTATGGGGCCTGATACTTGAAGCTTTTCGCCGGGTCAGTGTGCCAATACTTTCAGTGCTGCCTGTTCGATGTCCTGAACTGCTTCATCGATGCTTAGCGCGGTGGTATCCAGCAGACTTGCACCCAGTGCCTGTTGCAGAGGAGATGCGCTGCGTTGAGTATCTCGCTCGTCACGCACACGTATATCCAACAAAAGGGCGGCGATATTAGCATCGATTCCTTTTTCCATCAACTGCTTATAACGGCGGTCGGCACGCGCCTCGGCACTGGCAGTAAGAAATATCTTCAGCACCGCGTCCGGGAACACCACCGAGCCCATGTCGCGCCCATCCGCCACCAGGCCCGGAGCCCTGCGGAACGCATGCTGCTTGTTCAAAAGTGCTGCACGCACACCGGGCAAAGCGGCCACTTTGGAAGCCACAGCGGCACATTGCTCGCCACGCAATTCATCGCCGACCAAAATGTCATCCAGGAATATCTGATTGCCCTCGAATCGGATCTCCATGCGTTCGGCCAATTCCGCCAGACCCGTTTCATCGGTCAGCTGGATTCGATCGCGCTGTGCCGCCAGCGCAAGCAAACGATACAACGCGCCGCTGTCCAGATAGTGATAGCCGAGCCTGGCCGCGACCAGCTGTGCCACCGTGCCCTTGCCGGATGCAGACGGTCCGTCGATCGCGATCACCGGCACAGCCTGCACCACATCATGCAACAGCGTGAAATAATTCGGGAAGGTCTTGGCGACACAGCGCGGATCGTTGATGCGCATGCCTTCCGCGCCAAAGGCGGCAAGCGAGAAGCACATCGCCATGCGGTGATCGTCGTAGGTATCGATGGCTGCATGCCGTAAGTGTGCCGGGGGCGTGACACGGATGAAATCCTCTCCTTCTTCCACAGTCGCCCCGACCTTGCGCAACTCGGTCGCCATCGCCGCGATGCGGTCGGTTTCCTTGACACGCCAGCTGGCAATATTGCGCAGCGTAGTCGTGCCCTCGGCGAACAGCGCGACCACCGCCAGCGTCATCGCCGCATCGGGGATGTGGTTGCAGTCCATCTCGATCGCATTGAGTTTCCCGGCCCGGGGGGCACGCGCTTCCATCCAGTTCGCACCCATTTCGATCTGCGCACCCATCAATGCCAGCGCATCGGCGAAACGCACATCGCCCTGTATGCTGCCGCTGCCGACCCCTTCGATGCGCAACGGCCCGCCACCGATCGCGCCAGCGGCGAGGAAATACGAAGCAGAAGAAGCATCACCTTCCACATAGATCACACCGGGCGAAATATAGCTGCTGCCCGCCGCAACGGTGAAGCTGCGCCAGCCATCCCGCACAATATTCACACCGAAGCGCGCCATCATCGCCAGCGTGATCTCGATATAAGGTTTCGAGATCAATTCGCCGATCACATCAACGGTAACTTGGCGATCCAGCAACGGCAATGCCATCAGCAAAGCGGTGAGGAATTGGCTGGACACGTCGCCTCGCACGCTGACACGATCTATTCCGGTCGGTGTCGCCGGATGGATCTCCAGCGGCGGAAAACCTTCATTGTCCAGGCATTCGATGTCCGCGCCGAGTTCGCGCAATGCGTCCACCAGATCGCCTATCGGCCGCTCGTGCATGCGCGGCGTACCCGACAGCTTGTAGTCTCCACCGGACAACGCCAGTGCCGCCGTCAGCGGACGAAAGGCGGTTCCGGCATTGCCCAGGAACAAGTCTGCCTGCTTGACCGGAAAACGAGCGCAGCCAGTTTCGCCAAAATTCCCGCCACAGCCATGCACACGGAACACATGAGACTCCAATTGCTCCACAGCCACACCCAGCGTGCGCAAACCGTCCAGCATGCGCTCGGTATCGTCCGACAGCAGTACATCGCGGATCTCGGTCGTGCCCTGGGCCAGCGCTGACAGCAGCAGGATGCGATTGGAAATGCTCTTCGAGCCGGGCAGCGTAACCGTGCCGCGCGCACTGAGCAGGGGAGGAAGGTCGATATAATTTTCGGGTGTCATTACGATTGAATTGCATAGCAGATTTGCATGGGCGGGATGATACCGCAGTAGGGCGTGATGCGCATGTTTGAGCGATGCCCAACAATTAAACCAACACTGCCGGATAACCCTCCGGCGGTTTTGACTGGTCATTCATGCTTCGACATAGCCATTCGACTAAGCTGTCAAAAGACGACAGCCAAGTCGCTGGTTATCACCACGAACGGCCTTTTATGATTCCCCCCGCTCTTTCACCTGACTCCGCACCCATCCTTTGGCAAAGGTGATGCGCAATTCCGCGCCAATGGCCAACTGAGCGGCATCCGACACCACTGCGCCGCTCGCGTCTTGTACCATGCTGTAGCCGCGCGCCATGACTTTGGCCGGGTCGAGCAGGATCAAATGTTGCCCGGCAATGTCGGCTCGCGCCAAACGAGCTGCCTGACCCGCGTGCAGCGCTTTAACCAGACGCTGCGCCAGATTGGCCTGTTTGTCTTGAAGACCGGCGAAATCGCTGCTCGCGGCGCGCAGGCGCTGCACCAGCGATTGCCACTGCCAGTGTTGATGCTGATAGCGATAGGTAAAGACGCGCTGCATGCGTTGTTGCAGCTGGTCCAATTGCTGAGTCTGGCGTTGCAACTGCTGGGCGGGATGGACCAGCCTGCGCTGCAGGTAGTCCACCGCCTGCATCGCGTTCTGCTGCCGGTTGCGCTGTGCGCGCTGCAGGTGCTGCGCCTGGTCTTGCAAACCCCTGAGCAGGGCAAAACGATCCGGAGCGACACGTTGCGCGGCTGCGGTGGGAGTCGGTGCGCGTTCGTCGGCAACGAAATCGGCGATGGTGAAATCGGTCTCGTGTCCGACCCCACTGACGATGGGGATTTCACTGGCGGCGATCGCGCGCGCGACGACTTCTTCATTAAATGCCCACAGGTCTTCGATGCTGCCGCCACCGCGGCACAGGATCAGCACATCGCATTCCGCGCGCCGGTTGGCTGCCGCGATGGCTGCGGCGATCTTTTCCGCGCTGCCTGCCCCTTGTACCGGGGCGGGATACAGCACCACCGGCACGCTCGGCAGGCGTTGTCTTAGAGTAGTGAGCACATCGCGCAACGCGGCGGCTTGGGGTGAGGTGATGATGCCGATGCGTTTAGGGAAAGGGGGCAAAGGGTGTTTACGTTCGGCGGCGAACAAGCCCTGGTTTTCCAGCAATTGCTTCAACCGTTCGAATCGTTCATACAGTATGCCCAACCCTGCCGGACGCATCTGCTCCACGGTCAACTGAAAGTCACCGCGCTGTTCATATAAAGTAGCGACTGCTAATACTTCGATCTGCTGTCCGTTGCTGATCGGCTCTTTCAACAACTGGTTTTTATTCCGGAACATTACGCAGCGCACTTGCGCCTGGTCGTCCTTCAGCGAAAAATAGAAATGGCCGGAAGCGGCCTTCACCAAATTGGAAATTTCTCCGCGCACCCACAGCAAAGGAACGTTGCTTTCCAGCAACTGCTTGATTGCAAAGTTGAGTTCTGCGACGCAAAAAACGCGAGACTTTTCTTCAGAAAAAAAGTTCAAATCCATATTGACAACCCGAAATAATCCACACTTCAAGGAAACTTGCGGCTCTTCGCCACTTCACTCGGCCACAAAACCGCAAGCTTACGATAACATTATGTTTTTATTAACAATTAATTAGTTGCAAAAATAGGCAAAGTAATAAAATCCCTTGTGCCGCGCCAAGTTAAAGGGCTATTCCCGAGAGTCATCCACAAAGTTATCCACAGGATTTGTGAGTAAACGGAAATACTCTTTTCAAATGGCAACTTAACAAAATAGTGCTGAAGTAAATCCTGAGAAAGGTTGCTCAACTCAATGTGACAAGCTACAGTTGCGCCCTGATAATTTAAGCACATTTGGAGAATCCGCGTGTTTGCAATTGTAGAAGCGGCCGGCTGGCCGATCTGGTTTTTGATTCTGGCATCCATCATCGCAGTCGGCTTGATCATTGAACGTTTGATGTTTTTGCGCAGCCAACGCATCGCTCCACCCACCCTGCTGGACGAAGTCATCAAGGAACTCAAACAACGGGGTGTCAGCGACGGCATGTTGACCAAACTTGCCGACAGCTCGCCACTGGGGCGCATTTTCGCCGCTGGCCTGAAGAACATCAAAAGCACCCCCGAAGTGATGAAGGAATCTGTCGAAGAAGCGGGACGTGCAGTTTCGCACGATTTGGGGCGTTTCCTCACCAGCCTGGGTACGATCGCCTCCATCAGCCCATTGCTTGGGCTGTTTGGCACGGTGGTCGGCATGATCGAAATCTTTGGTTCACAAACTGCGGTTGGCAATTCCCCCGCGATACTTGCACACGGAATCTCCGTCGCCCTGTACAACACGGCGTTCGGGCTGATCGTGGCGATCCCGAGCATGATCTTCTACCGCCACTTCCGTTCGCAAGTGGACAGCCTGACCATGGAGATGGAGCAACAGGCCATCAAGCTGGTGGCGATTGTGCACGGCCAACGTGCGAGTTAAACGGTAATGAACTTCCGACTCGGGCGCAGACGCGAAGAACCGGAGATCAACCTGATCCCGATGATAGACGTGCTGCTGGTCATATTGATATTCATGATGGTGACCACCAGCTATGCCAAGTTTTCAGAATTACAGATCAATCTGCCGCAAGCAGGCGGAGAAGTATCGGGTGCAAAGAACAATCAAGTCTTCGTTGCGGTGGATGCCTCGGAACACTATGCCATCAACAACCAGGGGCTGTCGTACACCGGCGTAGACGCGTTGGCAGCCTCCCTGAAAGCGGCTGCGGGCACTCAAACCGACCCCACCATCGTCATTGATGCCGACGCCAAAGCCACACATCAATCCGTGATAAACGTGATGGAGGCAGCAAGGCGCGCCGGGTTTGGGCGCATCACCTTCACCACGCAGAACCAACAATAATGGCTCCCTAATGTGAATTGGCTGCAAAACCATTGGTATCGCATCACCCCCCTGCATCTGATTCTTTTTCCGGTCAGCCTGGTTTTTCGCGTGCTGGTGGCATTGCGTCGCGAGTTGTATCTCAGCGGCTTTCTGGCCAGCCATCAATTGCTGTTGCCTGTCATCGTGGTCGGCAACATCAGCGTCGGCGGAACCGGCAAGACCCCGCTCACGCTTGCCCTGGCACAACAACTCATAGCACGCGGCTGGCATCCGCTCATCCTCAGTCGCGGTTATGGCCGCACCATCTCCAGTCCGCAACCAGTCAGCCTGTCAAGCACCGCCCCACAGGTCGGGGATGAACCGCTGTTGATGGCGCGACGCGATATTTGTCCGGTGTGGGTAGGCGCGGATCGCGTCGCCACGGCGCACGCGGCGTTGCAAGCCTGCCCGCAGTGCGATGTCGTACTGTGCGATGATGGATTGCAGCATTACCGCCTGCAGCGCGACGCGGAAATCGCTGTCATCGATGGCATGCGCCGCTTTGGCAATGGCTTGATGCTCCCCGCCGGACCGTTGCGGGAACCGCTATCGCGATTGCAATCGGTGGATGCGATCGTGGTGAACGTGCCAGCCCGTTCCCCTCTCCCCAACCCTCTCCCACATGGAGAGGGGACAAACGAATCGTTGCGCGTATTTCAATTTGACGGCGGCGATGCCGCAGCCAAAGAATATGCGATGAGCCTTGGCGGCGAGATATTCTACAACTTGCTGAACCCTGACCAGACAGCCGCCCCTGCAGACTTTAAAAAGCCGAACATGCATGCCGTGGCCGGTATCGGTAACCCGAAACGCTATTTCCAACATCTGGAGACGCTGGGTATCCCCTTCACGCCGCACGCTTTTCCCGACCATCATCCCTACCGTGCAGCCGACCTGTCCTTCGCGGATTGCGATGCGATACTCCTGACCGAAAAAGATGCGGTAAAATGCGGCGCATTCGCTGATGCGCGATATTGGGTATTGCGTGTGAATGCCCAGATCGACCCGGCCCTGATAGATCACATATTGCGAAAGATCGACCCCCATGGACAACAAACTGCTTGATATCCTCGTTTGCCCGCTGTGCAAATCTCCGCTGGTCTATCAGAAATCCGCGCAGGAACTGATCTGCAAAGCTGACCGGTTGGCCTATAAAATCGCCGACGGCATTCCGGTGATGCTGGTCGACGAGGCACGCAAGCTCACCCCAGAAGAAGCCGAAAAAATTTAATGGGAGCCTCTAAAAATCCACATTTCATCCCAACTACTGTGTTGCGGAAAAAATTTCTTGCTTACATATAATGCATATGCTGCGCTGCGAAATTTTCCCGCGCCTTGCATTTGGGCGAACTCTGAATTTTTAGAGGCTCCCAAATGACCAATTTTCACGTCGTCATTCCGGCACGCCACGCGTCAACACGATTACCCGGCAAACCGCTGTTGCCGATCTCCGGCAAACCCATGGTGGTAAGGGTCGCCGAACAAGCCGCACAAAGCGGTGCGCAACAAATCTGGATCGCCACCGACCACCATGCGATTGCCAACGCAGTACACGAACACGGTTTCAAGGCTTGCCTGACCAAAGACAGCCACGCCAGCGGTACCGACCGCATCGCCGAGGTGGTTCAACTGCAAGGCTGGCCGGACGATACCATCGTGGTCAATGTGCAGGGCGACGAGCCGCTGATTCCGCCCGCGTTGATTCGCGCCGTTGCCGAACATCTGCACAGCCATCCGGAGTGTGCAATTGCCACAGCCTGCCATGCGATTCACGATGAAGCCTCGATGCGCAACCCAAACATCGTCAAGACAGTGCTGGATAAAAATGGCAATGCGCTGTATTTCAGCCGCGCACCGATCCCCTGGCCGCGCGATGCGTTCGCCCAGCACCAGCCCCTGCCCGCCGACTTGCCGGTATTGCGCCATATCGGCATATACGCATACCGGGCCGGCTTCCTGCGCGCATACGGACAGCTCCCCCCAATAGTGTTAGAGCGCTATGAGGCATTGGAGCAATTGCGCGCACTCTATTATGGGTACAAGATTGGCGTGTTCATCGCCCAGCAGGCTCCGCCGGGAGGGGTTGATACCGAACAGGATCTGCATGCTGCACGAGAAATATTTGAAGCTCAAATAAATTCGGAGGTAATAAATAAATGAAACTGATACTGCTCGGTGCACCAGGCGCCGGTAAAGGAACCCAGGCAAACTACATCAAGGAAAAATTCAATATTCCGCAGATTTCCACCGGCGACATGCTGCGCGCGGCAGTCAAGGCTGGCACACCTCTCGGTGTCGCAGCGAAGAAGATCATGGATGCGGGCGGACTGGTGTCGGACGAGATCATCATCAACCTGGTGAAGGAACGCATCAAGGAATCCGACTGCACGAACGGCTTTCTGTTTGACGGCTTTCCGCGCACTCTTCCGCAGGCCGAAGCGATGAAACAGGCTGGCGTGGAAATAGATTTCGTGGTGGAAGTTGATGTGGACGACAGCGAGATCGTGCAACGCATGAGCGGTCGCCGCGTGCACACAGCCTCGGGACGCACCTATCACATCAAATTCAATCCGCCCAAGGTGAAAGGCAAAGATGATGTCACCGGCGAAGATCTGGTACAGCGCGCGGACGACACCGAAGAGACCGTGAAGAAGCGTCTGCAGGTGTACCACGAGCAAACCAAACCGCTGGTGAATTACTACTCTTCCTGGGAAAAATCCGGCGCAGCAAACGCGCCGAAATGCATCAAAATTCACGGTGTGGGCAGCGTGGAAGCCATCCGCGACAAGATATTCGCCGCGTTAAAATGACTTTTGTCTTCAGGCATGGACAGTAAGCCGATTCTCACGCTGGAAAATGCCAAGCGCATCGCGGCAGCGGCACAGGCCGAAGCGCAAAGCAACGACTGGCGCGTGGTGATCGCAGTGGTGGACGATGGGGGTCATCTGCTGTATTTGCAACGCAGCCATGACACCCAGTTTGGCAGTGTTGAAACAGCGATCCAGAAAGCCCACGCGGCAGTGGCTTTTCAGCGTCCCACCAAGGCCTCGGAAGATGCGGTACAGAGCGGACGGTTGATACATCTGGCCCTCCCCGGGGTGATCCCTGCCGAAGGCGGTGTGCCGCTGCAGATCGACGGTGTGGTCGTGGGCGGCTTGGGTATCAGCGGCGTGCGCTCCTTCCAGGATGGTCAAATCGCGGCCGCAGGGGTGGCTGCCCTGGCTGAAGACTAGCAATGGTCTGTTGACTGAACGAACATTCAGTTCCCGCAAAATCCCGCATAAATATCGAGCACGGAAAAACAGGCCGCTTATAACTGAACTCCTGCTTTCACACCACAATCCGGAAAACAAAATGGCGTCCTGCAACAGGGTCGCGCTATGATGGCATTTCCCACGGCATACCCAACGACTTTCCGGTAGACGCATGAAAAAAACCATCATCTTCACCGACCTAGATGGAACTCTGTTGGATGAGGCGACTTATTCTTATGCGGCGGCGTTACCTGCTTTAAGCCTGATCGCGGATGGCGGGACTCCGCTGATACTTTGCTCCAGCAAAACGCGCTCCGAACTTGAAGCTTACCGCCTGCTTCTCAACAACCATCATCCATTCATCTCCGAAAACGGCGGCGGTATATTCATCCCGCGCGGATATTTTTCGTCTCCTGTTGAAGCGGAAGAAGCGAATGGTTACCAACTGATCCGGCTGGGCACGCCTTATGCGGAGATCAGGAAGCACTTTGTCCGTCTGCGTGAACAGTTGCGTGCAAAAGTGCACGGCTTTGCGGATCTGTCCGTCGCGGAGGTCGCGGCATTGACCGGTCTTTCCGAGAAAGAGACGATATTGGCCCGGCTGCGCGATTTCGACGAGCCATTTATTTTTGAGGGCGAGCCCGACAAAAACTTCCTGCACACAATCGAAGCAACCGGTCTGCGCTGGACGCATGGGCGCATCTTCCACATCATGGGCGACCATGACAAGGGCCGTGCGGTGAGCATCCTGATGTCGCTCTACCGGAAACAATATGGCGGCATTGCAAGCATCGCGCTGGGCGACAGTCTGAACGACCTGCCCATGCTGATGGCGGTGGACAGGCCGGTGCTGGTCAGGCATACGGATGGCAGTTTCGATGCCCGCATCACCATCCCCGGTTTATTGAAGACGCAACTTCCCGGTCCCGCGGGATGGAATGAAGCCATGCTGCAATTGCTGGCGCATCAGCCTGACGAGAATGTCTCTGCACTGCCGGAGCGGAAAATGCTGGTGGATATTTTCAACGCCGCGCTGGTGGCGGCCGATCCGTACAATGCGGTACTCAAGGCGGCGCGTATCGACAACGATCAATTGTATGTCGCCGATGCGACTTACGACCTCGCATCATTCGAGCGCATCATCGTGGTCGGCGCGGGTAAGGCCACGGCGCGCATGGCATTGGCAGTCGAGACCCTGCTCGGCAACAGGATCTCCGCCGGATTGATCGTCGTCAAGGATGGGCACACCGCTCCGCTGAAAATCATCGAGCAGGCCGAGGCATCCCACCCGGTTCCGAACGAGGCCGGAATAGTGGGCGCACAGCGCGTCCTGGATATGGTGCGCGGCGCAGATGAAAAGACGCTGGTCATCTGTCTGATCTCGGGCGGCGCTTCCGCGCTGCTGGTCGCGCCGGTCGAAGGGGTGACATTGCAGGACAAGCAGGAAGCGACCCGGCTGCTGCTGAATGCCGGTGCAACGATCAACGAACTGAACGCGGTGCGCAAGCATCTCTCTGAAGTGAAGGGTGGCAGGCTGGCACAGGCCGTTTATCCGGCGCAACTGGTGACATTGATCGTTTCCGATGTAATCGGCGATCCGCTGGATGTGATCGCCTCGGGGCCGACATCGCCGGACAACTCGACCTTCGCCGAGGCGTGGGCGGTAATCGAAAAATTCGGCTTGCAGGAAAAGCTGCCTGCGCGCGCAGCCGACTATCTGCAATGC
Source organism: Gallionella sp. UBA6045 (assembly GCA_002429165.1). Taxonomy (GTDB): domain Bacteria; phylum Pseudomonadota; class Gammaproteobacteria; order Burkholderiales; family Gallionellaceae; genus Gallionella. The sequence continues at coordinate 16,654 of DIYV01000173.1, read as the reverse complement.
GGCCTCGCCGGACTGGCGCCGGAAACCGTAAAGGCCAACAATCCCTGCCTGGCCGGGACGCGCAACGTGATCATCGCCGGCATCCGCCTGGCGCTGGCCGCAGCACAGGAAAAATCCTCGCAGCTCGGGTATGCCGCCAAGACGATTTCCGATACACTCCAAGGTGAGGCAAGCGACGCGGCACATTTTCTGGCACAAGCCGCGCGCGACGAACTGGCCGTTATGAAGCCGAACGAGCGGCGCTGCCTGCTCTGCGGCGGCGAAACCACCGTCACGGTGCGCGGCAACGGCAAGGGCGGCAGGAACCAGGAATTCGCCTTGGCCTTGGCCGTGGAAATCGAGGGCTGGCAGGGCGTGTCACTGCTATCTGCAGGCACGGACGGCACGGACGGCCCGACCGATGCAGCAGGCGCAATGGCCAACGGCAGCACGATATCGCAGGCGAGGGCGCTCGGAATTGACCCGCTGCGCTATCTGGTCAACAACGATTCTTATGCATTCTTTCAGCAATTCGACACAGCTTCCGGTGCGCACAGCCATCTCAAGACAGGACCGACGGGTACCAACGTGATGGATATCCAGATCGTGTTATTGAATAAAAAATCTCCATCCATGCAACCTGACCAGATTTCCCATGAGAACACCCGACGATGAGAACCGCCACCTTTAGAGCGGAAGTACACGAACAACTCGAACGCATAGGCCAGGCCGACATCATCGTCGGCATCCCCAGCTTCAATAATGCACGCACCATCGGTCATGTGGTGCGCGCAGTGCAGGCCGGCCTGGCCAAATATTTCCCCGACTACAAGGCAGTCATCGTGAACTCCGACGGCGGTTCCAGCGACGGGACGATGGATGTGGTGCGCAACACTTCGATCGACGATTTCAACGCAATACTGCTGCATCACCGCGTGGAGCCCGCCGCGAAGATTGCGTTCCCCTATTCGGGCATCCCGGGCAAAGGAAGCGCCTTTCGCACCGTATTCGAAATCGCTGAGATACTGGGCGCGAAAGCCTGCGCCGTCGTTGATTCCGATCTCAGGAGCATCACTCCGGAATGGATTGAACTGCTGGTGAAACCGGTGCTGTCGGGCGGTTACGATTATGTGTCGCCGCTCTATCATCGCCACAAGTTCGACGGCACCATCACCAACAGCATCGTCTATCCGCTCACCCGCGCGCTTTACGGCAAACGCATGCGCCAACCCATCGGAGGCGATTTCGGCTTTTCGGGCGAGGTGGCGAAGTTCTACCTGACCAAGAATGTGTGGCAAACCGATGTCGCGCGCTTCGGCATAGACATCTGGATGACTACAACGGCGATCGCGAACGGCTTCAAGGTCACCCAGTCGTTTCTCGGTGCCAAGATTCACGACGCCAAGGATCCCGGCACCGATCTGAGCAATATGCTCTATCAGGTGGTCAGCTCAACCTTCGAACTCATGGAGACCTATGCCGGCGTGTGGCTGCCGATACGCGGTTCCGAGCCGGTACCGGCCTTCGGTTTTGAATATACCGTCGGGCTCGAACAGGTCAACGTCAACACCGAGCGAATGCTGAACATATTCCGCGAAGGGCTGAGGAACCTCGGCGAGATCTGGCTCGATATCCTCGGCGCAGGCGATTTCAAGGAGATCGAAAGATTGGGCGCACTGGGCGACGATGATTTCCATTTTCCGGTCGGCTTGTGGACACGCGTGATCTATGATTATGCGCTCGCTTTTCACAAAAGAAGGTTGCCGGTCGAGCAACTGATCAAATCGATGACCCCGCTGTATGTCGGCAAAACTGTGTCGTTTATCTTGCAGGCAAAAGATATGGGGCAACAGGACGCGGAAGCTGAAATCGAAAAGCTTTGCATGGAGTTTGAAAACAACAAGGATTACCTGGCAAGCAACTGGAAATAACCAATAGGAGGTGTGCAATGGAAGACTTTATCAACATGATCCTCGAGCCATTGAAGGAGCTGTTCCTTAAATTCAAGGGGTTTGCGCCCAATCTTCTGGCCATGCTGGTAATCCTGCTCGTCGGGATCGCTTTTGCCCGCATCATCAAACTGGTCCTCGTGAAATTTTTGACCGCGATCAAGTTCGACAGCTGGTCCGACCGCATGGGCTTCACCAAGCTGATGCGCAAGGGTGACCTGTGGGCCAAGCCTTCCGCGATACTGGGCGAGATCGCGTTCTGGTTGCTGATCATCATTACGCTGATGAGCGGCCTGAATGCCTTGCAAGTACCGACAATCAACCATCTGGTCGGGGAATTTTTCAGTTATATACCGCGCATCTTCTCCGCCGCCATGATCCTGATCGTCGGCTACGTGCTTTCCGGATTTATCAGCCGCACGGTGCTGATCGCCGCAGCGAACAACGGCTTTCACTATGCCAAGATCCTTGCCGAAGCGATACATACATTACTGATCGTGCTGATCCTGTCCATGGTCATGGAGCAGCTGCAGATTGCCCCCGGTATCGTGCTTGCCGCCTTCTCTATCGTCTTCGGCGGCATCGTGATCGCCCTTGCCATCGCCTTCGGCGTGGGCGGCATTGATGCGGCCAGGCGGATAATTGAAAGCGAGGCCATTTCGAAGCGCGAAGAAGAAACGAAAGACGAGATTGAACATCTCTAACTTGAATGGATTTTGGGAGAAGGACGCGCCATGACTGATTTTTACCAGACCGGAATCATCACGACTCTGCACCAGCTCGGCAAGCCTTCGCTCGAGCGTCTGGAAGGAGACCTGCTTCGATTCTCAAAAGTCAGGCCGATCGCCCTGGTGCTGCCCGCGCTGTATTCCGAATTCGAGGGCCCGGCCATGCCCGGCATCATCCAGGAATTGGCCAAGGTAAAGTATCTGAATGAAATTGTATTGGTGCTCGACCAGGCCTCGGAAAAAGATTTTCAGCGGGCGCGCGAACTCATGTCGCCGATACCCACTGAAGTCAATATCATTCACAATAAGGGCAAAAGAATAACCGAGGTATACGAAACGCTATCGCGCAATGGACTGGATGTGGGCGCGCAAGGAAAGGGGCGTTCCGCATGGCTGGCCTACGGGTATGTGCTTGCGCGTGGACGCTCGGATGTGATCGCGCTGCATGATTGCGACATCGTCACCTATAGCCGGGAATTGCTGGCCAGACTGTGTTACCCGGTGGCAAGCCCGGCCTTGGACTATGTGTTCTGCAAGGGCTATTACAGCCGTGTCACCAATAAAATGAATGGCCGGGTCACCCGGCTGTTGATGACCCCGCTGGTGCGTTCCATCCAGCAGCTTGTCGGCCAGCATGATTTCCTGTCTTTCCTCGACAGTTTCCGCTATCCCCTCGCCGGAGAATTCTGCATGACCACCGAAATGGCGCGGGTAAACAGGATTCCGTGGGACTGGGGGCTGGAAGTCGGTTCTCTCGCCGAAGTGCACCGCAATTATTCTCCGCGTCGCGTTTGTCAGGTGGACATCGCCACCACCTATGAGCACAAACACCAGGCACTTTCCCCCGATGACGCGGGGAAGGGCCTGATGAAGATGGCGGTCGACATCTGCAAATCCATCTTCCGCACACTCGCCTCGGAGGGGGTGGTGTTTTCGGACGGCCTGTTCAAATCGCTGCTGGTGACCTATTTGCGGCAGGCGGAAGACACACTGATGAAATACGAGGCAGATGCAACGATTAATGGACTCGATTTCGACCGGCACGAGGAAGCCAAGGCGGTGGAAACCTTTACCAAAGCCATCGCGATGGCTGCACAAACGTTCATGGAAAACCCGATGAGCACCCCGCTGATTCCGAACTGGAACCGCGTGATCTCGGCCATCCCGGACATTTTCGAGATGCTCAAGATGGCCGTAGAAGAAGACAGCAAGTGATTCTGTCCGCCGGAATACTACTGTCAACCAATGCACCTTGCGCATTCTGGTCTCTCACGCCGCCAGCCGCGCTACTGCACCCCATATAACCCTTAAGTGCATATTGTTATTGCCCGCAAGGGCATATCGCTATAACCAATAATTACGCGGCAATTATCGTAAATTGGAAGTATCCTTAGAACCTGTAGTTGCTTGTGGATGCGCTGGCATGCATTTTTAGATGTCAGGGCAATTGGCTGATTTATCTTTAAGGGAGGTATCATGTCAGGTGGTCTGGGATTTGCGTTGTTGTGCGCCATTGTTGCAATCTTTTACGGCATATTTTCCATCAAATGGATTTTGGGTAAACCAACCGGCAATGATCGCATGCGCGAGATTGCCGCTGCAGTGCAGGAAGGCGCGCAAGCCTACCTGAACCGGCAGTACACCACCATCGGCATCGTCGGTGCGATCCTGTTTGTCATTATCCTGGTAGCTCTAAAATGGCCAACCGCCATCGGCTTCGCGCTGGGTGCGATCCTGTCCGGATTGACCGGTTATATCGGCATGAACGTGTCGGTGCGCGCCAATGTGCGCACTGCGCAGGCCGCCACCGAAGGATTGAATGCTGCGCTCAACGTTGCCTTCAAAGGGGGGGCGATCACCGGCCTGCTGGTCGTGGGTCTGGGACTGCTGGGCGTGACGGGCTACTATGTATTCCTGACCATGGTGATGGGAGCCAACTCCACCGAGGCCACCCATTCGCTGGTTGGACTGGCTTTCGGCAGTTCGCTGATTTCCATTTTTGCCCGTCTCGGCGGCGGCATCTTCACCAAGGGCGCGGATGTGGGTGCTGACCTTGTGGGTAAGGTCGAAGCGGGTATTCCGGAAGACGATCCCCGCAACCCGGCCGTGATCGCCGACAACGTGGGCGACAATGTGGGCGACTGCGCAGGTATGGCCGCCGACCTGTTCGAAACCTATGCCGTGACCATCATCGCCACCATGGTACTGGGCGGTCTGGTGATTTCCGGTTCCCCCAATGCAGTCATCTACCCGCTTGTTCTGGGCGGCGTCTCCATCATTGCCTCCATCATCGGCACTTTCTTCGTCAATACGCGTGAAGGCGGCAAGATCATGAACGCACTGTACCGCGGCCTGCTGGTGGCAGGCCTGCTGGCGGTGGTCTCGTTCTACCCGGTGACTACCTGGCTTTTGGGTGATGGCGTGATGATCGGCGACAAACTGGTCTCGTCGATGAATCTCTATCTGGCTTCCCTGATCGGCCTTGCGCTGACCGGAGCAATGGTGTGGATTACCGAGTATTACACTGCAACCGAGTTCAGCCC
>DIYV01000173.1:9523-11144 GCA_002429165.1 Gallionella sp. UBA6045 | reverse complement strand
CCTGTGCTGGCCGTGTGCCTGGCGATCTATTCCGCCTACGCACTGGGCGGTCTGTACGGCATTGCCATCGCTGCAACTTCGATGCTGTCCATGGCAGGCATCATCGTGGCACTTGACGCTTACGGCCCGATCACCGACAACGCAGGCGGCATTGCCGAAATGGCAGGTTTGCCAGAATCTGTCCGCAACATCACCGACCCGCTCGACGCCGTGGGCAATACCACCAAGGCCGTCACCAAGGGCTACGCGATCGGTTCTGCCGGACTGGCTGCACTGGTGCTGTTCGCCGACTATACGCATGCGCTTTCCGTCAATCATCCCGGACTGACCTTCGATCTGTCCAATCACATGGTGATCATCGGCCTGTTCATCGGCGGCATGGTGCCCTACCTGTTCGCCGCCATGGGCATGGAAGCGGTCGGTCGTGCCGCCGGTTCGGTGGTGGTTGAAGTGCGCCGCCAGTTCAAGGAAATCCCCGGCATCATGGAAGGCACCGGCAAGCCGGAATACGGCACTTGCGTGGACATGCTGACCAAGGCCGCAATCAAGGAAATGATCGTCCCGTCGCTGCTACCCGTGGCGGTACCGGTCATAGTCGGGCTGACACTCGGCGCTCAGGCACTGGGCGGCGTACTGGTCGGCACCATCGTCACCGGCATCTTCGTGGCGATCTCCATGACCACCGGCGGCGGTGCATGGGATAACGCCAAGAAATACATCGAGGAAGGCAACTACGGCGGCAAGGGTTCGGATGCGCACAAGGCTGCAGTGACGGGCGACACCGTGGGCGACCCTTACAAGGACACCGCGGGTCCCGCAGTGAACCCGCTGATCAAGATCATCAACATCGTCGCGCTGTTGATCGTGCCGCTGCTTTAGGCCGGGCTGTCAGAACAAAAACTCAGGGCGGAATTACCGCCCTGTTTTTTTTACCTGTGCCATTATAATAACTGCTCCAAAACGAGGGATTGCAATGCAAAGCGCCACTGACGTCACAACTGTTGCTCATGTCATACAGCTCGCCGTTGCACCTGTCTTCCTGCTGACAGGTGTAGGCGCAATACTCAATGTAATCACGAATCGTCTTGCCCGCATCGTGGATCGATCCAGGGTACTGGGCAATGCAAGTGATCAAATCAAATCCGCGCAAAAAGAAGAAATGGCGATGCTTGCCCGCAGAACGCGATGGGTTCATTGGGCGGTCAGCCTGTGCACGATGTCAGCCCTCTTGATCTGTATCGTCATCGCAGCACTTTTTGTAGGCTCGGTGACAGGCTTCGATCCATCGAACACCGTTTCACTGCTTTTTATTTTGGCGATGTTTGCGCTGATTTCCGGCCTGTTGTGTTTCCTCCGTGAAATCTTTCTGGCTACGGGAAATCTGGGGATACGGAAAAGTAGCTGAACCCTATAGGCTGGCAATCACGGAGCCCCGCTCATCCCGCCGGGATATGTAACGGACTGGACGCTTTACTTTCACCCTGACCATGAAATACCGCAAGATGAAATTTGTAAAATCACAGAATCATGCAGAATAAAGGAAGAAATTCAGCAACCATATTAAACAACCAAGGAGAATGTTTATGTCGAAAATGAATGCTTTTTATGCGCAATCCGGCGG
>DIYV01000173.1:0-9474 GCA_002429165.1 Gallionella sp. UBA6045 | reverse complement strand
CACAAGGACAAGATCGGCAAGGTGTATGCCGGCCGCAACGGCATCATCGGCGCGCTGACCGAAGAGCTGATCGACACCGCCAAGGAATCTGCCAAAGCCATCTCCTCCCTGCGTTACACGCCCTCCGGCGCATTCGGTTCATGCCGCTACAAACTCAAAAGCCTGGAAGCCAACAAGCGCGAATACGAGCGCCTGATCGAAGTGTTCAAGGCGCACAACATCGGCTACTTCTTCTATAACGGCGGCGGCGACTCCGCCGACACCTGCTACAAGATCTCGCAGCTATCCGAAAAACTCGGTTACCCGGTGCAGGCGATCCATGTCCCCAAGACCGTGGACAACGACTTGCCGATCACCGACTGCTGCCCCGGTTTCGGCTCGGTCGCGAAATACGTCGCCGTCTCCATGCTGGAAGCCAGCTACGACGTCGCCTCGATGGCCAAGACCTCGACCAAGGTGTTCGTCCTCGAAGTGATGGGCCGCCATGCAGGCTGGATCGCGGCGGCGGGCGGACTGGTCGAGGACCACGGCATCCCCGTCGTCATCCTGTTCCCCGAGATCGAATTCGACCAGAAGAAATTCCTCGCCAAGGTGGACGCGAAGGTCAAGCAATACGGCTATTGCAGCGTGGTGGTCTCGGAAGGCTGCCATTACCCGGACGGAAAATTCCTTGCCGAACAGGGTACGCGCGACGCCTTCGGCCATGCACAACTCGGCGGTGCAGCGCCGGTCGTCGCCAACATGATCAAGGACGCACTCGGCTACAAATTCCACTGGGCCGTTGCCGATTACCTGCAACGCGCCGCGCGCCATATCGCCTCGAAAACCGATGTGGACCAGGCCTACGCACTGGGCAAGGCCGCAGTGGAACTGGCGCTCAAGGGACAAAACGCGGTGATGCCCACCGTCGAGCGCGTCTCCGACAAACCCTACAAATGGAAGGTCGGTGTCGCACCCCTGAGCAAGGTCGCGAATGTGGAAAAATTCATGCCGCGCAATTTCATCACAGCCGACGGTTTCGGCATCACGGAAAAATGCCGCACCTACTTGTTACCGCTGATCAAGGGTGAAGACTATCCGCCATTCAAGGACGGCCTGCCGCAGTATGTCCGCCTGAAAAATGTCGCGGTACCCAAGAAGCTGGCCAGTTTCAGCATTTAAGGAAACATTGAATAAGTCCGTTCGCCCTGATAACCAGCGACTTGGCTATCGTCGTTTGATAGCCTAGTCGAATGGCTATAACCATAACCAATCACTTGGCAGCTTGCTGCCTTAGTGAGATGGCTAGTTGTTTCATCAATGACTTACCCAGTGTTTTTTGCTGGGCTAGCCAGGTGGCTAGTAGTCATATCAGTTGTTCTATCAGCCTGTCGAAGGGTCGGGGTGACCGTTCACTGAAAGTGTTGCGGAATTTATAACAACAATTCAGTTGAGTTAAGAGTGGGTGTTTTGAAGATCGAGATAACTGACCGCTTCAGGGCAACGTATTAAAGGGGTATTACATTCCGTTTGGTGCCAGGAGCAGTATGTCAGGTGGGGCAATGCGACCGTCCGGTTGTCGGCCTTTGCGGACTTTATGATGAGGAGCCAATATGTCCGCTCCGCATGCTAAGGCGACTATGGAATATTCTAAACAATAAATTTGGAGATTTGAGGTGGCTGATTACGGCAACACATGAATTGCGAAATTTGAACTGGCGGTCGACGAATTGACCACAGCGACAAATTCCCGAACCTTATTGCCTCCCGCACTAAATTACTTCGCAGGTCTGCAGTCTTGCAACAATCAAGATAATGCTTCCCGTTAACACCGCATCCACAAAGCTCATTATCCTTAATTTCTAAGATTCGCTCATATATCCAAGGAACAGACTGTGGCCCTGGCCAATTTCCGAATATTTCATAATGCAGTTGTCTTAATGCCCAGACTGAATAAATGTCGAGCAAAGTAACAAGCGAATCACCGAAGGACCATGTACTGTCCTTTGGCTCATATGCGCATATAGAGCCATCAGGGAAATTAGTATGACGTGGACCAATCCACGTTACACCTATGGCGCTGCAATAAAATGCCCAACTTCTAACGACCTGCTTGTCAGTTGAGACAGCTGTAAGAAAGCTGACCCGTCGTGACAATCCAGGCAGGAGGCTGCTTTCTGTATACAACCAAAAACCACCCTCCTGTTTCCATACCTGCATGCTTGGATATGCACTAACAATATCGCTTAGTGACTCTGCGTAGGCGTTGTCAATGACTGCGCTGACGACCGATGGGGTTGAACTGGGCGCCCCAATTCGTGCGGGTGTCCATGTTGATCTACCGGGTGTCCCTTGTGCTCTACTGGTGCTTTTTCGTGCTGGTGATGTGCGTCTTTTTTCTCTTGCATGATGCGACTCCTTGCCCAGAGTTTTGGAGAGAATGGCGGATTCGCTGGGCATTACAATTCCGCCATTCTTTACTACGGGGAAAATGCCGTGATCAAGTTGCCGGCCAATTTTCCTCAATAGATCTTCTGTGTAAATATTCAAATTATTCATTATTTAAATCATCTAGATGTACTATTGCTATTAAGTTTTGTGCCGACAAGTAATAAACGATAGTGTAATGATATATCCATACGCCTCGCTTGTCAAGATTAATCCATACAGAATCGTTTTTTGTGTATCATCGTGACTATGGAAATTAAAGGTTTGGGTGCCCGGTTGCGGACATACCGCATGAAAAAGGGCTTGTCACTTCAGAAGTTAGCTGATGCCGTTGGTGCATCAAAGGCTCATATTTATGAACTCGAGACTGGTAGGTCAGCAAATCCATCGCTAACACTATTGACTGCGTTATCACGAGAGCTTGAGGTGTCAATTAAGACTTTGGTTGGTGAAAGTGGCGAAATTTCAGAAAGTGATAAACCGGAGCTGGAGGTATTGTTCCGAGATTTACGAGAGTTGCCTAAAGATGCCCTGGAATTGATTCAGGGTCTCACAAAGCAATTAAGGGAGCAAAAAAAGGATGTCGGAAAGCCTGACAATTGATCGAATTGAACTTGCTGATACCGGCAACCCCAAGCAATTGGCCGAATTAATTATCGATCAGCTTAAGCCGCAACTCGATAAACTATTACCAATCCCTATTGAAACAGTCGCATCTGCATGCGGTATAGAAATGTTCCAGGAATTTTCAATTGATGGTTTTGAAGGAGGCTTAATTCAAAACGAAGAAAAGACCAGAGGATATATTTTAGTAAAGGCTGGCAGCCGTCAAGATCGACGCCGATTCACTGTGGCACACGAGTTGGGTCATTTTATTAATCCCTATCATGTTGCGCCAAAAGGTACTGAGAAACTTTTATGCACCAACCAAGATATGACTCTGAGTGGTACATCTACACTCGACCCACGCCTCAATATGGAGGCGCAAGCAAATGAGTTTGCCGCGAATATATTGATGCCAGAGGCAGCACTTAGGAACGCTTCTAAGCTATGGGGTAGTCCACAAATCCAATCGATTCTGGATTTGCAATTAATGTGCAACGTCAGTAAGGAAGCTGCTGCACGTCGATATTTGGACTTACACGGCGAGCCATGTGCAGTGATATTTTCGAAAGACGGGAAAGCGCGTTATTTTGTGTGCCGGGGAGACTTCCCTTTTCTGGATATTAAACCCAGTCAAGCACTTCACCGTAAAACTTATACGTCAACATTTCGTGGTCAGCCAGGCTTAATTTCTGAGCAAGAAGAAGCAGATCCGCACATATGGCTTTCTGACCGTGACGCGGGGAAATGGGATCTCTGGGAAGAAGTGTTAATTCAGGAAGATGGCTACCGGATGACTTTGCTTGTTGCAGAAAAAAATAGCCGAGAAGAAGACGAATGGCTAGAAAGCCGCTGGACTCCTCGCTTTCATTACAAATAAGTAGTAAGACGATACGACAGATATGCGTCCTGAGAGGTAAGAACGAACGTGGGGAATTTTGACAAAGAGTGGATATTATTTGGTCCACAAACAGGATATTCCGTAGATGACGAAGCTGTAGAAGGGCTTTACTTCATTTATTCCGAAGAGCCGAAGTCTATGAAAATCGGAATTTCAACTAAGCCTCTTACCCGTCTCTCGAATCTGAGCACAGGCTCACCAAGTCGGTTGCACTTGGTGTTCTACTCAAAGCTATTCGGGAAAGCGGCAGAAGAAACGTTACATCATCAACTAAACAGTCACAGACGTACAGGGGAGTGGTTTAATTGGAATACAGAAGTTCAAGGGTTCCTCCTCGGTGTAATATTTGCAGTATCAGGGGTAATTCAAGTTTCGTGGCCATTTGCATCAAAGTCTGATCACTCAATGTTTGTTAATGGAGTAGATTGGGCACATGGATTTCTAGACCCAGACAATAAGTGGACTCTAGAATCAATGACGGGCATGGGTGGTGAGGATGCCGTTGAGTTATTTCAGAGCTGGAACAAGGTGGCGCTTGCTCGAATTAGAGAAAAGAAAACGTAGTGAACGCATGATAATGCCTTGCAGCCGACCCAATTTCCACTACTTCCCTCCGTTCAATCGTTCCATGTGGTCGGCTGAAGGCAAGCGTTAGCCCTCAAGACATATGCGAACTGACGGTTGGCCCCCCTGCATTGTTACGACATTCGATCTCGTCGGAACCAGAACACTTGCCGCATCTGGAAAAGGTTCGTCGGCTATGATTGAGATGCACAATTGCGCAGTGATAAAGGCCTCCCGCTCCATAGCCATGGTTACATTTGGAATGACTCGGTTCTCCTTATGTCCTACACAACAGAGCCGAATTGGTCGAAGAGAGAGTTTGTTGCCGAACTAGACGACTTCAGGTCTTACCTTGAACAAAAGTGTAGCGCGTCGATTTATGCCATATCTGTTAAGGGGCTGGCATTTCCACAAGACATAATGGCGCCGGCTGTTTTCAATGGCCAGGTCGCCAACCAGCCACGTGCAGTTGTTCTCAAGACATCTAGCTGGGCTATGGCTAATTGCTTCCTTATCGAAAAGGCGCTAAAGCATCACCGCGCCGACTGGTACATCGACAGCAGAATTACAAAAGACGCGAACCTGCCAGCGCCGTTTGCATCTGAGAAAGTTGATCTGCTGCCTAAGGATCAAGCAAGAACTATCCACATGTTTATGGGGCGCATAAGTGTTGGCTAACCCTGCAATCCACCGGACGCTGTGCGATAAAGCCGCATAGCGCTGGTGATTTCAGACGTTCTCGCTTTGGAGAATGCGAAGATCCGCTAGGCTGAGCATAGCAGTCCTTTCGCGATAAGGTGTTAGATTCCGCTATGGCCGAGGACTGGGCTTCGGCCTATGCGGTCAATTAGCACATCTGGTGACGAAGACTGCTTTACACAAACATTTGTACACCCAACCATAATCTGACATCAACCTATGTATGCATGCTGCGAGTTAGTCGGCATTATTGTCAGGCTCTTCTTCTGCCGCAGACTGCGCGGCAGCGGATTGTGTATGTAATACAGCCTGATGCACAGTCATGAATTGATGCGCAACGCGGCGAGGCTGCACCATGGTGTCGGGCGGGTAATTTTGAGGAGTATCAAGTTCCTCTCCGTACCGAAGCCGCAAATTTGCGGCCAAGTATTCTGCGGGAATGAGATGGGATACCGAGTCGTACTGTCTCCTATCGAAGTCGGCTGGACTTGGAAGTCCGCTCTCCATGCCCCAAGCTTCTCCTACGTAACAAGCTAAAAAATCGTCTAGCTGTTCTGGGGCCGCATCAAAGTGTGTCTCCAGTCTCTGTCGTACATGATCCGCCGATGTTCCGTCGGCCCAAGACCAGTACAGGGAAGGAGCATCTTTCGGATGCGCTATAAATAGGGGTGACACTGTGTCGGCTTCTTCGATGCGAGCGGTGAGGATCGCTCGTAGTGGTGCTTCGCCCTCATCAGCCAGAACTCTCTTTTCCGGAGGTTTGCCCTCGTAGTGGCGAATCCAATGGATGCACTCCATCGAAAAACCGACTGGCATTGCGATTTGAATAGCTCGTTCGGCTTCTGCTTGTCGGGGTTCCCCCACAGGTATTTGTCGCAAAAGTCCTGCAATAAGCATTCCGGCTTTAGCTCGCGTGTCAGCCATAATCATCATGCCGCGCTCGCGGGGAAGAAGGTCTCCGTTCACTGCAAAAGCGGTAATCAGAGCGGAGGCTTGAATCTGGGTCAAAGACTCCTCTCGTTGACGAAGCCTTAAGATCACGCGCGGCAGACCTTGCCGTACGGCAAAGGCTTCAAGCAGAACTCGTTTCTCAGCATCGGAAGCAACCGGAGCTGCCTCGCAAAGCGCTGTGACGTGCGCATCTGGAACATCTCCAACCGGTACGCTATAAGTGAAGTAGCGTTTGAAATATTCGCCCGAACAGACTTTCTGTTCCGCCCCCCAAATCTTGTCCCATTCGCCACCATAGCCAGTGCTGCCAATGCGTGGGAACAGCGGCTGAAGAAGCCGCGACTTCACCCTTTCCCGCTCGTCGGTGGTTAATTCTGGAATCGCGCGCTCTATGAGGCTGTCAATTTGACTAACGGCCCCTTGAAGATTGTTACGACGCTCATCTCGCTCGCCACGAAGGAAAAGTGCTGGATTTTCTCTTATGCCGGTGTAGAGGTGTGGATACATGACTCGTATTCCCTCAATGAGCATAAGATCGACTGGATTGACCTCGCCTTTGAGAATGGGTAGCGCGAACATTAATGCATTTGAGAACAACTTAGCGCGGCGCGGTGTTTCCAGTTGAGGCAGAAGTGCGTCATCAAAATGTCGGACGAAAGCGTCTACCTGAGGCTGCGTCAGTTCGATCCCGGCTTGGTTCAGAGCGTTCTGAACACCCTCTAAGGCAAGTTGCCGCAGACTGTTCTCGTCTGCCGGTGGCAGGTGCAGTGGTACCTGAATGATTTTTTCAAGAAAGGCGCGGCCGGCGAGTGAACCGCCTGCACCATATCTCTCCCCGAGTGCGGCAGAAACAACATCATCATCAAAGGCAAGGACGTACGATGTATGTCTAAAACTGGCGGATAGCTTGACCAGTTTGAAAATGGCGTGAGTCTCTTCACGATCCAAACGATCGATATCGTCAATCAGAATGACGAGGCGTTTGTTAGCCTCGTTCAGCATTTGCTCAATTCGCTTTCGAAGCTCGTCCAGTCCGACATTTGACATGGCCTTGCCGACACCTTTAGCGGCATCGCCTGGGTTCACTTGGACAACGCCGCCAACTGTCAGGGATGCAAGGGAAAGCACGCTTCCATATTTTGTTAACAAATCACCAGCTTTCTCTTTCATGTTGGGGAGAGATTGACCCATCGCGTCGGCAAGGGTAGCAAAGAATCCTCTAAGCAGCAGATCCTCGCTCTGAAAGTGCCAAGGATTGAACCGAACGACGATGGTATTTGGATAAGACGTAAGCGCCTCCTGCATCATTTCAAGCACTGAGGTTTTACCGTCTCCCCATGGTCCGTAGAGGCCAAGAACAATGCTTGACGAATCAATTCTTGTGGCAATGGTCTCGGCTATCCGCGTGGCGAAAAATGCTCTGTTGAAGCGATCTCCTGCTTTGCCAGTAATGGGCTGATCCGCAATGTACTGATTCTGAATTACAGTCTCATTCTGGGTATCACAGGGAACCTGATTTTCGTTATCAGCTTCTAATGAGGCGGCTTTCCTTGCTGTCTTCCTTCTAAAAAAATCGAACATATCTTTCCCCATGTGTGACACTCGCAAGTGCGTCCTGTTATTGTAGCCTCCCCGCTTTCCGATCCAGCCAATTCTTGAGGTTGATTCGCTTTACCCATGGCGAACTTCACAGGTGGAGATCGCTACGCTCAACCCATTCTACCGGCTGCTCTCAGGTACAAAGCGGAAGTAATTCAGGTTTGGCTGAAATGGCAGCTTTGGCCGAGAAACAGTCATTCAATGTGGTGTCCTTCACTGACTGCAACTGGCACAAAGTGAGCGCCTAGCCGAGGCAGTACAAAGCGGACATACAAATGCTGGTGAAATTTACCATATAACGACCGCTTAAGTTTGAACCTGACCGTCCATTTCTCGGCCATTGCTGACCTTAGCACCTAACGTCTGTCACGTCGGCACCATTCAGAACAAGGACATTTTTTGATGTTTAACCTATAACTTCTGTATCGTCACAATAAACGGTCATTGGACGTTCCAGAATTCCTCGCTTACCCTAGTTCAACTGCGTACTGCATAATTTTAACAACATGAATTGGAAATATGGTTTGCACCAACCTGGCGTGATTTCGGCACTAGGGGTAGCCCGTTCACTTTTCACTGGACAAGGCGGAGCCTTGACTGCATGGCCTGCGCCGAGGATACTTTCCGCCGGGGGTTGAATATCCCGTATTCGTGAAAGGGAGCACCATGAAAACTGTTAAACAATTGCTCGAAAGCAAGGGCTATGAAGTAACAACCATCTCACCTGACATGTCAGTGTTCGAAGCAATGCAACTGATGGCTACCAGGAACATCGGCGCGCTTCTAGTACTGGATGCTGGGAGCAAGCTTGTCGGCATCGTGACTGAGAGGGACTATGCTCGCAAGATGTATATGCAGAACAAGTTTGCGAAGGACGTACCAGTAACGGAAATCATGACTCGTCAGGTAGTGTATGTGCGCCCGGATCAGACCAACGAGGATTGCATGGCGCTGATCACGGAGAAGAGAGTGCGTCATCTTCCGGTGCTAGAAAATGATCGGGTGATTGGCATTGTTTCCATCGGTGACTTGGTCAAGGACACCATCTCCGAGCAGGAATTCATCATCTACCAGCTTGAAAACTACATTCATCACGGCTAGCCCGACAACGGGCCGTACCCATAATCCTGAATGACCGCTTCGCGCCCTGAGTGAAGGTTCAAAAAAATTGAAAGCTGACATGCCAGCAGGCTGAACCGACCGCCTTTTCAGGAAATTACCAGCGTCTGCTTAGGCCGAGAAACGATCATACCGAGCGGCTTCCGCGAACATCTCCAATGGGACAAGATGCTTGTCAAAAGGAACAAATATTCTTCCATTTTTGACTAACGGCGTGGATATGATTCCGACACCAAACTATTTATTGCCTACCGCTTGATAAAATAGAATTGAAAATGCACCCTATATGCTTCCGGGTTGAGGAATAAATATGGTTCCAGTCACATTTACCTTGGTTTCCAATCAAGGTTCATTGCCCGGGGAATTTTAACTTGAACTTGTCAGGCAGGTAGGTTACCTCCGTAAACTGCATCACCTCGATTCGTTTTCCCCTCAAGCAGCGTGTGGCGGCAATAACCGACGAGTGAGCAGCAGATACGCAGTACGCACCGATAAATATCCTATGAACAGATTAGCCAGGATAAAAACCGGGATGGATAGTATTCTCGCAGCGTCGACCCCGGCCAATGCAAGCTTCAACCCGGTAACGGTTGCTGATGCAATACCGAAAG
>DIYV01000191.1:2716-11825 GCA_002429165.1 Gallionella sp. UBA6045 | reverse complement strand
CATCGCCGGGATGGAGAGCAGGAAGACGGCGGACATGAGGCGTTTGTTGATGCGCATTGCCCCATCTTCCGAAGCAAGTAGCCAGATCGATGACAGCCAGACCACGGGGATTGCAATCGCTCCCTGAAAACCATACTCGACATAGATTGCAAGGGTGCTTACGGCGAACGATACGACACCAAGGAGCGCGCACAGCGTTGTTGAGTCTGGCATGTCAGTCCAACGTCCACGGAAGGTGTTGTAGCGCCACGAGAGTGTTGCGAGCGCCTTGATGAGGTATCCGAGGTCGTTCATTCGGTCTTGATGGCGTGTTTGAGCAGTATGATCGCCTTGCTTGTCAGGGTGACTTCTCGGCGAATTTCTTTCAGCTTCGGTTCGATGGTTTGAACCATGTCGATTTCCCAAGGTTGAGCCAGCTTGAGCAAGACAGCCATGTTGTAGCCATAGTCACCTTTCTGCCTGGCGATGAGTCTCTTTGTCATACGACGCGTCATCGCGGTCTTTGACCCATACCACCCAATCTCGTACCAGTTGGCCGTCAAGCTATTTCCGCGCATCCGCGTCTGCACGAACAACACGCTCTTTTCATCCCATGACTTCAACTTGTTTTCCGACATCACAAGTTCGAAGTGTTGCTGGCACAAGTCCGTGGCTTTTGTGCCAAGTTCCTCGACATGATTCCGCAGGGATTGAATGGCGATCTCTACTTTTCCTGATTCATTTGTTGACTGCATGCATCCCCCAAGGTTAATTCCACAATTCACATTTACTCACTGTGCGGATTGACATGTTTTGGCGCACCTTTACTTCTACGCCATCGGGCTCGGTCGGCGCGGTAAATTAGCGGTTCACGCTTCCAACAAAACATCCCACTAGCGGATTGGGTACTCATAAGAAAATCATACAGTTGCATGTCGGAATGAGTGCTCAAACAACAAGCGGAACGATTGCGCGAGATGGAATGAATACACAGCTTGCGGAATGACTGCGCATGTCCTGGAACGATTGCACCGCCAATACGGAATGGGTACTCACAGGCTTTTCAATCGGTTAGTGCGCGGAATCATTGCGCAGTTGCACCACTTTGCTCACGCTCTAACCCAATAAATGTCAGCGTTTCGATTGTTTGATTAAGCTCTACTGAAATTTCCGGCAGTGGCTTGGCCACCAACTCATTTATGACGGGAAGAAACTTGCGAAGGGGCGATGTCGAACCAGTCACTTCGTGCAGTTTTGCAAATGTCACCGGCAATTTCTCTTCACTACCGCAGTGCTGCTTGAGGAATAGATAGATCAATCTGCGTGCGGCAGAGAGGGTGAAATAATCTGGATGTATTGGGTCAAAGAACTCGTTGTGTGCGAGGAGGTAAAACCGGTGCGGAATCTTCAGCGTGACCGTCTTTAATCGTCCGGCAGCATCGCGACCAAGCTCATACTTCAACACATGCTTGAATGAGTCAGCATCGAGGCCAATAGGGGTTGTGTTGGTGGTAATGGTGCTGCCTGCAAGTCGTTCCAGCCCCCGGATAAAGTTTCCCTCGCGTTCGCTGTTGCGCGCGCGTCCGGAAAACCTATAAAAGTCCTCAACATAGAACTGGTAGACCGGACCAACATCAGCGTCCCTTCCGTCCATCGCAGCATTGGCGGTCCAGGTGATGCAGTAGATCAGCACGTCAAAGTCACGAATAGTTGGAAGTCCTGTGGGGCTTGGCGAAAACTGCATAAACTTGTCTTTGTACTCAAACCTGCGCGGTGTCATTTCACCGGTTGAAATCGAGTACGGTGAGCAATATGGAGTGTTGACCAAGAATTTCCCAGCCCTGGTTTCAAGTTCAGTCCAATCGGCTTCAGGTGGAAACAGGTCGGCATCCTTGATGAAGGATGTTCCAAAGATGTCCATGACCGCAATGAATTTGAAGGTGGAAGTGGTAATTTTGATTGCCGGATATTTGTCCATGACTTTGACCTGAAGTTTTGGAATCAATGGTGAAGTGTGGGTGCAACCAATGGAAAAATCTTCAAATTGCCGTTCAAATTTGAACAGCAATTCGAGAATTATTGAGTTCGGAGAAAGCGGGGAAATTTCGCAGATGGCCTGTAGGCGCTCTGTGGCACGTTTGAGCATTTTGGCGTTTCCGCATCACTCGCTCTGTAGTTGCTCTGTGGATGCTCTGAAAGGTTGGGCGGTCACCCTGGTTTATTCAGGCGCGCTGCGGATGCTCTGTGGCACGCTTGAACATTGGGCGCTCTGTTCACGCAAACCGATGAGATAGGCAAGTACCTCCAGCAGTGGGGAAAGCCGGAAGACCATGCACATCATCGCTTTCATCACCGATACGGATTCCGTGCGCAAGATTCTGGATCACATCAGCGAAACGGCGCAGCCACCGACAATCGCCCCGGCGCGCGTGCCACCGCTGTGGGAGGCTGCAATGGCTTCGGAGCAAGCGTGCAACGACCCTCTATGGGATATGTCGGCGCAACCTGTACCGGAGTTCGAGTTCGATCAGCGCATCACCTGGTGACGAGAAATTTTTCCTCGCCTTGGGGAGGCCTGTGCGCCGGGTTTGGCGTGTGCAGGTTTTGCAGGTTTTTGGCGTTGGCGCGACCAATTCTTGCCAACCTCATTCCTTGCTTCCTGTCCCCGCTCCCCGTGGGGAGGGGGCGTTCATCACATCTCCATTGCAGTCACTCGATGTCAGTTTTTGTTGATTTTTATAATTCCTTACTGTAAGGTAAGGATAATCGAAAAGGAGAGGTATATGTCGACTGCAACAATGACCAGCAAGGGCCAAATCACCATTCCCGCCACAGTACGGGCAGCGCTTGGCGTCGAGGCGGGAGATCGGGTGGAATTCGTCCAGGTTGAACCGGGGCATTTTGAGCTGGTGGCAGCCACGCAGTCGGTGACCGCTCTGAAGGGTTTGGTGCGCAAGCCTGCCTCGCCCGTAACGATTGAGGCAATGAATAAGGCAATCGCGGTTCATGGTGCAAAAGCAAGATGATCGGCTTGGATACCAATGTCCTTGTTCGCTATATTGCACAGGACGACTCGAAGCAGTCGCCCAAGGCAACGCGCCTGATTGAATCATTAACAGTTAATTCGCCGGGCTACGTTAGCATCGTTTCTGTGGTGGAATTAGTGTGGGTACTGACGGGCTGCTATGCTTTAACCCGAGGCGAAATCTTCGAGGTTCTGGAAACGCTATTGCGCACCAAAGAAATTATCGTGGCGCATGCCGATACCGTATGGAAAGCTTCGCGGCTATTCAAGGAAGGCAAAGCTGATTTTGCAGACTGCCTGATAGAGCGATCAGCCAATGAAGCTGGCTGCAGCTATACGACAACATTTGATCGCGGCGCTGCCAAGCACTGCGGCATGCAATTGATCGAATAACCACAAGTGGTCAGCTGCTTGCAGGAAGGTATTCCGCAAAGATGCGCCTTGCCCACTCACATCATGGAAGACGTATTGGCAGGAATTGCCACGATTTTTGAGTAACGTAGCAGGAGGTAATCAAAATGAATGCAGGAATAGGGATCGTTCTGTTGGTTGTGTTTGCGATCGGCGCCGCGTCGGTCTTGTTTTGGACTGTAAAACAGGTTGGGAAGGCTTATCGCTACTTCTTTGTGAAGGATACGGCTGCAACGGTGACTGGGAAGAAGCCCAAATTCTTGAAGATCGGGCATGGTAGAGTGCTGACAAACTATGATGACTTGCCGCATTACAAGGGGCGCGTCGGATTATTTGGACTGCCTGTTTATGAGGATGTGATTGTGCCTGACAAACACGACTACAAAACTGTGGTGTACATGGACAATTGGTTTAAGCAGTATGTGTATGACTTGATGGCCTCGTGGAAAGCAGGGTTTGAAAACAAGGATAACCCTTATGGTGCATTGTCAGTGGTGGTGTTCCTTGCTGCGCCTTTCCTTTTCAATAAAGCTCTCGGAATTGTTATTTTGGCAGGTGTCGTGCTGCTGTTTCTTTTTCTCGCGCCAAGCGGGAAACAAGCAGTTAGGCGTATGGCCGAAAACGCCAAGAACTTTACGCCTGAAACCTGGAGGCAAATCTACATGGATGTAGTCAAAGATATGGAATTTGAAGACAGCATTGCGCGAGCCATTCGGAAAAGCGGGGTCAGAAGATTTTGACTCGGAGTCAATTTTTAGTTGTTGGCAACTGTTCTTTTGCCGCATTCACCCCATCAGAGACTATATTCAGCACGGCTGCGTCGGTCTTCTTCACCGCTCCAATTGCAGGTTGAACGGCGGGCTGGTTAGGCGCGCCCTGCTCGCCTGTAAGCTGGTTTGCTACTGCGCCACCGGCGATAGCGCCACCAATCTTGCCCGTTCCCTCAACAGTTTGTTGTGCGGCAACTTCCGCTTTTGCACCCGCTCTGGATGCGGCAACTTCAGCGGCGGCCCGATTTTCTGGTGCGGCTAACGCCGCAGCTTCTTTCTCCAACCCTTTAGCTGCCACACGCTTTTCCGTTTCGGCAGCGACTTTCAATGCCGTAGCTTCTGCGGCATCACCAGTCTTTTTTGCAATCTCAAAAACACCATCAGCGCTCTTCCCAAGTGCCTTCCCCCCTACCCCACCAAGTGCCATTCCTCCCGCAAAAATCGCCGTATCAATAATCGCATCAGTCGTAGAGCCCTTGTAATTATCCGCAGTCTGGTTAGCCACCGATGCGTTGTCTGGCATGAACCCTGTGTCCTTCATCAGTTTTGATGTACCGTCAGGTGCGAGCATCGAAAGCGCATTTGCACCAGCATTCCACACATTGCTGTTCGCTGTTGGATCTGTTTTTTGTTCGGCCTCCTTCTCAAGAGGTTTGCTCTCGGCATTTATCTCTTTTTCAGTATTCGCGATACTGGTTTCACCTTGCTTCATACGTTTGCCGACTTCTGGCGTAACGGTGTTGACAGGTTTTTGGTTTGGGTCAACACCTGCGCCTTGTTGGGCGCCTGTCACTTGCCCGTCGTTCTCGTTCTTGAATTTCTGCAAATGAGCATTCGGGTCTGGAATTGTGGATTCATTCCCGGCAGCAATACCTTTAATATTATTTTCTGGCACTCCGATTTTGTTCTGGAGTTCCGGCATCATTTTTTCCCTGATGAACCGATCCTCCAGGTCGCTTATCTCTTTGTCGCCTTTCTCCCCGCCGCGACCCAGGGCATATTCGGTCAATTCACCTTCAGAGTAATTGCCGCCGTGTTCGGCTTTCTGCTTTTTCGCCCAATTCATAAATTGAATTGTATTGTCTGTTGCAAAACTGCCCGATCCTTCCCGTGCGCTGACAAGCTCCGTTTTGAACATATCTGCTTTCTCGAATTGCGCTTTGGCCTCTTCTCTGTGGGCGCGCGCTTTTGAGAAATCACTTTGAATGGTTTGCGCTGCTTGTCTGGTGGCCGCATCCCCGCTTACGAAGTCTTTTTGTCGGGAAGCGGTTTGCATTGTGGTAACGGCATTCTTGAACTCTTTGTTGTCGGCAAGCTGTTTCTTGATCTCTTCGACTTGTGCTGTGGAGGATCCGGTGGAGGTTTTTCCGCCGGCTGATGCGCCAGCGTTGACTCCGCCAATCAGCGGTATGTTTACTCCGCCTGTTGCGCTAACACCGGCTGATGCATAAAGCTCTGCCATTTGAGATTGCGTCAAGTTCCTGCCTTTTGCGGCCGAGTCTATTATCTGCTTGGCTGTTGTCGCTGCTTGCGAGAACTGAACTTGCGAACCTGTCATGCTGGTATCGTGAGATCCATCGCTTTTTGTGCGCCCTTTTGCAAATGATAGCCCACCTGTAAATCCGGCTCTTTCTTCTTGCGCTGCGGTAGTGGAAGCGGTCACGGCAGCTTTCTCGGCGGTTTCTTGCTCCCGTTTCAGGGAAGCAGTCTGCTTGTTTCCAATCTGGGCCTTGAATGGCAAATTGTGCATTGCTGTTGCCGCATTGACAGATGCGAAAGCATTTCCAGCAGCATCCGCACCGTAGAACCGTTGCACACCATCAGCGCCAGCCAGGCTCATCCCGCCCTGCGTAAGCGTTGGGCGCGTGTTCACCTGCCCCATGCTCAAGCTATCCGCTGACTGACTCCCAAGTGAAGCACTCCCCATTCTGAAATTACCTTGAGATGCTGCTGTGGCCGCTTGGGTTGCCTGTTGCGATGGCGAAGAGATTGCGCTGCCCAGCGCGGATGCTCCAACATCACCGCCTTTCACGATAGCTGAAGCGATAAGCGGTATGGCGGTTGCAGCGATCATGCCTGCAACGGCTTCGTCGGAGATGTAGGCGTTATTGACCAGATTGTATTCGGCCATCGACAAGCCCATCCCGCTTGTTATGGCCGCCAACTCCTGTGAGTGTATGGTCATAACCATGTGCAGGATGGCGTAGAGCGGTGGCCACAACTGCACCCACACCAAACTCATCACGTAGGCTTTCAACACCAGGCCGCCCTTGTGCCCGGCCATGAGTACCAGCAGCATGATTATCGGAAATATCGAATACTGCACAATCTCCACAATATTCTTGACTTTCGGCATGGTGCTTTCACCGATCTTCGCCATGAGCTTGTAGCTCTCGGAGGTGGAGCGGATCGCTTGAGCCTGGGCGAGATTGGCCGCCGCCCCTGCCGCATCGCCTATTTGAGCGGGCAGCA
This sequence comes from Gallionella sp. UBA6045, assembly GCA_002429165.1. Classification (GTDB taxonomy): domain Bacteria; phylum Pseudomonadota; class Gammaproteobacteria; order Burkholderiales; family Gallionellaceae; genus Gallionella. The sequence goes on along the minus strand of DIYV01000191.1, from coordinate 5,168 downwards.
TGTATTGAGCGTCGATCATGAAGTTGCTCATGGCGGTTTGTTTGGTTATGTCCGCCGCGCTTGCGGAAATTCCGAGCATGTAGTTGGTGGATGTCTGGATTGAACTTTGGATTGCGGCGTTAGCGGCGGCGGTTGACAGTCCCGGGTACAGGCGCTTTCCCAGCGCATTCATTTGTTGAGTGTTGACGTAGGTTATCTGCGTTCCCAAGTGAGTGTAAGCAACATCACAGCCGTAAGTATCGGCGGCCGGCGCAGAACCCGGCACCGCACGTAGCGTCACCAGCCGTCCCGGATTGGTTTTGCCTGACAGGTATGTCCAGATGTCGTTCGATTTAGCCATATCGCTCGCAATAATGTAGCCTGTGCCAAATTCGGGGACCACACACTCACGATAGAACTCCAGGAGATTGGAATTGAGGATTGAGTTGTCGAACTTCGTATGCAGTATCTCTTGTTGAACTCGATGCCCGAACAGCGTGCCATTGGTGCGGAACTGGATGTCGTTCGGTAAAGAGAAGGTTGTTTCAAATGTGGTGGTAAGCCAGTCGCCAATATGACTGACCGAATGCGCGAATGCGGCCAGCCCGATAGGGACGTTCGCGACTGTTCGAGGCGCTTCCGTTCCCGTGCGATCGGTGAGTACAACTGTGACTTTGGGTACGAGCAACATACCGTTAAAAACGGCCAGCATGATAATCCAGCGGCCAAAATCCGGTAGCTTGCTGAATCCTGCAAGTACCGCCATCGCCATCGACAACAACCCGACCAGCGCGATGGTGCGCAGCAGCCCCAGGTAATCACTGCTTCCAACTATTGCAGCAACAGCATTGAAAACAAGCTCCAGCTCACGCATGTTCCAGTAGGAAAATATCTCGAAATCCATCGTCTAAACCTCTTCAAACAAAGAAGGATCATGTGTCACACAGCGTTGCCGATGCGTCCTATTTGAACGCTTGCATTGAAGTGAAGGCTTGTGCCGGTATACCGGCAACCATTGTCTGGTGCATCGTTTGTATCTCCCTTTGCAAGCTCACCTCCCCGGAAGCCTTACTGTATTCGGCGATTCGCATGCGCTGCGTTTCTGCCGACAACTCGGTTAACCTGTTTTGCAGTTGACCGAGCGCGCTCTTTGCATCCTGAGGAACAGGTCCGTTTTCAGATTTGGCAAGCGCCTGGCTGGCCATCTTGATGAGTCCGTTGAAATAGGAATGTGCAATATCGGCAGCGATCAAACGTTTGTATGAATCTATCGCATTCGGATTATTGGCCGCAGTGGAGGTAGTGAGCAGTTTCCACACCGGCACTGATGCGGCATCCACAATCCTGAAGTCATCGATGTTTTGCGTCCCGCGGGATGTGATGCCGGTGCGCAGCTTGTCGATGGATGTGCTGACCTTTTTAATGAATGGTGTGATGGAGACGCTTTCCGTAGTTGGATTGTCGCAGTCCGTTATGGTGTCGCACTTATAAACGGATACCGTGGCGGAAGCGGTTGCCGGGTCATCTCCAATAAAATCTGTAAACCTGATTGTGGTGGGCCCAATATAATCCCAGGTTGGCTGACTGTTTCCGCCGCTACTACCGGCTGGTTTGATGATGATCGTGCCGGTGATGCTCATGATGAGCCGCCTGTCTTCATCGTCAATACCTGTGACCTTTTGCAAGGCTTTCCAGACCACGTTGCCGGGTTTGAAGTAATCGGCTTTGGTGGGGTCGCTGGCGGCCGCTGCGGCTTTTGCGGCATTGGCGGCCGCTGCGTCTGTCTTGGTTTGTTTCCACGAATCAAACGTGTCCGGGTATGCGTTCGAGGCTGCTCCGGCCACCTTGCTGTACATGGCCGACATGTTGGTTGACAAGTCTGCGCCTTGCACAAATGGAATGCCCTCGGAAAGCTTGCAGGCATTGACGTTCAACGCATTAACCTTGTTGGCGACATCCTGCAAATACTCAAACAGGCTGGCCATGTCAGGCATGGAGGATTTGATCGCCAGGAGGAATGCGTAGCTGAGTGATGTGCCCAGGTTTTGAAACATCGATATAAGCGCGGCTTTGTTGATAAAGGAGAAAGAGCCGGCGACAAGATCAATGCCGCCGCAGCCGATGTCGAGAGATGGCGGGGTCATTTGCGCAAGCTGATAGTTTCTCACCGGCGTTCTGGCGTAGAACCCCCCCGCAGAGTATCCATTCATGGTTTGCCCCTTGTAGGACGATGGGGGAGTGGTATTGCTGTACCCGCCCATGCTGTCGAACCAGGTTTGCATCCCCGTTCCCACACCGGCATTGGCCGGTGCTGCGATGAGACATGTGGCGGCAATAAACGGGATGAATAATTTGCGGTAGCTCATGTTGTTTCCCTTCTTAAAGATCACCCGGCGCGGTCTGTGTCAGCACGTAAATCCGTTCCACAAAATCTTGCAGCGACAGCACGCCGGAGCCCAGTATCACCATTTTG
>DIYV01000191.1:1860-2471 GCA_002429165.1 Gallionella sp. UBA6045 | reverse complement strand
GGCAATCCCTCAATGGTTGCCCCGTCCAGGCTGATCGGCAGAATCGTCATGTCGTATTGGCGGGTAAGCCATTGCAGCGTCGGCACCATGTGCTTGCAATAGGGGCAGTCGCTGCGGAAGAAGAAAAACAGCCCCCACTCTCTGGCCAAATCGGTCATGGTTCGGGTTTCCCTGGCCTTGCGTTCCCGTGTCGCCACTTTGATGGCGGAGTTGTTCATCGGATTTTTAAGCTCGTAGTTTAATCCGGCGTTTTGCCACAACACTCGTCGCCAGACATCGGCGAAGTAGCCGGCGCGGTCAATTTCAACCTTCTGCGCCGCCATGTACGCCTTGACGTTCTTTTCAGTTGGATGCACCACGGCGAGCGCACGTTTGGCATCGAGGTCTTTGCGTATCTTGTCCAGTTCCTCGACAGCTATCTCTTCTTTAGATTTTTCTGATCGTGTGGGCTTGTCGGCTATTTTTGACTGCGGGAGTGGCCTGGCTTCTTCCTCGCAATACCAGTTGAACTTTTCCTGGCCTTTGCACGCCCATTCTGATGAATACCCCATACTTGAAGGGTAGTCCCGGCCTTCCAGCGCGAGCGCCGACATCGGCAACAATGCCGCAAG
>DIYV01000191.1:0-1621 GCA_002429165.1 Gallionella sp. UBA6045 | reverse complement strand
CGCCGGATGGCGCGTCTCTGACAATCGCCGCCGAGTTGATTAGAGCGCATTGGCACTCGTCCGCCGCTTGCGCAAGAGCCGCGTCCAGTTGCTTTCCGAAGCGCGACGCTTGATCGATCAGCGCGGCTCGCGCCTTTTCGTCCATGCCGGGTTTCAATTGCGCAGCCAAACTCTTTTGTTGCGTGGTGACGATGCCAATAATGTCCACCTTGGCAATCGGTGCGGCAGGATGAAAATGTTGCCAGCCAACAATTGAGGCAATAGAAACTGTAGCGGCAATAACGCCTGTGGTGATGTGCGCAAGAATGGACATTTATGTTTCCCGTTTATTGGTTTGGAGGCGATTTGTCTTTTGTTACAAAGTTTCTTCGTATGCTGAAAGGTCGGTCGATCTGCGACGGGGGTCAGACCGCGCCCGTTCACCCAACAGCGCCGCCACTGTCTGCTCCATCGTCATGCCGCTCTTGTGGCGCATCGTCTTGATCTTCTCGAAATCCTCGGCGCGAGTGGAAAACATCATCATCGAGAAAGGATCGAGAATCAAACGGCCAATCCCGGAACCCATCGGAGAATGAACAAATATCTCGGAATAGTTTCCGTGGTCGGTAGTGATGGATGACAGTTGGCGCTTCATCCACTCGTCAATCATGAGCTTGCCTTCTTTGCCAAGCCGGTCTATGTTCTCCGGCTTCTGGCGCAGAAGGAACAGCCAGTCTGCATTGTTGATGGCTGCTTTGGTCGATTCGGACTTGTAATAGTCATCAATGGACTGGGTGATAGTACCGAACGCGCCGCCGTACTTGCGCGCGCGCCGATACCCCGCTTCGATGAAGTGTCCGCTGCTGCCGCTCCCCATCAAGTCCCACGCCTCATCAATAATCACGATCTTGCGGCGGGAGCGATCGAGGTACATTTCCTGCGTAATGCGGTACATGATGATTTGCATGACCACAGCCTGAAGGTCTTTTTTGCTTTTGAGTTCTTCCAGCTCGAGAACGACGAAATCCTTTGTGAATCGGATGTTCGCCCGACCTTCAAAATAGCTCGCGTATGCGCCGTACTTTGTAAATGGTTCAAGCGCAACCGCCATTTTTGTCAACTCCTGCTCTTTTTCGGCATCCTCACTGAGCTTGCCGGTACGAAGCAGATCATAGATGTGGGTGACGGTGGAGTCTTTGCCGGTGATGCCCCATACCTGTTTGATTGCGGACGCCAGCGCGGAGTAACAATAGTTGTTCAGCGGTTCGCGCGGACTTGCCATTTCTGCCAGCAATGGCAACAACATCTCCATGTCATTGTTGATATCCTGTACCATCGAGAACGGATTCAAGCAGAGGGTATTCTGACGCTCATCGGCGAACTCGATGAATTCGCCATCCATGAGTTCGCAAAGGTTTTTGTATGACCGGCCAACGTCAATAATCCAGACCTTTGTGTTGGCTGCTCTATAACGGTAGGCCATTTCATTCACAAACACTGACTTTCCGGAACCAGACAGTGCGGCCACCGCAAAGTTGAAATTTCCGCCAGTGTTGTCGAACAGGTCGAACCCCATCGGTTGTCCGCGTCGCCCAAACAGGGTGATGAGCGGGTTCTTTGTGCCTTTCCATTCGGCGATCAA
>DIYV01000189.1:37997-42904 GCA_002429165.1 Gallionella sp. UBA6045 | reverse complement strand
AACAGGTTCTGGCGGATGTTGCGCATTGTAGCCTGACTCAAGTGACGCGCGCGGACGATGCCGTTCAGATCGCCCTTGACCAGCGTCACCCCGGCGCTCTGCATCGCCACATCGGTGCCGGTTCCCATCGCGATGCCGACCTGTGCCTGCGCCAATGCCGGCGCATCGTTGATGCCGTCGCCCGCCATCGCGACGATGCGGCCTTCGGCTTGCAGTTTCTTCACGATCTTGACCTTTTGTTCCGGCAGCACTTCGGCCTCCACGCGCTTGATGCCCAGGTTTTTCGCGACCACCTCCGCGGTGGCGCGACTGTCGCCGGTGATCATAACCAGCTCCAATCCTGCAGCCTGCAAGGCGCGCACCGCTTCCAGAGTGGATTCCTTGATCGGGTCGGCCACACCGATCAAACCCGCAGGCTGGCCATCGACGGCGACAAACATCACAGTCTGACCCTCTGCTTGCAGCGCATCGGCGCGTTCCAGCAGCGCACCCATCTCTATGCCCAGATCGACAAATAGTTTCTGATTACCGATGGATACTTTCCGGCCTGCCACCAGACCGGTGATGCCCTTGCCGCTGACCGATTGAAATTCCTTCACCTCGGCCAATGTCAGGCTGCGTGCTTCTGCACCCTTGACGATGGCATCTGCCAGCGGATGTTCGCTGGCACGTTCCAGGCTGGCGCCCAACTGCAAAATATCATTATCCTGAAATCCTTGCAGTGCCACGACCGATGTCAGTTTTGGTTTGCCTTCGGTCAGCGTGCCGGTCTTGTCGGTCACCAGCGTGTTCACTTTTTCCATGATCTCCAGCGCTTCGGCGTTCTTGATCAGCACGCCTGCGGTCGCACCGCGCCCGGTGCCCACCATGATCGAGATCGGCGTCGCCAGCCCCAGCGCGCACGGACAGGCGATGATCAGCACCGACACCGCCGCAACGATGGCGTGGGCAAATCTGGGCTCAGGACCCCAAATCATCCAGATACCGAAGGCCGCTAGCGAGATGGTTACCACAATCGGCACGAAGTAGCCGGACACGACATCGGCAAGCCTCTGGATCGGCGCGCGGCTGCGCTGCGCTTCGCTGACCATCTGGATGATCTGCGCGAGCAATGTATGTGTGCCGACTTTTTCCGCGCGCATCAGCAAGCCGCCCGTCCCGTTCAGCGTCGCACCGATCAGCCGCTCGCCGGCAGTCTTCTCCACCGGTATCGGTTCGCCGGACACCATGGATTCATCGACCGCACTACTGCCCTCTACAACTTTTCCGTCCACCGGAATCTTTTCGCCGGGACGCACGCGCAGCATGTCGCCGACCTGCACCTGCTCCAGCTTGATATCTTCTTCGCTCCCGTCAGCGCGCACGATGCGCGCGGTCTTGGGCGCGAGGCCCAGCAGCAGTTTGATTGCGGTATTGGTGCGGCTGCGCGCTTTCAGTTCCAGCACCTGCCCCATCAGCACCAGCACGGTGATCATCGCCGCCGCCTCGAAATAGATCGGCAGCGTGCCGTCCGCGCGGCGCAACGATGCCGGAAAGATATCCGGCAGGAAAGTACCGACCACACTGTACGACCAGGCCACACCGACGCCCAGTGCGATCAGCGTGAACATGTTCAGGTGCCAGTTGACTACGGACGCCCAGCCGCGCTGAAAGAACGGCCAGCCGCACCACAGCACGACCGGTGTTGCCAGCAGGAACTCGATCCATTGCAGATGCGTAAACGAGATCATCTGCGGCACAAAGCCAGTCCACATATCTGATGCCATTGCCATCACGAACACCGGCACGGCCAAGGCCACGCCGATCCAGAAGCGCCGCGTCATGTCGTCCAGTTCGGGATTCTCTTCCCTGGCCGCTACTGTTCTGGTTTCCAGCGCCATGCCGCAGATCGGACAATTTCCGGGTTCACTGCGCACGATCTGCAGGTGCATCGGGCAGAAATATTCGGTGATGTCCGGCTTGGGCAACGCATCCTCCGGCTCAAGCGCCATGCCGCAGATCGGGCAACTTCCCGGCTTGGACTCGCGCACTTCCGGATCCATCGGGCAGATATACACCGCGCCCGGTATCGCGACCTCAGGCATCGCCGGAGCCGGATGAAGATATTTTTCCGGATCGGCCGAGAATTTCGCCTGGCACTTGGAACTACAAAACAGATAGATCTTGCCCGCATGTTCGTCGCGCAACGGCGAATCCGGCTTCACCGTCATGCCGCAGACAGGGTCCTTGATCTCGCCCGTATCCGTCATGCCTCCAAAAAGATATTTTTCAGGGGAGGCCGTAAACTTGGCGAGGCACTTCGGATTGCAAAACAGATAGGTCTTGCCCTCGTGCACATGGCGAAGCTTGGTATCGGGCGACACCGTCATGCCGCATACTGGGTCTATATTTGAATTCGTGTTTGCACCCGAATCCGCTATAGGAGCTGTACTCATGATGTTCACCTCATTGAAATAGTTTCAATTCAAAATCAAATTCTATAGTACATTTTTTGCAGGGCAGCCGCAGCTTAACCTGATCCCGATCAGCGCAGTTTCCCCAGTGCTGCTTAAATGCGGAAAAGCAAAGCGGGGGGCTGGAGGAAACCCGGCGGCTTGCCCGCCGGGTTTACAGGCCTACTTTAGCGCGGGTGACGCAGGCATATCCTTGTGCATCTGGTCCATCTGTTTGCGCATCTGTCCCATTTTCTTCTGCATACCGGCATCCATCGTCATATCCATGTTCTTCATGCCCGACATTTTTTTCATCATGCCCGACATGTTATTCATCATGCGACCCATTTGTTTCATCTGGCTTGACATCTTCTTCATCATGTCCGGGCTCATGCTGCCGCCTCCCATCATGCCTGACATATTCTTCATCGTATCGGACATGTCGTTCATCATCCCGGACATCTGCTGCGTGCCAGGCTCGCCCTTCCCTGCCATACCCATCGCTTCATGCCCGCCCTGCATTTCTGCATAGGCCGGAAGCGCGCAGGCTAGTCCGATAATCAAAAATGCCGATCCAACTTTATTCAAGACTGAGTGTTTCATGGTGTTTACTCCTCGGTTAACAGGGACATCCCCTGGAATTATTGCTGTAGTCGAAAAAAGGCCGCCTGATAATTTCGCATTGCGGTCATTCCGGCGGATTTTGCAAATCAAGCGGCCATCTTGCGGCATGCCTCGGCGCAACGACGGCACGATTCGGCACAACGCTTGCAGTGATCCATATCATGCTCGCCGCATTGTTTCGCACACCAGTCGCAAATGTCCGCGCACAGCTTGCAAATCTGCTTGGCAAACGGACTGTTGCGGGCGATCGCGTCGGCGCACAAACGGCAGATCGCCGCACACTCGATGCAGCAGGCCGGACAGTCATTTTTGCTTGCCTTGCCGCTCATGTGCGCGAAACAATTGCCGCACTCGGTCGCGCAGTCGTTGCAGGCGGCGATGCAGTCCTTGGCGCTCTGGTTCAGATGGTTACTCATGGTGTATTTCCTTTGGTTGATTATGAAATGCAACCAATAGCAGCAGGAAGAAAAATTCATTTGCCTGAACCTATTGACAGCGGGGTCGATTGTCCCCTTCCTCAATAGCTTCTCTGTGCGTTAGCACACGTTTTCGTCCCATTGTGAAACCATGCATTCACAAAGCCTATCATGCCATTCCGGAATTGGAAAAAGACCAGAGCTCATATCATGCTGATGGTACCTGCGGTCAAAGCCAGCACAACAAAGGACTTTGTTGCGCAGTGATGGTTCGCCACGCCACAGGTTCACTTCCTCCTGAGAGTGCAAAGCTCATGTGGGATATGCGAAGCGACCAAGTGTCGGATGCCGGAAAACATCCGATTCATCGTTCGCTCCTGCTTCACAAAGTCGCTGGCATCAAATTTGACCGCTGGTGTTGGACAACATCTGGATAAGCGTCGCCATGTCCATCGTAGTCAGACCCGATTGGTTCGCGGTTAAATTAGTGATGAAACTCGTCATCGCCGTCGCCAGGCCACTGGTGCCGGCGGTCGATGCCATCATGCTGGTCCCCATCATTACATCCATCGACATGGAAATCTGGTTGGCACCCATCTTGCCATCCATGACGCCATCCGAGGCATCGCTCATCATGGCCGTGACAAAGGCCGAGGAGACTGTCATGCCGAGGGTCTGAGCGTACTGCGACATGGCCGCCAAGACCATGCCATAGTTTTGGGCGTCTATACTTGCGCCAGACCCTGAGTTCGTTATCAACGGATTCATCGGCTGAGTATGGAGGATGTCGCTCACCGTGAAGTAGCTGCCCATGGCCGTGTTCGCCGCAGCGATGTTGGTGTCGGTCATGCCGCCCGCCATGTGCTGAGCCATCGTTTGCGCCATAGCGGTGACAGGGGTTACCTGGATGCCGCTGATCGCCGTGCCGACCGCGATAGTCGGCATGACGGCAGTCATCACATCACCCGGAGCCATGGTCATGTTAGTGGTACCTGTCGCCTCGTCTTTGTATGTCCCGCCGCTCATCTGCAGCATCACCGGGCCGGCGTAGCTGCCCGTGGTCATGGTGAAGTTGCCATTGGCATCGGTCATCGCGGTAGCGATCTGCGCGCCGATCTGGCCATTGCTAATGGCGTAGGCCGTGACAGTGGCGCTGCTCACGGGACCCTTGGTAGCGGTGCCGCTGATGCTTCCTTGAGCCGTGGCGCTACCGCCTCCGCCGCCACAGGCCGTGATGATGGACAGAACGAGCGTTGTTAAAATGATTTTTAGTGTGTTCATGGCGATCTCCATAATGAATTGCTGATATTACCATGCATTAGTCTTTGGGCATGGCTCACTTCTTATTCGCGCCGACGAAGATTTCCCCAACCATTTATTCAGTGAGCTGTTGAAGGCGGAGTCCCTTGTGGCGCGATACCGGTGACCAGCCATT
>DIYV01000189.1:27083-37805 GCA_002429165.1 Gallionella sp. UBA6045 | reverse complement strand
CTGGCCACCTTGAACTGCATCGTCATGCCCGGCCAGCCGAGCGATTTGATCGGCTCGTGTGCCAGTTTGATGCTCAGTCTGGCACGGTCTATCGCCTCTATCCTGCCTATGCCCTGATGGTGAGCCTGATCGGTTTTTTCTTCCATTTGCATTCCCGGCATGTCTGCCATCGGCTGGGCGGCCAGTGCCGGCAGCGTTGCACCCGATAACAACAAACCAGCCATCCAGATATTCTTCTTCATTGTTTGCTCCTTCGTTAAGTTTATCGGGCTGTTACTCCAAAAATCCAACTGCAGCCCGCAGCCAGCCGGAATTCTTACTTGTTGCGCAACCCGTGTTCCTTGACCAGTAAATAGATCGCGGGGATCACCAGCAGTGTCAAAGCCGCCGATGAAATCATGCCGCCGACCATCGGTGCAGCGATGCGGCGCATCACTTCAGAGCCGGTGCCGCTGCCCCACAGGATGGGCAGCAGCCCGGCCATGATCGCGGTGACAGTCATCATTTTCGGGCGTACGCGCTGCACCGCGCCTTCCATCACAGCCGCATACAGGTCGGCGGGAGTGGCGTTCCGCCCCTGAGCGATGCGTTTGTCCTGAATTTGCTGCCATGCCTGCTCCAGATACACCAGCATCACCACGCCGGTTTCTGCGGCGACGCCCGCCAGCGCAATGAAGCCGACCGCGACCGCCACGCTCAGGTTGTAATCGAGCAACCACAGCAGCCATACGCCTCCAACCAGCGCAAACGGCACAGACAGCATCACGATCAGCGTTTCGCTGATGCGCCTGAAATTCAGGTACAGCAGCAAAAATATCAGCAGCAAGGTGATCGGGATAACGATCTTCATTTTGGCCGCGGCGCGTTCCATGTATTCGAACTGCCCGCTCCAGGTCGCGTAGTAACCGGGTGGAAATTTCACCTGTGCGGCTACCGCCTTGCGCGCGTCGGCCACATACGAGCCGATATCGCGATCGCGGATATCCACATAAATATAGGCGGACAACAGCGCGTTCTCGGTGCGTATCGAAGGCGCGCCCTTGCTGATGTATATTTTGGCCAGTTGCCCCAGCGGGATCATCGCTCCATCCGGCGTCGGCACCAGCACTTCGCTTGCGATCTGTTCCGGCGTGCTGCGCAGCTCGCGCGGATAACGCACCGAAACTCCAAAACGTTCCAGTCCTTCCACGGTGGTGGTGACTGTCTCGCCGCCCAACGCAGTAGAGATCACGTCCTGCACTTCGCTGACTGTCAGCCCGTAGCGCGCCAGTGCCATGCGATCCGGCTCGATGTTGAGGTAATAGCCCCCTGTGACGCGCTCGGCATAAGCGCTGCTGGTGCCCGGAACCTTTTTGACCACGGCTTCGATCTCCTCGGCGAGACGCTCCATTTCGTCCAGGTTCTTGCCGAACACCTTGATGCCGATCGGCGTGCGGATGCCGGTGGACAGCATGTCGATGCGCGCCTTGATCGGCATGGTCCACGAATTCGCCACGCCGGGGAATTGCAGTGCCTTGTCCATCTCTGCGATCAGTTTGTCGGTGTCCATGCCGGAAGGCCAGTCTTCCTGCGGCTTCAGGTTGATCACTGTTTCGAACATCTCAAGCGGGGCAGGATCGGTGGCGGTCTGCGCCCTCCCTGCCTTGCCATATACCGAAGTGACTTCGGGAAAGCTCTTGATGATCTTGTCCTGCGTTTGCAACAGCTCCGCCGCCTTGGTGACCGACATGCCCGGCAGCGAAGAAGGCATGAAGAGCAGCGTGCCTTCGTTCAACGTCGGCATAAATTCGCTGCCCAGACGCGATGCCGGGTAGAGGCTCAATACCAGCAACGCCAGCGCCATCACAATGGTGGTTTTCTTCCGCTGCATCACCGCAACAAGGGTCGGCCGATATATCCAGATCAAAAAACGGTTCAAGGGATTCTTGTGTTCCGGTATCAGCTTGCCGCGTATGAACAGGCCCATCAGCACCGGAACCAGCGTGACGGACAATAACGCCGCACCGGCCATGGAGAAGGTCTTGGTGAAAGCAAGCGGCGAGAACAGCCGGCCCTCCTGGGCCTCCAGCGTGAACACCGGCAGGAACGAAACGGTGATGATCAGCAGCGAGAAAAACAGCGCCGGCCCGACTTCTTTGCACGCCGCCAACATTGCATCAAAACGCGACTCGCCCTCCTTGAGCCGCTCCAGATGCTTGTGTGCGTTCTCGATCATCACGATGGCCGCGTCGACCATCGCACCGATCGCGATCGCGATCCCGCCCAGGCTCATGATGTTGGAATTGATACCCAGTGCGCGCATTGCGATGAAGGCGATCAGCACGCCGACGGGCAACATCACAATCGCGACCAGCGCACTGCGCACATGCATCAGGAACACGATGCACACCAGCGCAACGATGGCGCTTTCCTCCAGCAGCGTGCCTTTGAGGTTGCCGATGGCGCGCTTGATCAGGTCGGAACGGTCGTATACTGCCTGAATCGTTACGCCTTGCGGCAAGCCGGAAGCAATCTCGGCGATCTTTTCCTTGACGTTGCGGATCACATTCAGCGCGTTCTCGCCAAAGCGTGCCATGACAATACCGGATACCACCTCGCCTTCGCCGTTCAATTCGGTGAGACCGCGCCGTTCATCCGGGCCGATTGCGACACTGGCGATATCGCGTATCAGCACCGGCGTACCCCGTTCAGATTTAACCACCAGATTCTCGATGTCGCTCTTGCCGTGCAGATAGCCTTTGCCGCGCACCATGTACTCGGTCTCGGCCATCTCGATCACCCGCCCGCCGACATCGCGATTGGAATCGCGTATCACCTGCGATACTTTGCTCAACGGGATGTTGTAGGCGCGCAGCTTCACCGGATCGACCGTCACCTGATACTGCTGAACGAATCCGCCGATGGATGCGACATCCGCGACACCCTGCGCCTTGGTGAGCTGGTAGCGCAGATACCAGTCCTGCAACGTACGCAGTTCGGCCAGATCATGTTTTGCGCTGAGCACGACGTACTGGTACACCCAGCCCACGCCGGTCGCATCCGGCCCCAGTTGCGGCGTCACCCCTTTGGGCATGCGCCCCGCGATGCTGTTGAGATATTCCAGCACCCGGGAACGCGCCCAGTAGATATCGGTGCCGTCCTCGAAGATCACATACACAAATGACGCGCCGAAGAACGAGAAACCGCGCACCACCTTGGATTTTGGCACGGACAACATCGCCGTGGTCAGCGGATACGTCACCTGGTCTTCGACCACCTGCGGTGCCTGACCGGGGTATTCGGTATAAATGATCACCTGCACGTCGGACAGATCAGGCAGTGCGTCCAGCGGGGTTTTTATAACCGCATAAATTCCCGCCAGCGTGATGAACAGTGTGCCAAGTATCACCAGAAACCGGTTGCGGGCCGACCAGTCTATGATCGCGTTTAACATATCAATTCCCCTCGTGAGTGTGCGCGGAAGACCTGGCTTGCAGCCTGGTGATCACGTATTCTCCGGGCTTGCGTTCGACGAGTTCAAAGCTGATCGCGGAACCCGGTTTGATGCCTTGGGCCAGCGATGAATTGGCCAGACGGAAATCCATACTCATGCCCGGCCACCCCAAAGACGGGATAGCATCATGGGTAATGCTGACGCTGCCATCATCGTTGATGGCATTCAGCGTGCCTTGTGCCTGATGTCCTGCCGCGGCAGATTTGACTTGCCCTGGCGCGCCTTGTCCAGGTTTGGCTGGCCGGATCTCTACTTTGCCATTCGTGGCTGCAACGCCGCTGGCGTTACCGAAACCGTTTAGTGCCGCTTTGAGATTACTCTCGGAATCGATCAGGAACAAAGCGGAAGTCACCACCTGCTCGCCTTCTGCAACGCCCTCCAGCACTTCGACATAATTTTCACTGCGGTTGCCAAGCTTGACGGTGCGCGGCTCGAAGTGTCCTTCTGCCAATTGCACCAGCACGATTTGTCTTTTCCCGCTATCTATCACGGCTGAAACCGGAACGGTAAGCACCTTGCCGCTTTGCAAGGCAGCAAGTTGCACGTTGGCAAACATGGCGGGCTTGAGCAAACCATCCGGATTCGCGAGTTCCACCCTCACCTGCACGGTGCGGGTTGCCGAGTCCAGAGTCGGATAGATAAAGTCGACCTTGCCCTGGAAATGCCTGTCCGGATAAGCGGCGATATCAACCCGCGCAACACTGCCAACTTTAACCAGACCTATGTCCTGCTCGGCCACCTCGGCCTGGACCCACACCGATGAAAGATCGGCAATCTGATACAGCACCTCGCCCGGCAAGAAGCGCATGCCCTGCACAGCTTTCTTTTCCAGCACAATACCGGCGACCGGCGAGTAATACTTCAGGTTCTGTCTGGCTTCCCCATTCGCCATTTGCCTGATTTGATCATCCGCGATATCCCAATTTTTCAGGCGCGCAAGACTGGCGGCTGCGAGCTGCTTCATGCTGGCCATGGCATCGTCACGGTTGGCATCTTCTCTGGTGGCATCTCCGGCGGCGTTCAGGGATTGCTCGCCTTTCCTGGCAAGCGCGTATTCGCGCAACGCGGAAATGAGCTCAGGGCTGTACACATCGAACAACGGCTGTCCTTTGCTGACCGGTTGCCCGACGGTATTTACATAGAGGCGCTCGACCCACCCTTCGAATTTCGGCGCGATGGTGTAAGTGCGCCGCTCGTTGATTTCTACTTTTCCCACCGCGCGTACGGTACTGTCCAATGAGCGCAGCGTCGCCGCTTCGCTTTTCACACCCAGCTTTTGCACCTTTTCGATGCCAAGGATGACCTGTCCCGAGCCTCCTGAAATATCGAAGGGCGAAGCGGTTTGCTTTCCGCCGCTGCTGTTCTCATCGCCGGCAAACACCGGAACATAATCCATACCCATCGGATCCTTCTTCGGCACCGGTGATGTATCCGGCAATCCCATCGGATTGCGGTAATACAGGATTTTTGGTTCTGTCCTGGCAATGGCAGCAGCCGTTGCCGGCGCTGATGCAGTTGAAGTTCGAGTACCCAGCCAATATCCGGCCACACCAACGCACAGCAATACCACTGCGCCAATAACTATTCCGATGATATTTTTCATAACTCTTCTCCCAACAAACGTTCGATCTCTGCCAGGCGCAACTGTTCTTCAAGCTGTGCCTTGAGTTGCTGCTGTCTGGCTTTCAGAATTTGCCGCTGTGCATCCAGCAGGATAGCGAAATCCACTTTGCCGGTTTCATAACCGGCCAAGGCAGATTGATAGTTCAGCTCTGCTTGCGGCAGCAACTGGGTCGCAGTCAATGATTCAGTGCGCCGTGCGGTTTCCAGGCTGGAGATGCTTTCCGACAAATCCGACAACATCCGGTTGAGCAGCGCTTTCTTGCGCGCGCCGGAAGCCTCCAGCATGGACTCTGCCTCGTATTCCTGCGAGCGACGCGATCCCTGTTGCAGCGGGATATTCAACTCGACCATCAGGTCCCAGGTCTTGATAGCACCGCCGCTCTGCGTCGGCGCAACTCCCAGCGTAAATCCGGGGAAACGGTTGTTATAGGCAAGATCGCGGGACTTTTCCGCTGCCTTGATGCGCGCATCAGCGATCAGCAATTGTGGATTGCGTGCGAGCAATTTTTTCTCCAGCGCGGTGTAATCGAGTTGCGCGGGGGCTGGCAGGGGGCGCAACGATGCAGGTTCTGCCAGCGCTGTCATCGCAGGTCGCGACAACAATGTATTCAGCCGGGCTTGAATGTTATGACTCTCGTTATCCAGATCGATCAACTCGCCGCGCAAGCCGGTTTGCTCGACTTGAGCGCGTATCACTTCCTGCTGTGCTCCAAGCCCGTTGGCATAACGCGTCTGTGCGACTTGCTCCAGACTGTTCAGTAAATCCAGCGTTTCACGGGCAAGCCGTTCGCTGCCGGACCAGTAGTAATACTGCGCATAGACAGATTTGATACTGCTCGATAAATCAGCCCAGGTTGCAGTCACCTGGCCATCGGTTTGCGCGACTTGCGCCTCGGCAACCTCGCGCTGCAAATCGCGCTTACCGAACCACGGAAAACTTTGCAACAACGTATAGCGCGTACTGCCGACTTGCGACGGCAACAGGCTGGTTCCTTTGTTTGTGCCCTGATTGGTAATGTCCATCAGCTCGGTGCGCAACACCGGATCGGGCAAGGCCGATGCAGACTGCACCCGCTGCTGCGCGGCATCCGCATCGTAATGTGCCGCCGCAAATTCCGGATTATGTACGCGCGCGTAGTCAAGCAATCCGGCCAGGTTTTTGCCCAGCAATGGTTCATCGGCAGCGCTGGCTTGTGCAATCCAGAGCGCGCACAGCATCGTAAAAAAGAATGTTTTCATGTTCCGCTTCCTTCTTGCATTGAAATGCAATCGGACAGCCGCAAGCGACCGCCGCACGGTGCGGGACGAGGCCGGATTATGAAATCAAACAGGGACTATGAAATCAAACCAAGGGGAATAACAGACGGACTCGTCCCGCGTTAAACGCGAGCGAGAGGGGGCGGATCAAGAGGGGCTGTAGTGACGGATTGAAATTCGGTCGAGAAAAGCGTGAATGACTGTGACGAGGGTTCAATTGCCGCCATATCAAAAACTGTGACAGCAAAATATCCGCTGCAAGCGAGCTGGCAAAGGCCGCAATTATCATTACTAGTGGAGCTTTGACTGTCATGCCGACCGGCTGGTTGATGATCATTGGCGGACATTTGAACGTGATGCATGTGCTGGTGCGAAGCCGAATCATGCTGCATGGAAAGCGCGATTTGTTGCCCGCCATGACAGTCACCGCGCATGTTCTGCATGACGATCGAATCCGCCAAGGCATAGCCGCTGAACAACGGCAGCCAAATGGCCAGCAGTACGGCAACAACTTTTCTTGAGAGGTGAGACATAAGTGACAGCATGGCAAAAGTCAGCATCAATGTCAACAAGAGGATGGCGGCTGCATCCTGCCCAAACTAATGCAGCGGCGCAATTGGCCTCATCGGCGGCGAATCTCGGATTCGCGGTGCACATCGGAATTGAGTGCCACGACTTTTTGATAGAAGGCGAATGTACTCATCGTTATTCCTGTTCAGATTGGGTTTAACCCAGATAATCCGATAGGCTCGTCATTCCCTGTCACCCTCGCGAAGGCGGGGGGCAGGCGGGAATCCAGCGAGAAAATATGTTCCGCAACGCGGACAAAACCAATTAAGTTTCCCACTGATGAAACAACTAGCCATTCCACTAAGCCACCAAAGTACGGTGGCAAAGTGGCTGGTTATGATGAAACAACTGGTGAAACGACTAGCCATCTCACTAAGCTGCAAACAGCGCAGCAAGTGATTGGTTATAGCCATTCGACTGATGGAACTCCTAGCCATTCCACTAGATTGTCAAAGAACGACAATCAAGTGGCTGGTTATAAGCTGGCAAAAAACGCCAGCCAAGTCGCTGGTTATTCGTGGGCGATTTCTGATTGTCTGGATTCCCGCCTGCCCCCCGCCTTCGCGAGGGTGACAGGGAATGACGTGTTTTATTGCTAATGAACTATCTGGGTTTAAAAATCCCTGCGAAGAGACTATCAGAACTGTTTGCCCAGTTGTAACCACAATCTAGGATTACGCTTGACTGTGGCGGGCTCTGAAGTAGGTTGACCACCGCTGGTTCGCCAGGCCAGATAGGCTTTGATCTGCACCCCGGCGAGCGTTGCATTCGCCCCCACACCCGCACCCGCGATGTGTCGTGTGTTTGCACCGGTCGTATACTGAGTACGGTTGATGTCCACCGCACCCGCATCGTAGAACATGCTGCATTGCAGGCTATTCTTGAAGCCATGCAGCAGCTCCACATTAGCCAGCCAGCCTTGGTCGCCAACGCCCTCACCTAGCGGATAAGCACGCACGCCATTGGCTCCGCCCAGAGAAAACTGCTCGGAGGAATTAAGGTTTTTGTTGGCTCGCTGGCCGGAGAGCGCAAGCGACAGCGTGTCGCTGTCAGTAATGCGTTGCTGGCGGTTGATGTTGTAGGCCAGGCGCGTGAACATGCCATTGCTTTTGGCGGTTGCAGTATCCACGACCAATGATGCTGCATCCATGCTCAGACGACCGGACACCAGCGACAAATCGAACGAGTTGACCGCCGCACCGCCTAACGCATCCTGAATATTTCCCGCCAAACCAAGGTTGGTCAGTTGAACGTGCTTGTCGGTTGACGTGATGGGCGCATCCGTCCGGTCGTTGAGCTTCTTGTCTTCCCAAGTCAATGTGCCCGTAAGGTTGCCGACCTGGCTGCGGATGAACGGGTAAACCGCAAACAGGCTGCCGCTGCTGGCCGTGCCGTGCGCTTGCAATGCGACGAATTCCTTACCCAACTTGTAGCGGGTATTGGAATAAGCCGCGCCCAAACGCAAGCCGCTGTCGCCGACCGGTAGCTGATACGCAAACCGCGCATAGGCCAAGTTCTGGCCACTGGTAAGCGCGCGCAAGCTGAATTGGTCACCCAGCTTGAACGGGCTGTTGATTGCAAGTTTGCCGCCTAAACGGTTTTCGCCGGTGTAACGGTTGCCGTAATTGTCCAGCTCGACGCTGCCGCTATACGGCGCTGAAGGCTTCAATTCGACGATGAGATCGGATGTGCCGACGCTGGCTCCCGGTTGCAAATAGGCACGTGCGACGCCCACTCCCGGCGTATCGTTCAACAGCAGCAGGGCGCGATCTACCGGTTTGGATTGCAGCACCTCACCGCTCTTGATGCCGCTCAAATAGCCGTTGACACGGGCATCGGATATGCGCGATTGATTATCGACACGCTGCTCTCCGACGCGTCCTTCCAATACGTTAATCACGACCACGCCATCTTTGATGTCCTGTGCGGGCAGATAAGCACGTGCCACCACATAGTAATTTGCGCGGTAGTAGTCGGTGATGCGCTCTGCTCCGGCTTCGAGTTCGGCCAAGGTACGTTCACTGCCGATCAGGCCGGCGACCATGGCTTCCAACACGGCTGCTGTATATATGCTGCTGCCGGTAACATGGATGGCTTTCACGGCAAAGCGCACATTGTTATCAGCCGCTCCTTTCGGGGCGGTGTCGCCTTTAATGTGCAAGGGCTCTGTTGCCTTCGGGGCGTTCAGTTCAGGTTGTTTTTGCAGTTCGCGACTGGTCTGCCCGGCATCGGGCGCGACAGGAGCGGCTTGCGCCGCCAGACTGGATAACAAAACTAAGGCTAGAGCAAGGGGTTTGGCTTGAAGTCTTTGCATAATATTTTATCCAAAAATAAATTCTGATGTTTCATAAAGACACCTCTAAAAATTCAGGTTTCGTCATTCCGGCGAAGGCCGGAATCCAGTATTTTCAACAGACTGGACACCGGCCCTCGCCAGGGTGACAAATTTTTAGAGATGCATATAAGTTTTAGCCACTGACAAACGCTGACGATGCTGACGATGCTGCAACAAGAAGTCGATGTGATCCAGCATTTCATTGTTCATCACCAGCTTCCATTCCCTTGATAACCACTCGACGATTCAGCGCCCTGCCCTCGACCGTCCGGTTATCTGCGGCTGGCGCACCCTTGCCCTCGCCGACTATCTGAATACGGCTCGGATCCACTCCGCGCGCAATCAAAAGATTTTTCACTCGTGTTGCGCGACGCAGCGACAATTTACGGTTGTATTCAACCGACCCAACAATATCCGTATAGCCAAAGATCATCACGGTCATCTTTCCGTTAATAGCAGCATCCGCCATTTGATTCAAAAACGTCATGTCTTTAGGCTCGGACTTATCCGTGTCGAACAGAATGTTCGCACCGCGCTTCAACTGCGCTTTTTGCGATTGGGCAATACGTACCGCCTCTGGCAATGGAATTGCAGCGACTGGCACTGGAGTCACTGTGACCGGCGGCGTCACAGTGACAGGCGGCGGATTCACAATGACAAGCGGTGAGTTCATAGTGGGAGGCAATTTGATGCCCCCATTCGTTATGGTGACTGGAGGCTCATGTGGTGGAGCGTCCCAGACCGTCACGATCACCGGCGGCTTAGGATCCGGATTCTGCGCGGTATAAATAGGGGGCTTGGTATCTATAGTGGGAACGTCGGTGACGGTCAGGTTGCCTGGGGTGTAGCCGATGTTGTAGTTGCTCGCAGTGAAGCTGCCGCCCGTTGCCGCACTCGCGAGGATCAGGTAGGGGCTGCCGCCGCCCGTCACGGGGGCGGTCGATACATCACCCAGCGGGCTGGTCAAGCTGACATTGCCTATCGTTTCACCGTTTTGTAATCCACTGCTGGTAAATTCGGTGCCCAGATAGGTTTGCGTGGTGCCGTATATCTTGCTGGCGTTATTCGCGATGACGCTCAGCGGTGCTGTGGTCACATCGACCGACGAGCCGGTCGTTGAGAGGGCGTTGTAGTTGCTGGAGAGGCCGCCACCGCTGCCGGTGCCCAAGGTCAAGCCGGTGAGGCTCGCCAGCGTGCTGCCGGTCTGGACGTTGGCGCTGACCAGGTTGCCCGCGTTGCCCGCGCCAGTGATAGTGAAGGTTTCGCCGTTCACGCCCGTCGCGGTCAAGTTAGCTCCGGCGTAAGCGGTCAAGCCGTTGTATACCTGCGTGCCGCTCAGAGTCAGCGGAGCGGGTGTCACATTGACCGACGAGCTGGTCGTTGAGAGGGCGTTGTAGTTGCTGGAGAGGCCGCCGCCACTACCGGTGCCCAAGGTCAAGCCGGT
>DIYV01000189.1:6779-26827 GCA_002429165.1 Gallionella sp. UBA6045 | reverse complement strand
CCCGCGTTGCCCGCGCCAGTGATGGTGAAGGTTTCGCCGTTCACGCCCGTCGCGGTCAAGTTAGTTCCGGCGTAAGCGGTCAAGCCGTTGTATACCTGCGTGCCGCTCAGGGTCAGGGCTGCTTGCGTGATGCTTGCCGTTTGCGTGCCGCCGCTGAAGGTGTAGTTCGTTGCCAGCCCGCTGCTGTTGCCCAGCGTCAGGCCGGAGACGTTGACGGTCTTGCTGGCGCCGACGTTCTTGTCCGCCACCGTGCCGGTGCCGCTGAGCGTGAGGGTTTCGCTGTCCACCAAAGTACCAAAATTGAAGATGCTCGCCGACACATTGGCCGAGCCGTTGTAGACGCGGCTGCCGGTCAGGTTGACCGCGTAGGGCGTGATGTCGGCGGTGGTGCCGCTCGCACCCGTGAGCGTGTAGTTGCCCGCAGCGTTGTTGCCCAGGGCCAGGCCCGAGACGGTGACGGCTTTGGCGGTGCCCACGTCCTTGCCCAAAACGAACACGCTGCTGGTGAACACGCCGGTAGCACTGGTGGCGTCCAGAGTGAGGGCGTCGCTCGTGTAGAACTTGTTGTCCACATCGGTGGTGGCACCACCGGTGATCGCGGCGGACCCGGTGTTGAGGATGGCCACATCGTTGGCGTTGTAGACCTTGTTGTTCGCGGTGATGCCCGTGGCGGTGATCGGCTTGGGCGTCACGCTCACCGATGAGCCGCTCGCCGAGAGGACTTTGTAGTTGCTGGCACTGCCGCTGCCACTGCCCAAGGTCAAGCCGATAAAGCTCGCCAGCGGGCCGGTCTGGACGTTGGCGCTGAGCAGGTTGGTGGTGTCGCCCGGGCCGATGATGGCGAAGGTTTCGCCGTTCACGCCCGCAGCGGTCAGGTTGCTGCCCAAGTAGGCCGTCGCGCCGTTGTAGACTTGTGTGCCGCTCAGCATCAGCGTGGCGGGGTCGATGGTGAGTGAGCCATCGACGTAGCTGATGTCATAGCCCTGCTGAACGGAATAAAGGCCAGACGCGCTAATGGTGTAACCGTTGCCTACGTCAACCGCCGTCTGAGAGGTGCCACCGTAAATCGGCGTACCGGAAAGTGCCGGATTGGGGCTGGCAATAGAATAAGTCACCCCGTTGTTACTGGAATAAGACGCGCCGCTATAAATGACGGTGTCATTGTTGGCCGTCACGGTAATCGGTGTGAGGAAGCATCTACACCACGGCATGGTGCTGCCCTCGTAGATGCGCCACTCGGCACTGCTGCCGCCGGTGCTGGCGATACTCCAACCTGTGTATGTCGCCATCAACATCATCTCGGCGGTGGTGCGTCCGGTGGCACCTGCAATCGTGCCAGCGCCAATCCCGATGGTCGGCTGCCCTGAAGTCTGGGTATTCCAGATGCTATTGCTGACCGTACCGGAATTGTTAAACCCTACCAGTCCGCCGACGAGAATCGTCCCGCTCACGTTGCCCGTGGCGTAGCTGGTGTTGACCGTGCCGCCGCCGTTGTTTTCTCCCACCAGCCCACCGACAGATTGACCCCCAGTCGCGCTACCCGTGGCATAGCTGCTGTTGATCGTGCCGGCTGGGTTGACCCCCACCAGCCCGCCGATGCCAGAGCCAGTGCCAGTCACGTTGCCCGTGGCGTAGCTGTTGTTGACCGTGCCGCCGCCGTAGTCCCCGCCGTTTTCCCCCACCAGCCCGCCGACATAGCTGGAGCCGCTCACACTGCCCGTGCTGTAGGAACAGTTGATACTGTTAGAGGTGTTAGACCCCGCCAGCCCGCCGACATAGTTGTTGCCGCTCACACTGCCCGTGTTGTAGGAATTGTTGATGTTGGTGGCGTTAAGTCCCGCCAGCCCGCCGATATAATCGGTGCCGCTCACACTGCCTGTGCTGTAGGAATTGTCGATTGAACCCCAGCCAAACCCCTCTAGCCCGCCGACATATTGGGTGCCAATCACACTGCCTGTGCTGTAGTAGGAATTGATGATGTAGCCATTGTTATACCCCACCAGCCCGCCGACATTCCAGAAGCCTTTCACACTACCTGTGCTGTAGGAATTGGTGATACTGCCAAAAATACTGTTAAGTTTCAGAAACCCGGCCAGCCCGCCGACCATATAATTACCGGTTACACTGCCGCCAATCAGTCCCACATTGCTTATAGCGTTATCCACAATGATACCGAAAAGGCCGACATAATCTGTAGTTGGCCGATTGATGGTGAGATTGCTGATGGTGTGGCCCAGGCCGTCGAAGGTGCCGGTGAAATTGGTGGTTGAATTCCCGACTGGCGTGAAGCCCGCGCCTGCGTTCCAGGCATTGGCAGGAATTCCGCAACCGCCAGTGGCGCAAGCATCAATATCGCTGCCGAGAACGTAGTTGGTAGCCAGATTAGCCGTTGCCGCCATGCCTTGCAGGGTGGCCGCACCCCCCGTCGCATCCGTCGCCGCACCCAGGCTGGTGATGACGGTGTAGGCTTTGACGATGCCATCCGAGCCTTGCAACGTGGTGAAATTGGTCGTGCTGGCGGGCAGGTTCACTGCCGCGCCATGGGCGGTGATGATGTTGCTGGTGTTGCCCGCCGCCACTGCGCCTTGGCCGTATAGCAGCGCGAGGCTGGCGGAACCTGAGGCGTTCATGTTGGCGTTGATGTTGATGTTGCGGTAAGCGTTCAGCGTGAGCTTGTTGGCTGACCACGATACGGCATCATTGACAAAAATATCGCCGTTGCCAGCAGCTGTGCCTGCGCCGCAAGTGGCACCAGTACAGGTAACAGAGCCGGCTGCAGTCTGGATGACCACAGCCCCAACACCCAGCGCGCTAGTCAGCGCCGCGCCGGTGATGTCGCCACCCGTTGCCGCAATGGTGAAGTCATACGGGTCTATCAGCCAGGTGCCCGAGAGTCCCATGCTGGAAACGGTGGTGATCTTGGCGTTGTCCGCAATCTTGACATGCGCGGCGGAGGTTTCGATAAATCCACCGTTGCCACCGTTTTGCGCGGAAGCATCGAGTGTGCCGCCAACATTCACGGTACCGGCTTGCATGTCGCCCATCAGGCGGATCGTGCCCGCCACATTTTGCACGGTGCGCGCTTCGATGATGCCGGTGTTGTTGACGACAGCGGTGCTGAGTGCATTGGCGGCTTGGGCCGACATGAATACTTGCCCGCCATCGGCCTGAATCAGTTGTTTATTCTCGGCCAGCGCGTTGAGTGAACCTTGGTCGATGCTGTAATTCAACAGGCTGCCATTGTTGAGGTTGAGGGTGACTTTGTCGCCTGCGGCGAGCAGCGCGGTGCCGAGAGTGGCTGAGATCACGCCTTCGTTGCGCACTTCGGGGGCGAGCAGGGCGATGTAGCCACCTTGTGCTGCAGTGAGTGTGCCTTGATTGACAACTGAGCCAGCTGTGCCGCCATTGCTGAAGGTGTGATTGCCTGCCATGAAGTCGGCATCGCTGATGTTCAATGTGGAGGCGGTCAAACCGCCGACGTTGACTTGCGAGCCTTTGCCGAACAGCACGCCGTTGGGGTTAAGAATGAACACCTGTCCGTTTGCGCTGAGACTGCCGAGAATCTGGCTGGGGTCTTGCCCGAGCACGCGGTTCAGCGCAATCGCCGAAGCATTCGGCTGGATAAAATTCACCGCCTCGCTGGCGCCGATGCCAAAGCTCTGCCAGTTGATGGCGAGGTTCTGGCTGCTTTGGGTGATGGTGGTATTGGCGCCTGCCTGGGCAATGCTGCCCAGGCCCGCGCTGATTTGCCCGCCAGTCGGTGCCGCCAGCGCCAACGGCGCGAGCAACGCGCCACTGGTGAGCGCCAAGGTCGCCGCGATGAGCTTGAGTCCCGAGATGGACTTGCCACGCCCTTTGGTGTTCTCGGAAACCGCCACCCAAGTATTGAATACTTGGCTCCATACTAAACGATAGATGCGGTTCATCGTTGCGTGACGTTTCATGGAGTACTCCCTTTAATTTATTTTCGTTATATTGCGGGATGATTTATTTCAAGATTGGCTGAGATTACAGTCAATCAGACCTCCTGACAAATTATTATTCTGCCAAACTGTGACAGGCGGCTGAATTTAACCTTGTCGGGAAGTGAGGTCGCCATAAGGCAAAGTTGCGCGATTTTCCAAGCTGGATGATGCGTAAAGACAGCAAACCCATAACCCTAAGCCAGGCAAGCCGGAACCAAAAAAAACTTCCCGTAGGTTGTTCGCTCCTTCCCCTTCAGGGGGAAGGCTGGGATGGAGGTGGGGTTGAACATCTACCGCTCTTACCCCATCCCCTCCCCAACCTTCCCCTTGAAGGGAAGGGAGTGAATCGGCTTTATGGATGCCTTGCACCAACCAACCGGAGAATTCACCATTCAGCCCAGTGCAGTACAACTATGACTGCATTACCCATACAGCTTGCGCCCGCGTATCCGCGCGCGGTGCGCCCTGCGTTGTTCGCCCTCGGTGAGCGGCTTGGGCTTTGACCCCTCGAACGGATTCTTGCTGGAATTGTATTGGATCCTGAGCGGCGTGCCCTTCAGCTTGAATATTTCACAGAAGGTGCGTTCCAGATAACGGGTATAGCTGGCCGGCACATCGTCCAGGCCGCTGCCGTGGATAACAATCAGCGGTGGGTTGCTGCCGCCCTGGTGGGCATAGCGCATCTTCGGTATGAAGCGTCCCCCTTTCGGCGGCTGTTGTTTTTCCAGTGCGCCTATCAGTGCGCGCGTAAGTTTAGGCGTGGACAGTTTGGACATCGCCGCCGCATAAGCCTCATCCACCGATTTCAACACGCCCGGTATGCCATTGCCGTGCAGCGCAGAAATGAAATGCAGTTTGGCGAAACTCAAAAAATGCAGCTTGCGCTCGATGTCGCGCTTGACCTGATCGCGGTGATGTTCGTCCAGCCCGTCCCATTTGTTGACCGCCAGCACCAGAGCTCGCCCCGCTTGCAGCACGTAATCGGCGACGTGCGCGTCCTGTTCGGTGATCTGGTCGCGGGCGTCCACCACCAGCACCACCACGTTGGCATCTTCGATCGCCTGCATGGTTTTGATCACGGAGAATTTTTCCACCGCCTCTTCGACCTTGCCGCGTCTGCGCACCCCTGCGGTGTCGATGATGGTGTATTGCTTGCCGCCGCGTTCGAAATCGATGTAGATACTGTCGCGCGTGGTACCGGGCTGGTCGAACGCGATCACTCGCTGTTCACCGAGGATCGCATTCACCAGCGTCGATTTGCCGACATTGGGACGGCCTACGATGGCCAGCTTGGGCGGGTGCTCATGTTCGATCTCTTCCTCTGCTTCCGGCGGAAAATTCTGCAGCGCGATCTCGACAACCTCGGTGACATTGTCGCCATGTGCGGAGGAAATCGGCAACGGTTCGCCGAGTCCCAGTTCGAAGAATTCCGCCGTCACTTTGGCGCGCGCCATGCCCTCGGCCTTGTTGACCAGCAACAAGACCGGCTTGCCGGTCTTGCGCAACTGTTCGGCGATGATGGCGTCCTGTGGCGTGCATCCGGCTCGACCGTCGACCAGGAACATCACCACATCTGCTTCGTCCACGGCCTGGCGGCTTTGCTTGGCCATCTCGAACATGATGCCTTCTTTTGCGACTGGCTCCAGTCCGCCGGTATCCACCACCAAAAAAGGCCTTTCCCCTACCCGGCCCTTTCCGTAATGTCGATCGCGGGTCAGCCCCGGCTGGTCGGCAACCAGTGCATCACGACTGCGCGTGAGGCGATTGAACAAGGTGGACTTGCCCACGTTGGGACGACCGACCAGAACAACTGTGGGCAACATTCAGGCAGCTTTCATTATTTTATGGACAGCGAATACAGTTCGCCACCGCGCGTCCGTACCAGCAGTCCGTCATCCATTTCGATCGGAGTCGCCACAATCGCGCCCCCATCCAGTTTGATACGTGCCGCAAAACTTCCGTCATCCAGATTCAATCCATGCAGATAGCCTTCGAAGTCCCCAACCACGACAAATTTACCGGATGCGTTGGGTGCAGTAACGCGGCGAAACAGCATATCCCCGTTCTTCCATGCTGTGCTGCCGTTGGTTTTATCCAAAGCGATGACGGATCCGCTGGCATCGCTGAGGTAGATATATTTTCGCAACACCATCAAGCCCGTGTAGCTGGAAATGTCGCGGCTCCATAACTGGTTGCCCTGCGCTGTGTCAAAACATGCGACATGCCCCTGAAAAGAAACCGCGCAGACTTGTTCGTCATCCACGACCGGATCGCTGGTAATGTCGCTGATGCGTTCCAGTTCAGTATTGCCGCGCGGTTGTGACACCTGTGCTTCCCACAGCACTTCGCCATCCTTGATGCGGATCGCGGCCAACTTTCCAGCCGCAAATCCGGCAAAGGCGACGCCCCGCTGAATAGCCACGCCTGCATGACTGCGCACAACCAGTGCCGGCGTGCTGCGTTCATACATCCACACGCGCTTGCCGTCTGCCGCATTCAATCCGGCGATACGTCCATCACCGCTGCGCACCATGACCATGCCGTCCGCAACTTGCGACACGCTCAATACTTCGCTGGATACCAGACTTTTCCATTTCAGTTTGCCGTCTTCGCCGTATGCCAGCACATCACCCTTGTTGCCCCCGACGAATACCATGCCATCGCCACTGGAGACACCGCCACTCACGACTATGCCGGTATCGATGCTCCACACCTGCTTGCCGGTGGCGCGATCCAGGCGCATCAAACGGCCTTTGCCGGTGGCGCTATATATTGCATCCTTGGTCAGGGCAGTTTGCAATAAATCCGGACCCTGATCTCCGATGTCGCTATGCCAGCGCACTTCAAACCTTGCGGTCTGTTTGAAATTGACCAACTTGGCGGGTTCGGCACTCCCCTTCACTCCTGCCCAGTCCGGTTTGGATTCATCCGTGGAAGCACAGCCACCCAGCGCGAACAGCGTCCCCAGCAAAAGTCCCAGCAACAGCTTGTTGTGAACCTTGAGTCCTGCTCCTGTCGAAGGGGTACAGCAAACGCATGAGTTCATTTTGCCGTCCACCTTCATTTAGCAGATCCAAGGGCATCGAGTTTCATCTGAATCAGGCTGCGGTATATGCTTTGCGCATCGATTTTTTCATAGGCCAGTTTGTATGAACTCCTGGCTTCATCGATCTTGCCCTGCGCGCTGAACACATCGCCCTTCAGGTCGGCAAACAAGCCATCGAATGAATCGGGATGTTTGGCATCAAGCAAAGCAAGCGCATCCGCATATTTTTTTTCATCCAGTAACACCGCCGCCAGGCGCAATCTCGCGACATCTTTAAGCGTCGCATCCCGGGCATTGTCGATGACCCATTGCAATTGGGTCTTGGCGCGCGCCAGATCATGGCCCTGCTCATTCACCCGCGCAGCCAGCAACTCGGCACGCTCGGCATAAGCGGTGGAACCGAATTTATCCGTCACCGCGGCTGCGGCATCGTTGATGCGTTTGGCATCGTTGCTGGCAAGTTGCTCGATGAATTGCTGATACAAAGTAGCCGCTCCATAAGACTGTTTGTGCTGGTAATACTGCCAACCCCGCCAGCCACCCATCGCGACGACCACGATCAACAGCGCTCCCAGTATCTGGTTGCGGTTGTCATTCCACCACGCCTTCAGGGCTTCGAGTTGTTCCTGTTCCTGCAAATCCAATGTTGCCATGTCTTCCACTCCCGCTTGATAAATATATATGCAACTATAAAACCTGCTGTGCCGCACGCAAGCATCGTTGTGCGATGCGATGCGATGAGACTGTTCGCTACAGTTTCAAGAGCCGCACCACTGTCGCGGTGAGATCCTGCACGCTCACCCTCTCCTGTTCGCCACCCTGCATCGGCTTTATGCTGATCTCGTTCGCTTGCGCTTCGTCGTCACCGATTACCACCGCCACTTGTGCGCCGCTGGCATCGGCTTTTTTCATCTGCGACTTGAAACTGCCGCCGCCGCAATGCAGCAACACCCGCAAATTGCTGTCGCGCAATTGCTCAGCCATACGGCTGGCCAACCGGCCGGCCAGTTCGCCCTGATGCACCACATACACATCCACTTCCGCCTTGGGCAGTGCCATGCCATCATCCTGCAACAATGCCAGCAGCCGCTCCACTCCCATCGCGAAGCCGGTTGCCGGAGCCGGTTTGCCCCCGATCTGTTCCACCAGCCCGTCATAGCGGCCACCCGCGCAGATTGTGCCCTGGGCACCAAGTCGCGTGGTCACCCATTCGAACACGGTGCGGTTGTAATAGTCCAGTCCGCGCACCAGGCGCGTGTTGATCTCGAACGGCACATCGTGGTGCTTGAGTATCGCCTGCACCTCTTCGAAGTGCCGCAGTGCGTCTTCTTCCAGCTCGTCCATCAGCTTCGGTGCGCCGCAAATCAAGTCCTGCATCGCAGGATTCTTGCTGTCCAGTATGCGCAACGGGTTGCTGTGCAAACGGCGCGTGGCATCGGCATCCAGCACGTCCCTGTGCTGCTCGAAGTAGGCGACCAGCTTGGCACGATGGCGATGCCGTGAAGCGGTATCGCCCAGCGTGTTCAATTGCAGGATGACATCGCGCAGACCGAGCTTGTTCCACAAGCGCGCACACATCAGTATCTGTTCCGCATCGATATCCGGGCCTGCAAAACCCAGCGCTTCCACGCCGAACTGGTGAAACTGGCGGTACCGCCCCTTCTGCGGACGCTCATGGCGAAACATCTGCCCGCTGTAATACAAACGCTGCGGTGCGTTATACAGTAAATTGTGCTGCAGCACGGCACGCACGCATGAAGCTGTTCCCTCGGGGCGCAGCGTCAGCTGATCCCCGTTGAGCGCATCGGAAAAGCTGTACATCTCTTTTTCCACGATGTCGGTCACTTCGCCGATGGCGCGCTTGAACAAGTCTGTCGGTTCGACCAGCGGCATGCGGATGTTGCGGTAGCCGTAGCTGTGCAGCCAGTCGCGCACCACTTCCTCGAACCACAACCACAATCCCGCCTCGTCCGGCAGGATGTCGTTCATGCCGCGCACGGCCTGGAGGGTTTCCTTGCCCATGATTATTTTCTAAGTTCGATGACGCCAACCCCTCCCAACCTCCCCTTGTCAGGGGAGCAGCTATTTGCCTCCCCCCTGACAAGGGGGGACTGAGGGGGGTTTCGTTTCACGTATTTTCGCGCAACATACTCATCGACGATGCCAGTGAATTCCCCGGCGATATTGTCACCGCGCAGGGTCATGGCTTTTTCACCGTCGATATAGACCGGCGCGGCGGGACTCTCGCCGGTTCCGGGCAGGCTGATGCCGATGTTCGCCAGCTTGCTTTCGCCCGGTCCGTTGACCACACAGCCCATCACCGCCACGGTCATGTTCTCCACGCCTTCATACTGTTCGCGCCACAGCGGCATCTGCATGCGCAAATGGGTCTGAATGCTCTGCGCCAATTCCTGAAAAAAACTGCTGGTGGTGCGTCCGCAACCGGGGCATGCCGTCACCATCGGCGCAAATGCGCGCATCCCCAAAGTCTGCAATATCTCCTGCCCGACCAGTACTTCCTGGGTGCGATCGCCGCCCGGCTCGGGAGTAAGTGAAATACGGATGGTGTCGCCTATACCTTCCTGCAACAGTATCGCCAGCGCGGCGGTCGAGGCGACGATGCCCTTGGAACCCATACCCGCTTCTGTCAAACCCAGATGCAGCGCATAGTCGCACTGTATTGAAAGGGCACGGTACACCGCGATCAGATCCTGCACCTCGCTGACCTTGCAGGACAGCACGATACGGTTATGCGCCATGCCCAACTTTTCAGCACGCTGCGCACTCTCCAGTGCCGAAGCGATCAGGGCGGCGCGGGTCACTTCATTGGCTTTCCTGGGTTGGTCCAGGCGCGAATTCTCGTCCATCATGCGCACAACCAGATTCTGATCGAGACTGCCCCAGTTCACCCCGATACGCACCGGCTTGCCATAGCGGATCGCCGTTTCGATCATCATCGTGAACGGGTCGTCTTCCTTGCGGTTGCGGCCGACGTTGCCCGGGTTGATGCGGTATTTCGCCAAAGCCTGCGCGCAATCGGGGAACTCGGTGAGCAGGCGATGGCCGTTGTAATGGAAGTCGCCCACCAGCGGTACATCGCAACCCATGCCATCCAGGCGTAAGCGTATATTTGCCACCTGTGCCGCTGCTTCGGGGGTGTTGACGGTGATGCGCACCAGTTCCGAACCGGCCTTGGCCAACTCAAAGACCTGCTGCGTGGTGGATTCGACATCGGCCGTATCGGTATTGGTCATGGATTGCACCACGACTGGCGCACCGCCTCCCAGCATGACCTTGCCGACCAGCACCCGTTGCGACGGGCGGCGTTTAATAATGGTCGAGCCCATACTCACTCCAGCGTAATCCGCGCCACTTCGCTCGAAGAGTTGGAATATGGCGCCAAATCGATCGGCTTGCCGTCCTTGTATAAATGCGTCGCAAGGGCATGACCGATTACCAGCGACAGCGGCATTTGCCCTTTGATATTCAATTCACTGCCGGGTGGATTGATCTGCGATGAAATCATTTTTCCGTCCCCGTCCGTAATTTCAGTCCATGATTCTTCATCGAACACCAGATGCAGCGAGGCGGTTTTTCCCGATGCTTCCATGCGGATGGCCGCTATGCCGCTGGCAGGTGCAGTTTTTATCACGGTGCTTTTATGCTTTGCTGGAACTCCCGACTGTGCCGGCGTTATCACTTCAGCAGGCGCAGCCTTCTCTTTTCGTGGAGCAGGTTTTTCAGCATCTACCGAAGCTCGCCGTTTCGGTTCGTCGGGAATGGCGGGCTCAATTTTTCTGTCGTGCGCGACAGGCGGAGCCGGGACTACTGGCATTTCTGCGGGCAAGGAAACCGGCGTTTCAACCTTCACAACTTTGGCTTGCTTAAGCGGAGCCATGAAATGCCACACCGCAAATCCCGCCACAATCACGGCCATCAGCAATGCAGCACCCAACAGGATCAGATTTTTTTGCGCAGAATATTCGCTTGGGAACGGCACGCCGACCGATGCCGGTATCAATTCTGCTGCCGGTGCTTTTGCCTGCGGAAGAGCCGCCAACAAAATCTCTGCGTCGACTTTCAAAATCTTGGCATAACTGCGAACAAAACCGCGCAGGAATGCGGTTTCGGGCAGATTCTTGAAATCGTTCGCTTCAAGAGCCTCGATTTGACGAGGCGCGAACTTGGTCTGTGCAACCACATCCGCAATGCTCAAACCAAGTTGTTCGCGCGCTTCGCGCAACATGGACCCCAGCGAGGTCTGGGGTATTGCGGCGGAAGGATTGTCCTGCCCTGTATTATTTTCCGGAAGCTGTTCCATTATTCACCATGTATCAGCATTTGAGTTTCACGCGCATCGGGAAATCGATTGCGCAATTGCGTGGCATAACTGGCTTCCGAGTTGCGATCGCCAATCTTGCGATTGATCCTTACACCCAGCCAAAGTTGCTCCGCTGTCAGATTGTCGGATTTTTGCGAGAGATCCGCAAAATATTTTTTGGCTGAAAAGTAATCGGCATTGGAGAAGCTCAAATCTGCCAGAGCAAACAGTGCCTGCGTCGATCCGGGCTGCACCTGCAGCGCCTTTTGCAGAAAATCCTCGGCATCCTTGATGTTGCCTGCTTTTCTGGAACACAGGCCGGCATTCAGATAGGCAAGGCCGGGGGTCGTATACAGAGGATTTTTCAATGCCGCCATGAACTGTGGAATCGCTTCCTTTGCCCTGTCATGCTGACACAGGAACCAGCCATAGTTGTTATGTGTATCGGAGTTCGTGTCGTCGAGATCAAGGCTATGCTTGAAATCCTCCTCGGCATTCTTGTCCTCGCGCAGTGCCATATTCACCAAACCGCGCACGTTGTATGCCGGCGCATAGTCGCTGTCGCCATTCATCGCATTTTTCAGTTCATCCAGCGCGATGCCGAGCTGACCGCGTTGATAGTACAGGCCCGCCAATTCGGTATGCACTTTGGCACTTTTGAAGCCTTGCGAATTGTCGGAAGTCGTGCTGCAGGCTGCCAGCAAGGCCAGCGAAAGAAACATGACGATCAATCTGTTCACAGTGCACCTCGTCTATTCATTTACACAACCCCGACAGAGCGTTGCAGGGTTCGCTTGGTTTTATCCTGAACCTGTCCGGCCAGCTGTCCGCACGCCGCGGCGATATCATCACCGCGGGTCTTGCGCGTGGTGGTCACGATACCTGCCTGCATCAGCACATCGCGGAAACGCAGGATCGCCTCAGGTCTTGAGCGGCGATAATGGGTCTGCGGAAACGGATTGAACGGGATCAGGTTGAACTTGCAGGGCGTGTCGCGCACCAGCTTCACCAGCTCATGCGCCTGTTGCACCGAATCATTCACACCTTCCAGCATCACATATTCAAAGGTGATGAAATCGCGCGGCGCGCGTTCAAGATAGCGCTGACAGGCAGCCAGTAATTCCTTGAGCGGATACTTCTGGTTGATCGGCACCAGTTCGTCGCGCAGTTTGTCATTCGGCGCATGCAGTGAAACCGCCAGGGCTACCGGGCATTCTTCGCGCAATCTGTCCATCGCTGGCACGATACCTGAAGTGGAGACCGTCACACGCCGGCGTGACAGCCCATAAGCATGGTCGTCCAGCATCAATCGCAGCGCGCCCACCGTGTTGTCGAAATTCAGCAACGGCTCACCCATGCCCATCATTACCACATTGCTGATCTTCCAGTTGCCATCGGCATCCTTGCCAAGCTGATGATTCGCCCACCACAACTGGCCGATGATCTCGGCCACGCTGAGGTTGCGGTTGAAACCCTGCTTGCCGGTCGAGCAGAAAGAACAGTTCAGTGCGCAGCCCGCCTGGCTGGAAATGCACAAGGTTCCTCGCGTCTCTTCGGGAATGTACACTGCTTCCACGGCATTTCCTGTGCCGACATTCAGCAGCCACTTGCGAGTACCGTCGCCGGATAATTCTTCGCGCATCACCTCAGGCGGGGTAATGCAGGCGCATTGCGCGAGCTTGTCGCGCAAACTTGCAGCGATATCGGTCATCGCCGCGAAATCGCTCTCCCCGACCCTGTAGATCCAGCGCATCAACTGGCGCGCACGAAACGGCTTCTCGCCCATTTCAGTGAAATAGCCGGCAAGTGCGTGAGCATCAAAGTCGAGGAGGTTTTGCTGCATCTTTAACTCTTAGCGTGAATGAATATTCTTCTTCGGAAAGAAATATGCAATCTCGTTAGCCGCGTTTTCTGCGGAATCCGAACCATGCACTGCATTGGCATCAATGCTGTCCGCGAAGTCGGCACGGATGGTGCCTTTATCGGCCTTCTTCGGATCGGTCGCGCCCATCAGGTCACGGTTCTTCAGAACCGCGCCCTCGCCTTCCAGCACCTGGATCATCACCGGGCCGGAGATCATGAACTCCACCAGGTCCTTGAAGAACGGGCGGGCGCGATGCACGTCATAGAAGCCTTCCGCCTCGGCACGGGTCAGGTGGCGCATCTGCGCAGCGATGATTTTCAACCCGGCATTCTCGAAACGGGTGTAAATCTGGCCGATGACATTCTTGGCAACTGCATCGGGTTTGATAATCGACAGGGTACGTTCTACAGCCATGCTTCTTTCTCCAAACAGAATTAAAGTTGATCGAAAATTACAAGGGCGTGATTCTAACAGGCTTTGCACGCGCTGTCGCAGCAGGTGCAGGTGTTGTTGTGCGCCGGCAATGACCCTCAAGTAGCGATTTTGGTGGCGAATCCGGGCTTCCCAACCCAAAATCCCGGAAACCGATTTAGTTGAACAGCAGATTGGGCAGAAACAGCGTGATTTGCGGTATATAGGTGATAATGACGAGGAAAACCAGCAGCACCATCAGCCAGGGCAAGGCCGCCCGGGTTACCTGCACGATACTCATGCCGGTGATGCCGCTGGTCACGAACAGATTGAGCCCCACCGGCGGCGTGACCATGCCGATCTCCATATTCACCACCATGATGATACCGAGATGTATCGGGTCGATACCCAAATGCATCGCGATCGGAAAAAAGATCGGCGCGAGGATCAGAATGATGCCGGTTGGCTCCATGAAATTACCCGCGATCAGCAGAATAATGTTCACCACCAGCAGGAACATCCACGGTGCCATGCCGATCGCGACAATATGTTCGGCAATGGTTTGCGGAATGCGCTCGGTGGTCAACACGTGGGCGAACAGCATCGCGTTGGCGATGATGAACATCAGCATCACCGTGGTGCGACTGGCATCCACAAACACCTGGGGCAACTGGTGGAATTTCAAATCCCGGTAGATGAATAACGTGACGAAAACCGCATATACGGCCGATACGGCTGCCGCCTCTGTCGGCGTGAACACCCCTCCGTAGATCCCGCCCATGATGATGACCAGCAAGGCCAGGCCCCACATCGACTTCCTGAATTTCGAAAACACCTCACCGAGACTTGCACGGGGAGTTATCGGCAAGTTCAGCTTCTTCACTCGCCAATGCACTGCCAACATCAGCATCAGGCCCAGCAGGATCCCCGGGATCACGCCCGCCATGAACATCCGGCCCACCGACACATTCGTCACGGCCGCATACACCACCATCACGATGGAGGGCGGAATCAGGATGCCCAGCGTGCCGGCATTGCAGATCACCCCGGCGGCGAACTCCTGCGGATAACCGCTGCGCACCATGCCGGCGATGACGATGGTGCCGACAGCTACTACCGTGGCCGGACTCGACCCGGACACTGCGGCAAACAGCATGCAGGCAAGGATGGATGCAATGGCCAGCCCGCCGCGCAAATGGCCTACCGCGGCGATCGCAAAATCGACCATGCGCTTGGCGACCCCTCCGGTGGACATCAGTGCGCCGGCCAGTATGAAGAACGGAATCGCCAGCAGGGTATACTGTTCACTGGTGTCATACATCTTGACGGACAGCGATGCCAGCGAGTCCTGGGCAAAGAACACGATGGTCAGCAGACTGGACAGTCCGAGGCTGATGGCGATAGGCATGCCGATCAACATGCAGAAGAACAGACAGCTGAAGAGGAACAGGGTGTTCACTTGTTTTCCTCCATCGCCTTCAATTTGAGCGCCTCTTCCACCTCATCAGCAAGATGCAAGCGATCTGATTTGCCGGTCACCAGATTGAACAGTACCGGCAAAAAACGCAGTGCCAGCAACGCAAATCCAATCGGCAGAACGGCTCGCGCGATCCATATCTTGATCGGCAAGTCGTCCATCTCTATGCCTACCGATTTCATCTTCAACACATAGATCATCGAACCGTAGATCACCAGGCCCGCATAAAGCAGGCAGAGCAGCACGGCCAAAATCGATGTGATGCGGCGCGGTTTGGGCGGCAACATCTTGACTACTGCATCCACTCCGATGTGCGCCCCAACCCTGACCCCATAGGATATCCCGATGAAGATCATGAAGGCGAACATCACCGTGTTCAGTTGCAGCGCCCAGGTGAAACCGGAGTCAAAGACATAACGCAATACAACTTGCACAAAAGTCAGCAGCGTCATTGCTGCGAGCAGGAGGGCAATAAGCCACGCGTCCAGCCGCTTGAGAAATTTCATGACACCCCCAGCAAAAAACCCGGCAGTGCCGGGTTCAATGACTTACTCAATCGTTATTTCTTTTTGGATTTGGCTTTCATCTTCGCGGCCGGCGGCTCGTTGGCCTGCAACGCTGCGTTGATGAGGTCCTGTCCGATTTGCGGTTCGAACTGTGCCCATACCGGCTTCATCGCTTTGCGCCATTCCGCCTTTTGCGCCTTGGTCAGCTTGATCACTTTGGCCTTTTTGGCAGCAATAACCTTATCACGGTAACTCTGATCTTCAGTCAGTGCGATCTTGTTGCCATAGTCGATCGATTCTGTCATCGCTTTGGACAGTCCTGCGCGGACATCGGCTGGCAAACCGTTCCACCACGTAGCGTTGGTGACAACCATGTAATCAAGCACGCCATGGTCGCTCTCGGTGATGTATTTCTGTACTTCGTAGAACTTCTTGGTATAGATGTTGGACCATGGGTTTTCAGCACCATCCACTACACCCGATTGCAATGCCTGATAGACCTCGGCAAAGGCCAGTTTTTGCGGATTCGCATCCAACTGCTTGAACTGCGCTTCGAGCACATCGGATGACATGATGCGGAACTTCAGTCCTTTGGCATCTTCGGGAGTACGCAATGGCACATTGGCAGACAATTGCTTCATGCCGTTATGGAGGAATCCCAGTCCGATGATGCCCTTGTCCTCCATCGAATTGAGCAACTCGAGTCCTTTTGGGCTGCGCTGAAAGCGGTCAACAGCTTCCATGTTGTCAAACAGGAATGGCAGGTCGAATATCTGCAGCTTCTTGGTGTATTTGCCGAACTTGGCCAATGCCGGGGCCACAATCTGCACGTCGCCCAGCAACAGCGCTTCCATTTCATTGCCGTCACCATACAACTGGCTGTTCGGGAAGACTTCCACCTGGACCTTGCCCGGCAAGTACTTCTCGGCAAGTTCCTTGAACTTCAACGCAGCCTGACCCTTGGGTGTGTCTACGGCAACGACATGGCTGTATTTGATAATGATCGGGTCGGCGGATGCCGTCACAGACAGACTCAACAACAAGGCACTACATAACGCGATTATTAGTTTCATGGTTTTCTCCCTCGGTAGATTAGCGGAACTGCTACTACAACTTTTTATGATCGGCATCATAGACCAATTATTCGCAAGACACCAACACTCCGTCTTCGGTTTCCAGTGCTTGATATTCAGCATCTATGACCAGTCCCACCACACACACCAACTCTTCTCCGCAAAACAACAACGGCAAACGCTCACGTTGCCACGGCGGGATGTGATGTTGCTGCAGCAGGTTCTTGAGAGTACGGTTTGCCGCAGCCGGATGCGGCCTCAGGGTTTCTGCGCCCTTGCGCAGTCGCAGCGTCAACGTGCCACGCTGCAGCTTCTGCAAACTGACCCCTGCACCGGTTGTAAAAGAAAAATGAAGCCGTGTTGCCAGCGGAGGCCAGTCCAGAATCGCTTCACCCTGCCATGGCAAAACAAAGTCATGGTCGAGTTCCGTCGCCACAGGCAACAGATACACTTTGTCCCGATAGCGTCGCACCTGATGGTCACCACAGCGCACATTCACGGCAGCATCCTGGCGTGCTTCGCAAAGCTGCCGCAGCATTTCTTCGAGATGGATGCGCTGCGGCATGATCGCACCCTGCGCATGAAGGAAGTATCGCAGCAGGTTTCTTGCGCGGGCCGGGGACAATTCCCGCAGTGCCGCAAGCTGCATCGCATTGCCATCCATTGCCTGCCCCGCATCCTGATTGGCCAGTTCATCGAGCAGATCGCCTGCCTCGGCAAAATGTTGCGCACTGCGCCCCAGCGTGTCGCGATAAGCAGGAAAATGCTGATCCAGCAAAGGCATGACGCGATGGCGCAAGAAATTTCGCGGATAGCTGTCGTTCGTGTTGCTCTCGTCTTCAATCCACTGCAATCCATGCGCGGCGGCGTAGTCTAGAAT
Organism: Gallionella sp. UBA6045; assembly: GCA_002429165.1. Classification (GTDB taxonomy): domain Bacteria; phylum Pseudomonadota; class Gammaproteobacteria; order Burkholderiales; family Gallionellaceae; genus Gallionella. The sequence continues at coordinate 9,284 of DIYV01000189.1, read as the reverse complement.
CTCCCGGCGGGAACAAAGCAGCAGGGGGCGCAACAAAGCCGGGGAACCGGCGCGCAGGGCAAGCATGGGCATGGCACTTGCGCCGCGCACCCCTGATCCGCGCAACAACTGCAGCAACAGCGTTTCGGCCTGATCGTCGGCATGGTGTGCAAGTGCCACGAAGTCGCACGGTTGCCGGTTAAACGCCGCGAGACGCAGCTTGCGGGCCGCCGCTTCGATGCCGTGTGACCGCAGCGGTGCGATATCCACGTGTTCGATGCGCAAAGGAATGTGATGGCGGTCGCACAGGCCGGCACAGAATTCTGCCCATGCATCCGCATTCCGGCTGATGCCGTGATGGACATGCAATGCGGAAAGTTGCCATGAGTAACGCGCGGCGAGTTTGTGCAGCATGTGCAGCAGCACTACCGAATCCACCCCGCCACTCAACCCGACCAGGACAGAGCTATGCGCAGGAAGCAGCGGCGCGGTCTGCGCCGCAACCCGTTCGACCAGATAATTATTGGGAACCACGAACTAGCCCGAGGAACGTCATTCCGGGTCGGGCCCGGAATCACGGATGATTATTTTCTTACTGAAGCGCGACTTCCTTGAACTTGCCATAACCCATCAGACGATTGAAGCGATCCTGTATCAGACTGACCGTCGGTTTGCCCTGTGCGGTCTTGAGCGCGTCCTGCAAAGCTTTCTTCACGTTCTGCATGGTCGCGGCATAATCGCGATGCGCGCCGCCCAGTGGTTCGCTGATGATCTTGTCCACCAGGCCCAGCGCCTTCAAACGGGTCGCGGTGATGCCCAGGGTTTCTGCGGCATCGGAAGCTTTTTCCGCGCTTTTCCACAGGATCGAAGCGCAGCCTTCCGGTGAAATAACCGAGTAGGTGCTGTATTGCAGCATCAGCAGCGCGTCGCCGACGGCAATTGCCAGCGCACCGCCGGAGCCGCCCTCGCCAATCACGGTGCATATGATAGGCACGCGCAATTCGCTCATCTCATACAGATTGCGCCCGATCGCCTCGGACTGGCCACGCTCTTCGGCATTCACACCGGGATACGCACCGGGCGTATCGATGAAGGTCATGATGGGAATGCCGAATTTTTCCGCCAGCCGCATCAGGCGCATCGCCTTGCGATATCCTTCGGGGCGCGGCATGCCGAAATTGCGCACGATCTTTTCTTTGGTGTCGCGGCCCTTCTGGTGTCCGATCACCATCACGCTCTGCCCGTTGAATCGGGCCAGTCCGCCCACGATCGCCTTGTCGTCGGCAAACGAACGGTCGCCATGCAGCTCTTCGAAATCCGTGAACAGCGCCTCGACATAGTCCAAAGTATAAGGACGCTGCGGATGGCGCGATACCTGCGAGATTTGCCAGGGCGTAAGCTTGGCATAGACGTCCTTGGTCAGCGCTACGCTCTTCTTGGACAAGCGTGAAATCTCGTCCGCGATGTCAAGGGCGGAATCGTCCTGCATATAGCGCAGTTGTTCAATCTTTTCTTCCAGTTCGGCTATAGAACCTTCAAAATCCAGAAATGATATTTTCATGTTGTGTTCCCAATATTGAACGCGGCGCAATGATACTACAAACCGAAGAAACGTTTGATAGTCGCCAAAACTTCGCTGTGCCTATGGTGAATCTCGGTGTGCAAAGCCTCCCCGTCCAGGTTTTGCAGTGCGCTGTCCAGTTGCGACCTGCGCATGACGAGAATATGTGAAACCTCATCGGCGATGGCCGGACGTGCCCGCATGATTCCTTCGAATGCCTCCTTGTCGAGGCGATAACATTCGATATCGGTCCTGGCTACCACCGAGGCAACTCGCGGCGAGCCGGTCATCAGGCTCATTTCGCCGAAAAAGTTGCCCTTGGACAGGACATTGAGACTGCGTCTTGCGCCGCCAACCGTATCGACAAACACCTCTGCTTCGCCTTTGATGATGATGAATAGCCAGTGTTGCCCGGTCGCCCCCTGCCTCATAATCACGCTGCCCTTGGCGAACGGCATGTACTTGAGACGTTCCGCGAGCGTCTTGAGTTCTTCGTCGGTCATTTGCGAAAGCAGCTCCACCTTGCGCAGGGTCTTGATGCGCAGCATTACTTCGCGCTGGCGCAACGCCTCTTCATGCTTTTCATTTTCCTTGGTGATATGAATGTCTCTTTCCTCGATCGCCAGCCTGATACCCTGGCGTTGCAGGGCGGACATGATGTGCCAGCGAATTGATGCGTCAGTGGGATCATCCGGAGCCAGATCAGTCAGCCAGTAGCGCAACGCATAACGCCCGTAACCTTTTTCGTCCATCTCCATCAGCACACAATTGGGCAGCGGGTTCTTTGCAACATTGGCGATGTCGATCTCCTGGACAGACCTTTCGACGATGCTGACCACCCGGGTAGGCGCCACGTCCATACTGACGTTGAACCACACCCAGCGGCGCAACTGTACCGGCTGATCAGTGCGGCGGCCCAGCACCAGGAATTTGTTTTTCATCAGCTGGCTGTTGGGAAACACCAC
>DIYV01000189.1:6108-6527 GCA_002429165.1 Gallionella sp. UBA6045 | reverse complement strand
TTGATCCAGTCGCCGATCTGGATCGAGTTATCCAGCTGCAACGCCAGGCCGCCGAGAATATTGCCCAGCGTATCCTGCATCGAGAAAGCCACCACGGCGGTGATCATCGCAGAAGTCGCCACGATGCTGCCCAGATCGAGTCCGGCATAACGCAGCCGCACCAGGCCCCATGCGATATAGGCCATGATGACAAAGATATCCTCGGTGATACGCGGCGGGGTCATGCGCGCAATCGGCAGGATGATGCGGAATACCAGCAGGCCCCAGAGGCGGATCAGCGCGATTCCGCCGCCGATGACAAATGCCTCGTGCAATACGTTGGCCGCCATGTCGAAGTGCATGGCATGTATCAAGCCGCTTAAAAATTGCCCGAGCAGGCAGGCCAGGAAAAACCCCAGCGTGTTGATGATGCTGCGGCG
>DIYV01000189.1:0-5841 GCA_002429165.1 Gallionella sp. UBA6045 | reverse complement strand
GCCACGGTCACTCCCCGCGGAAACCTCTAAAATCTACTGTGCGATCTTAAGAGGCTCCCTGATTGTTTTGATACTGCATTCTACACCAACGAATATTCGGCCAGGCGCCTGGCACGCCTCCAGAATGACCAGGCATCGCCGCGCGTCAACATAACCCGCCGAACGCCATCCCCGCTTAAAATATCCAGTTGCAACTGTGCGATTTTTCCGTCACGCAGCGCCTGCCATAATGGCTGTGCATATCTGCTTTCAAAGTCCTGCAAAGCGTTGCGCCAGTCGGCCAGATCGCCGCTCTGCAAAGCCGAGCGCAACCCTGTCCAGACCAGCAATTGCCTGCCATCGTTTTCCGCTTCTTGCCATTGTCCGGTCCATGCCGAAAAGGGAACACCCGCAGCCGCGGCCAACATTTCAACCAGCACCTCATCGGAACTCGCGCTGCCGCAGTTTTTTTGCGGCGACACACCATCACTGTGACCTGTTCCCCACAGCCACACGCTGTTGATGGTCAACTCGCCGCGCTCATCGCGGGATTCGTTAAACGGATGCGCGAACAACAGCATCTGGATCTCATTGAAAATCTGATGCCAGCGTGCTGCATCCGCACCGGTTGGCAATGCCCTGCGCACATCCCCGCCTATCACCTGCGAAATCGGTCTGGTCCGGATATCCGGCAGTGAGTCCAGCCGCACATACCAGCGTTGCGGATGCGGCGCGAAGAATTCCATGCCCTGTCCGGCAAAGTGCTCATTCAGGCTGGCGCACATTTTCCCGGCTTCTTCTGCGCTGATTCCGCTATGGGCAAGCAGCAGCATCTGATCGCGCTGCAAGCGCAAATGCACCGGGTCGGCGCGCAACCAGTATCCCGCACCGAGACCGTCAAACAAAGCAGAAACAGCTGCAATCGGTGCATTTTCATTGGATGACATGCCAAATATTTCGCAAAGCATATCTTCCAGCGCAACAGGCTTAAGGATTTCGCTGCGCCCTTTGCCCAGCAGACTTTCCAAAGCGGGCAAACGCAGATCTGCGCATACCTCGGCGGCAAAATCTTTCGGCAGGAACAAATCGGGGATGACCAGATGGACGGATTTCATATCGGTTCAGTGTGACTCAAAGAACTCGAGCATGCCTGGAAAGCCAGGAAGACAGGCCATCAATCGAGCGAAAATCGTCCACCGACCTGGCATCGATATCGGCAAAGCGCGCCTGCGCCATGCGTGCCAGCGCGCGCCCCGGCCCGAGTTCCAGAAACACGCGGCAGCCGCGTTCGTACAGCACATCCAAGCAGCCTGACCAAGTTATCGTATGGTCCAGTTGCTGCGCCAGCTTCTCGATTGCGGTCTCGCGGCGCACCACCCATGCGGCATCGATGCCGGCGACCACCGGAGTGGCGGGTGCGGTTATCGATGAAGCGTCGAGCAATGCTCGGAATGGTTCAACTGCATCGCTGAGCAGCGGTGTGTGCGATGCCAATCCCACCTTGAGCCGGGTCAGCCTGGCGCCGCGCCCAGCGAACGCTGTGCTCAACTGTAGCAGAGCTGCGTCCTCGCCGCCGATGACAAATTCCTCCTCACCGATCGCGATCGCGATCCAGGCGCGATGACCTTCACACAGGCGAGCCACCTCATCACGGCGCAAACCCTGCAGTGCCAGCATACCGCCATGCGTTGCGGCGGCAGCCTGATCCATCAGCACAGCGCGCGCGACGGCAATGCGCACCAGATCAACGACATCGAGTGCGCCTGCGCAGGCATAGGCACCCAGCTCGCCGACGCTGTATCCGCAGAATGCCGCGGGCTTGGGTGCATCTTGTCGCAGTGCAGTCCAGAGCGCCAACTGGGTAAGGCAGATCAATGGTTGCGCGATCGCGTTGCGGAAAATATATTCGGGATGTGCGAGCACTTCGCGCAGCTGCAATCCGAGTACTGCCTCGCCTGATTTGATGACCTCGGCGGCGGCCGGATGATCCGCGATCATGTCCAGCATCGCCGGATGCTGCGCACCCTGCCCTGAACACAGGATAGCCAGACTCATAGTGGGTCGGTCTGCACCTGGTGCACGAACCACGCCGCGGCCAGCAGGTCGGCGCAACCGCCCGGTGACAGATTTTGTATTGAGCAGCGGCGATGCAGGGATTCCGCGCGCGCCTGCCACCCTGTTTCGAACACGCTGCCGCGTTCGAGAAAATCTGCGGCCTGTGTCTGGATGAACTGCAATCCTTCCGTACCGCCGCGAAACAGCACATTAGTGTCCGGCGTCTCGGCCAGCAACACGAAGAAGGCATGCAGCAATGCATGCTGTGTATCGGCGCCGCGGGCCAGCGCGCTGCGCAAGGCGGGCAGCGCGCTTTCGAAAATCGACGGGAAAGCCAGCAGCGCTTCGCCGCGCGCGCCGGTGACACCGTGGCATGCCGCCATCAGTTGTCCGTGACTGGGTGTCGTCGCGCTTGCAACAGCGATGGCGCGCAGATCGCGGCTCCAGTTGGCCGTGACGATTGCGCGCAGGTTGTCATCGGACGGGACCAGGTTGCGCGCCGCTGCGCAGCCTGCCGCAGCGGCGAGTATGCCGTGCGTGAAGATCGCTCCGCGGTGCGTATTGATGCCGCGCGTGGCGTGCAGCATGCGCGACTCGGCGGCGAGACCGAGTTGCTGAAGCTCGTCAAATTTTGCTTCACGCATCCCCGCTGCGGCGATGGCAACGAAATAGCCGCGCAGCGAGAACAGGCTGCGCACAAAAGTTGCGGCATTCATGTCGCGGTGCGCGCCGTTGTCGCGGAAACTGACCAGTCCCGGCTTGGGATACAGCGCAAGTTCCTGGTACAGGCTGCGCACCACATTACGCGCGATGCGGTGCGAAACGCGCCGGAACTCCGGCTCCGCGGCAGCGAATGTTTTGAGGGACAGGTGGTTCATGCCAGCATCTCCAGCAGTTCGCGGGCATCGACCAGTTCCGCGCTGGATGCACGTTTCACCAGTACGCGCTGATCGTCGCCAGACTTCAATGTGGCCCATTCGCGCCATGATACGGCGCTGCCTGCGCCGAACAGCACTTCACCGTCGGCGCGCAAACCGTGATCCTTCTCCCAGCGCCCCAGCAGCGCGATACCCTGCTGCAGCTGCGTGTGCGACAGCGGATGCCAGAGCAGGTCGATATCCGATTTCTCGGTCATGTAGTCGAGACCGCTCAGCGACTGCCATGCCAGCGAACCGAATACGCGCAGTTCGATATCGATATGGGTTGCCGCGGCATCCAGTTCGGTCAGTGAAGGTTGCCACGCTGCTGGTGCATGGGCTATCGCATCCGCGAGCCGCAATGGCGGTGCGTATCGGACGATGTCCTGCACTGCCACGCTGAGTGCAATGCGACGCTTGCCTTGCGCCGGCGGCAGTGCCAGGCCGACTGAAATGCTGTCTGACATCGATACACCACAAGGCTGGCGTGCGACGACCAGCGGCCGATCCGCAGCCAGCCAGGCAGCGACGTGTTCATGCATCGCGTCATCGCTGACCTGTTCAGATACCGAAGCGCGGCATTCGGGCCGAATCCATACCAGGCCATGTCTCCCCGGCTTTTGACTACTTAATAGAACAGATTCAGGCACTGGCTAACACGCGCTTGACGACCGGCTCGGCAAGCAAGCGGCCGCCGCGCTCCAGTCCGTTTACACTACGATGATCAGTTGAATCAATATGTTCAAGCGCCTTCTTAAGGCAGATTGACAAATCACCTTCCCACAATGCATCGAGGCCGCCCATCTTCAGATAATTTCTTGCACCCGGCGCAAACACCGGTGACGAGACGCTGAGTTCGGTCAGCCTTTCCTCGCTGATGCGCGTCACCCTGGCCATCGCCGCGAGACCCATCACACGTATCTCGGCTTCGGGCAGTGCGGCGCATACATCGGCCATCATGCCGTTGGCGAGAAATCCGCCGGACAGCGCCTGTTCGTAAACCAAGCTGATGATCGCATGGCCGCGCCGGCGCGCCATCTCCACGCATTTCGCCAGATGCGCCATGTAGCCGTTCAGGCCGAGCATCTCGTCGCGATGGCGCAGGCGCTGACCGCTGGTATCGACCAGAAACACGATGGGACGCCCGGGATGATCGCGTATCACGGCAAGTACCGCAGCCCCCATCGCGAGGGCGAGCTCGACGCCGACTTCGGTGTGGTTGGTGGTGCCGATCACGGCAACGGTCTGCTTGTCGCAACGGCCCTCGCCCGACAGCAGATCACCATACTGCTTGATTTCGTGACCTGTGGGGAACATCTGTTCGGCGACTTTTTTCCATTCCATGTTAAGGCACCTTTACAGTTTGTTTTGCCCTGCGTCCCTGCGCAGCGGCCAAGAATTCGTCGTTGTCCATCATTGCAATCGCATCCGGGTCGGGCCAGCCCATCTTGCGCCAGATGTCGCGGCCATCCTTGCACTCGCCGAAACGTTTCACGCGGTCGCTGAGCAATTGGTGTTCCCGTTCCAGCGCCTCCAGCGACCAGTCGTCCCCGTTGTTGATGGATGCAGTGACCGCGTGCTGGAATGCCGCCATGCTGTCCGGTACGATCACATCGCATTCGCCGAGCAGGTAGCGGTGCTTGCCGCCGACGGTGCGCCACACCAGCGCGCGGTCGCGCGAATCGTATTCTTCCACGCCGCGTACGGTCTCGATCACCTCGGGACCGGACAGGCCGAGCCGGCCTTCTTCGCTCATGATGATGGTCGTGGCACAACGCGATGCGATGCCCATGCCGCCGAAGCAGCCGTACTGCCCGCCGATCGCGACGATCACCGGCACGCCGGCCGCACGCGCTGAAAGGATCGCGCGCATCACTTCCGACACCGCGATCAGCCCGGCGTTGGCTTCCTGCAAACGTACTCCGCCGGTTTCCAGCAGCAGCAATACCGCAGCAGGATGGTCGCGCACCGCCCGTTCCAGCACGCCAACGATCTTTGCACCATGCACCTCACCCACCGCCCCGCCCATGAAGCCGCCTTCCTGTGCGGCGATGAATATCTGTTTCCCCGCGATGCTGCCCTGCCCGATGATCACGCCGTCGTCGAACGCGGCAGGCTGCTCCAGTATCGCCAGATGCGGACTGGTCACCCTGTCTGCCGCGGAAAGCCATTCATGGAAACTATCCGCATCCAGCAATCCGGCGATGCGCGCGCGGGCGATGCTCTCGTAATAGCTGCGTGTCATTTATGCTTACCTTTGTAGGTCTCGATCGCCTGATCGAGGCGCAGGCTGACGATGGCCGGCGTGGCGCCCGCATCGTTTACCGAAATCTTTATGTCACCGGCACGGTGACGCGCAAAGAAATCTTTCATCACCGCTTGCCAGATCGTGCCGAATCCATTCGCTGCAGTCGATACCTCGATCTCGCACGCGCCACCGAGCGCGGCCGGTTCGACCATCACTTCGAGATTGCCCGAGCCCAGCACGCCGACGACAGAGGTCACACCTTGCGTCGGCTTGCCGCCGTCAAAACGGTATTTCAAATTTTCCATAGTCATGTTGTTTGCTCCTCTACCAATTCCTGAATCGTACCGGCGGCTGGTACAGCCCGCCCGAAGCGCGCACCAGATCCTTGACCGACCTTGCCGCCAACAAATCGCGCGTCGCATCACGCTTGTCGATGCCGAGATCTTCGGCACGGCGGATCACGCCGCGGTCGCGCAGGTTCTCCACCATGCGCAGGTCGCGGCCCAAACCCATCTCGGTGTATCCCGCAACACCGCGTATCGCCTGTTCGCGTTCTTCGGCATTGGCACACAACAGCAGGTTGGCGATTCCCTCCTCGGTGAGGATATGCGTGACATCGTCGCCGTAGATCATCACCGGCGG
>DIYV01000200.1:4568-14757 GCA_002429165.1 Gallionella sp. UBA6045 | reverse complement strand
CCCGTGCCGGAAGCGATGATCCAGCGGTCGGCGCGTTGAGTCAATGGCAAGCGCTCCGCAGTGATTTGCAGATCGCTGCTGTCACCTTTCAGGTCGATCTGCCCGCTTGCACTCAACCGGCCGGTACCGGCGGGCAAGCTGTATTCCGCGAACAAACTGTCGCGCGGCGAAGTCAGATAGGGCGCCGTGAAGACCAGGCGATCGATATGCACGGCATCCGAATCGAAGCGTGCTTTCAATTCACCCTGCTCCAGACGGATTCCCTGGTTCAGAAAAGCCAGACTCAACGCGTCACCCTGCGCCTCGCCCTGCAGGCGGGGATACTCCAGCGTGCCGATCAGATCGGCATCGAGGTTCAATCTTCCGCCGCTTTGCAGGTTGCTGTCCAGTATCGGGCCGAACCAGGACAGATCATCCGAGTGCAGAAGCAGGTGTCCGGCAAGCGGTGCTTGCGGCAGGATCGTCCAGCCGGTTTCGGTGCGCGTCAGCGGCATACTGGCCTGCGCCTTTATCTCGCCGAGATGCTCGCCGCTGGCTTCCAGTTGTGCATGCAATTGATCCTGCTCGGCACGCACCGACAGTTGCATGTCGCGCAATCCCAGCGGTTGGTTATTATTCCTATTCACGATCCAGTCGCCGCTTTCGCGATATACCTGAAACTGGCCATGCAGGTGCTCGTCCGCTGTCACATCCCATGCGCCGCCGACACGCATGGTATCGAATTCATGCATCAAATCTGATGTATCAGGCGCGGGGTTGATTTGCTGCATGTTCACCGCGCGCACATTGAGCCCGGTAAAGTGCCCGGCGCTGTGCCAGCGCTGCGGCGTCCATTGCATGCCGGAAAACTGGATTTGCCCGCCTGCGATAGCCGCATCTGCCGTGCCGAGTTCAATGGAATTCATCGCCAGCGTCAGCGGCACAGCTTTCAACAAGTGAAACGGTAGTACACCCAGCGCAGTCAGATCATCGATGTCGCCGTGCCACTGCGCGGCTCGCCAACCCTGCGCGGGATCGCTCAAACCACCGCTTGCCTTCAGCGTTAATTCGCTTAAGGCATCTTCGCCTTGCGTAATGCGGGCGGAAGCAATCACAGTGTGATGCTTCCTGCTGCCCTGCAACACTATGCTTGCTTCCTTGATATTAAGCGCACCGGTCCCTTGATAATCCGTCATCCCCAGATCCATTTGCAAATTGGCTGATGCCAGATCGCCGCTCCCATCGAGTGTTGCGATGCGCTGCCCGCCGGGTAGCGTGAGGTTTCTTCCCCGGGCGGAGAACTGCAGTCTTGGCTGCGTAATGCTGCCGGACAGTTCGGCATGCCCCGCCAGCTGGCCGCCCATCCCATTGCCGAATTGATCGAGCTTGGGCGCGTCAAGAGTCAGTTGTGCCCGGTCTGCTTGCGTGCCGTGCGTTACCTCCAGATAGAGATGATTGTCACCCATACGCAATGCAAGCGTTCCTGTGGCACGCCGCATCCCGGAGAATTCGAGATGACCGTTGCCGCTGATGTCGTATTGCGCAAAATGACTGTCGGACATATCCAGCTGCAACGTGCCCTGGACTTGCGGTGAAAGTGTGCCGGATATTTCCAGTCCGACATTCAAATCGGTGGCAGGGGTGGCGGCGAACTCGGCAAGATTCAGCTTGCTCAACCGGCTGGAGAAGCTGAATGTGCGTCTTCGGTCCAGAGCCAATTGCCCATGCCCGGTGAGGACGATCCCGCCGCGCGTCACGCGCAAGTTGGACAGCTCCACCCGGTCGCCGTGCAGATCAACCTCGCCATGCAGATCAAGCGTCCCATCGCCGAGTGCCACCACTGCATGCTGGTCAGCGCCGATACCGTTGAGCGTGATGTCGCCTTGCAAATGTGCGCCTGGCAGGCGAGTGTCGAATGCCGCGGGATCAAGATCGTGGACTTTCAGTTGCGCGCCCAGCTTGCCGCGCTGCCGTTCCCAGGACACCGCTCCGGTGATATGGCCGCCATTCAACAGATGCACATGCAGTTGCTGCAGTTGCCAAAGTGACGAGGATAACCGTACCCGCGCCGTCACATCGCGCACAGGCAAGCCGTTCCGGTCCAGCGCCGCTGCATGTGCGTTGCGCACTTGCAAAGAGCCTTCGAGCTCGCCGCCAGGTGTGCCATGCAGATCAGCGCTGCCCGATACAAGCGCAGGCGGTGCACCGTCTAACAGCCGCCCCGCATCCATCCCGCTGAAAGCGAGTTGCAGGCGGCTGACCGGCACGGCGGAGAACGGCGCGAGCTGAGCCGTGCCGTTTACATTCACCCCTGCACCATTGCCGTCGAGCTTGACTACTATGTGTTGCAGATCACCGCCGGCTTCGGCTGCGAAATGCATGTGCTGCGACCGTCCCGAAAGTTGCATGGCTGCATCCAGCGAGGCTTGCGCTTTCAGCACGTAAGGTTTAAATGATGCGATTTCGCCGGAGCCTGCGAATTCACCGGCCGGCAGATGGGCGCGCAGCATCTGCAACTGCTGGTGATTCGCATCGCCCAGAAAGCGCGCTTCGACATCGCTTGCCACAAAATCGGGGACGGCGCCTTCTTTGCTGATGATGCTCAAAGAGTCGATTTTCATCTGTAACACGTTCAACGCCAGTGGCAAGCCCAGGCTGTCCGGCAAAACGGGCGGCTGGTTCGAGGGCAAGGACAACACCTCGACTTGCCTTACGCCCAGTCGCAACACCTTCAGTTCGCCGCGCAACAATGCGGCAGGCTGCCATTGTATTTGGGCGTCATGAAGGGTGATACGCCATCCATCGCCATGCAGCACCAGTTGTTGCATGCCGAATGAAGCAAACAACGAGCCATTGACGCCATGCGCGCTGAGCTTGCCCCCGCTTTGATGTTCAACGACGCCGGTCAACCACTGCAAGCCTGAACTGGAAGCAACCAGCCACGTCGCGCCGCCCGCCAAAACCAGGCAGGGTGTAAATACGATGACCAGCCATTTGTGGCGGCGAGATGTTCTTGTCATGACGCCCGCCATCAGAATGCCACCGCGACGGAAAAATGTATGCGCATGCCCGGCTGACCTTTGCCGCGTGCAAAATCCAGCGCCAGCGGTCCGACCGGACTGCGCCAGCGTGCGCCAATTCCATAACCCTGCGACATGCGCAGATCGGGCAATACATCTGCTGCGCCACCGGCATCCATGAACAATGCGGCCCCGAAATTGCCGAACCAATGGGTATATTCGGCGCTGCCTGTCGCCATGACCCGCCCTCCGACCACCGCATTCCCTTCAATGACGCCCAGGCTCTGATATGCAAAACCGCGCACGGTCTGCGTACCGCCGACGCGGAACAGGTAGTCCTGCGGTATGCCAATACGGGAGGAAGCGGCAGTGTAACCGCCCTCGACGCGTAACGTGACCACGTCGCTTCCACCCAGGGGGAGCCATATCTGCTGGCGAAAATAACTGCGCACAAAGTCCTGGTCCGACAATGCCGACTTGCTCGCCCCGCCTACAAGCAACTGTGTCAGTGAGCCAGACATCGGGAATAACGGGTTGTCCACCGCGCGACGATTCCAATGCCAGTCGAGCACTAGGGCCTGAACCGACTCCCGGATACCGCCCAGCGGTATTTGCTGTTCCTGTAGCCAGTTGAGGCCGACGCCGGTTTCAATGTCGAAGATGGTACGGCTGCGTGTTGCCCCCAATTTGTCAGTCCGTGTTTCGAGGCCTTGAATCTGCGTTTTTTCAGCACTGGCATTCCAGGTCAAATGGTAGCCCATCGGATTGGGCTGGGTGTCGAGTATCGTCGACAATGTCTGGCGGTTCTGTTCAAAAATCATGGCACCGCTCAATGTCCATGCCTGATTCAAGAAGTTGTAGCTCTGGTAATTGACCTGGTTGCGCACACCATTGTTGGTGCTATAGCCGATACCCAGTGAAATCTTGTGCGATTGCGCTTCGACGATCTTTATCCCGACAGGAACGGTCAGCGGCCCGGCATCAGTTCCGGCAATACGGGTGTCAAAACTGGCAGTCACCGAACTGAATTGGGGCATGCTCTGCAATTGGTTCTGAAACGCCAGCAACAGCTTTCGATCATAACGTTGTCCGGAACTGAAACCTGCACGTCGGGTGACCAGCGATTTTTCATAGCGTTCCAGGCCGGTTATCTGCAAATCACCGAACAGGAAACGCGGGCCGGAATCCACCACGACATGCAATTTTGCGCTGGCTTTGGTCGGATCCACTTGGGCGGAACTTTCGACCAGTCGGGCGGCGGCATAATCCAGGCTCGCTACTTGCGCCAGAAGCTCGGCTTTCGCTTCATCCCAGGCAGTCGCCCGAAATGGCATTCCCGGCTGCAATGACCAGGCAGCACGCAGTTGTTGCACGCGCGCAGCACGCTGCGTTTGCGGAAGCGACAGATCACCGCTGAATTCGACATGTACTTCAGTAACCAGGGTACGCTGACCCGGTATCACTTCCAACTCCAGCACGCCGGCCGGCGTGACAGAGTGCAAGGCCACCTTGCTGGAAAAATACCCCTCGGTCGCCAGCAATTCCGGGATTTCCCGCTGCGCGCGACGCATGAAGATGGCACGCTCGTTTTCATTTTTTAGCAAGGTATCGGGAAGAACGAAATACTTGGCAAGCACTTCGCGCACCGTTTTGGGCGCGATCAAATTGACTGCGGGGATACTGCTGCCTTTGGCCAGAGCCAGTTCCGGTGCCAGAAACGCGCAGAGCATCACCAGCAATAATAGCTTTACATGGTAAATCGATACCAATCTTAAACAGGGCAAGACCAAAATAGTCATCAGATCCAAACGTGATTGAGTGCCATCAGAACCGTGATACTCGCACCGTAAGTTTATGCAATCAACTTTAATTCGCCCGATGTGGAAAAATTACCGCTTGGCATATTTGGCTCCACCATCACCAACCGGATAAATTTTTCTTCAATTGGTGCCCGGAGCCGGACTTGAACCGGCACGCTGGTTTTACCCAAGCGACGGATTTTAAGTCCGTTGTGTCTACCAATTTCACCACCCGGGCGGGCATTTGGAGGCGAGACCCAGAATCGAACTGGGATAGGCGGATTTGCAATCCGCTGCATAACCATTTTGCTATCTCGCCGCACTGCGAATCAACAGCTTGAAATGAGTGAGGGAAAGCCAGAATGCTTTCCCTCAGATTTGGAGCGGGAGAAGAGTCTCGAACTCTCGACCTCAACCTTGGCAAGGTTGCGCTCTACCAACTGAGCTACTCCCGCAAAACGAGTTGCGCATTATAGGGATATTCGAATTCCTGTCAATAATTTCGCTACCGGAAATTACTGTACCATGCTTTTCAGCTTGAACAGGCGCGTAAAATTTTCCGTGGTACTCCGCCCCACTTCGTCCAGACTGATGCCGCGCAGCATGGCAATCTCCGCGGCGACATGTTTCACATAAGCAGGCTGGTTGAGCTTGCCGCGATGCGGCACCGGTGCCAGATACGGTGAATCGGTCTCGATCAATATGCGCTCCAGCGGCACGCGCTGGGCGACTTCCTTGAGTTGTTTGGCATTCTTGAAGGTGACGATGCCGGAAAATGAAATGTAGAAGCCCATTGCCAGCGCGGCTTCGGCGACTTCCCATGTTTCGGTGAAGCAATGCATCACGCCGCGTGCCTCTGCGGCATTTTCTTCCGCCATGATGCGCAGCGTATCCGCCGCGGCTTCGCGGGTATGGATGATGAGCGGCTTGCCGCTCTCGCGTGCCGCGCGGATATGTTTGCGAAAACGCTCGCGCTGCCACTCCAGATCGCCCTTCAGGCGGAAATAATCCAGGCCGGTTTCGCCGATGGCGATAACCTTGGGATGTTGCGCCAACCCGACCAGGCGGGCGACATCGGGTTCCTCGGCACCTTCGTGATCGGGATGCACGCCCACCGAGGCATAGATATGCGGATGTTGCTCGGCAAGCGCCAGTATCTGGGGGAAATCGGCCAGGTTGACCGAAACACAGAGCGCACTGACGACTTCGTTTTGCTGCATTTGCGCCAGCACATCGCTCATGTTCTCGGCGAGTTCCGGGAAATTGATATGGCAGTGGGAATCGACGAGCGGCATGTTATTCGAGCATGAGTTGGCGGTAGGAAAAAAACAGGGACTCAAAAAACAACTTGGGGTTGAGTGTGTGTCTCGCTTCCCGTTTCGCTGTTTGCAGGTATTTTTGCAAACGTGCCAGGTTCAGCGGTGTGACACGGCCGACCAGCTTGTTGATGGCGGCTTCTTCGCCAAGATGATAGCGCAGCTTGCCCGCCAGCTTCATTGAGCTCAGATCATAACACCATTGTTGCAGCCACTGCACG
The DNA here is from genome assembly GCA_002429165.1 of Gallionella sp. UBA6045. Lineage (GTDB taxonomy): Bacteria > Pseudomonadota > Gammaproteobacteria > Burkholderiales > Gallionellaceae > Gallionella. Next base: position 8,422 of record DIYV01000200.1, on the reverse strand, counting down.
ACCAGCACCTGGTCGGTCTTCTGCAGTGCCTCGGCCAGTGCGAACACGTCCAGCGATTCAGGCAGACGTGCCCCGCGCAGCAACCTGTCGCGTTCTTCGCTGCCCAGTTGTTCATCCATCTGGACCGCCTGCAATGGTGCAAAACCCGAGGCTGCGAGGGCCTCGGCGGGATTCTTTACGCCCTGTTCTGCAAGCCAGCGCGATGCGCTCGCGGCATCCGGAGCCGGTAATGCGAAAGCCAGACAACGGCTCAAGATGGTTGGCAATAATTGCTGCGGTTTGTGTGACACCAGGATGAGCAGCAGTCCCGGCGGTGGTTCCTCGAGGTTTTTCAGCAAGGCATTGGCGGCATTCGGGTTCATGGTCTCGGCAGGATGAATGAGGACCACACGTCTGCCGCCCTGATGGGCGGTCATGCCGAAAAAGTCCGCCAAACTGCGAATTTGCTCGACAGAGATCTGCTTGCTGGGTTTTTTCCCGGATTCTGTTTCCTCGCCATCCAGACTCAGGATTTCAGGTTGCAATAAACGAAAGTCAGGGTGTGTGCCCTGCTCGAACCAGTGACAGGAAGGGCACTTTCCGCATGCAAAATTCGATTCGTCCGGATCCTGGCACAACAGACTTTGGGCATAATTGATTGCCAGATCCAGTTTGCCGATGCCCTTGCTTCCCTTGAATAAAAGACCGTGTGCCGGACCTTTGCGCAACTCCCCCAAGCGCGCCCAGTCATTTTTCTGCCAAGGATAAATATCTTTCATATCAAATTATTGAGATAATTTCCTCAAGTTTTTGTTTAACTTTTTCCAGGGTCTGCGCCGCATCGATCACGACATATCTTTGCGGATGTTCCTGTACGCGTTTGTGGTATCCGGCCCTCACACGCTCGAAAAAATCGGCCTGCTCCTGCTCGAAGCGATCCAGCGAGACGTTATTCGTCAGGCGTTGCCGCGCGACTTCGACCGGAACGTCAAAAAACAGCGTCAGGTCAGGTTGCAAATCGGGATGAACCCATTGTTCAAGCTGGCTTAACTTTTCCCAACTCAACCCTCTGCCACAGCCCTGATAGGCAAAACTGGCATCGCTGAAACGGTCAGAAATCACCCACTTGCCAGCGTGTAATGCAGGCTTGATGACTTGTTCGATGTGTTCCAGACGTGCTGCAAACATCAATAACGCCTCGGTGCCGATGTTCATGTTCCGGTTCAACAATATCTCGCGCAACTGCTCGCCCAGCGGAGTGCCACCCGGTTCACGGGTGACCACCACATCGAGGCCGCGCAGCCTCAGCGCATCGGCAAACCATGCCAGATGGGTGCTTTTGCCGGCGCCGTCGACGCCTTCAAAGGTAATGAATTTGCTCATTTTTGTTAGTCGTTAGTCGTTAGTCATTAGTTAGTGTTGAGTGCTGATGAAACAACTAGCCGTTCGACTAAGCTGGCAAACGCGTTGCATAGCCATTCGGCTAAGTCACCAAAGGACGGTGACATAAGCCGCTGGTTAACGCCAGCAAAGTCTCTGGTTATGCGCGGCTTTGTCTTAACTAACACCTAACGACTAATAGCTAACGACTGCCTTTCCTCGTTATCTGGTATTGATTCACCGCACGGTTGTGCTTGGTCAAACTGCTGGAAAATTGCGAGCTGCCGTCGCCGCGCGAGACGAAGTATAGCGCGTCAGTTTGCGCCGGATGCAAAGCAGCCTGTAAAGCAGCCACGCCGGGCAAGGCAATCGGTGTGGGCGTCAATCCTCTATACATATAGGTATTGTAAGCGCTATCGGCACGTAAATCGCGCTTGCGCAGGTTGCCATCGAATTTGTCGCCCAAGCCATAAATTACAGTCGGATCGGTTTGCAGCAACATGCCTTTTCGCAGGCGGTTCACAAACACGCCGGCGATCATCACGCGGTCGCTGGGCGTCCCGGTTTCTTTTTCGATGATGGAAGCCAGTATCAGGGCCTGGTAAGGGGTCTGCAATGGCAGATCGGGAGCGCGTTCAAGCCATGCCTGCTGCAAATTTTTCTGCATGGTCTGATAGGCGCGCTTAAATATCTGCAGATCACTGCTGCCCGCCGCGAAGTAGTAGGTGTTCGGGAAAAACAGGCCTTCCGGATGATTTTCCGTCGCGCCGATACGCTGCAGGATTTCTTCATCGGTCAGGTTGGCCGAGTTATGGGTGATATCGGGATTGCTATCAAGTGCATCGCGCATTTGTTTGAATGTCCAGCCCTCAATCACACTCACCTGACTCAGACTGACTTCACCCGTACTGATGATTTTCAGTAGTTGCAGCGGTGAAACCGGATGCTCCAGCGCGTAGTTTCCCGCCTTGATTTGCCCTGATTTACCCAATAAACGCGCCAGCCAGACGAATTGCCAGCCATGTTTCAGCAATCCATACTGTTGCATTTCACGCGCAGTGCTTTTCAGACTGCTGCCTTGTTTCAGGGAGAATTCAAACGGCGTACCAGGCAGGGATAAGGGACTGAAGGCGTAATAGCTGACACTTGCCAGAGTCAGCATAAATATCAGGAACAATAAAGCCAAAAGTCTTTTCATCAACTAGCAAACTCCTCTGCCCAGGCTTGCCGGATTTGCATGGCAACCGGAAAATTTATCCAATGACGTTGTTCCAATTCGCGTATCGGCCACAAGCCAATAATACTGTTCACCACGAACAACTCATCGGCATGCAGCACCTCCTCCAGTCCGACATTGCGAATTTGCAGCGGCATATTGTGCTTTATCGACCAGTCGATCACTCGATCCCGTTGCACGCCCGCCACGCCGCTACGCGACAATTCAGGTGTAATCAATTCGCCTTCGGACACAACAAATAAATTACTGCGTGTACCTTCGATGACATTGTCATCGGTATCCAGCAGCAAGCCTTCGGCAATCTCCGCGTCAAGCAAACGCGCATCGTTCCATTCGGCAGCGGCCAGAACGTTTTCCAGGCGGTTGAGATGCTTTATTCCCGCCAAACGGGGCTGCTGACTCAGGCGTAGTTGGCATCGTTGAGCCTTGATTCCGTGTATTGCCCAGTCGAATGGATACTCGGGCAAGGGGAAAATATCCCAGAAATGGGTGATATTGGCGCAATGTTGGGGAGCATAGCCGCGTGTCCCCGCCCCGCGTGTGACAATCAACTTCAGCACACCGTCGGGGTGCCGCGCAAGCAGGCCGTCCAATTCAGCGGAAAGCGGTCCAACATCGGGGCAGGCAATACCCAGCGCGGTACAGTCGTGTAGGAGTTTTTGATAGTGCAGCGGCCAATGTTGCGCTTTGCCCCGGATCGCGCGCAGAGTGCGAAACACCCCATCCCCGTAGAGCAGGCCACGATCACGTATGCCGATCAAATTGCCAGGCTTGCCATTGACCAGCATCGCAGCGGAAAACTAGACCTTGCGGAACACCAGCGTTCCGTTGGTTCCACCGAAGCCGAAATTATTGTTCATGGCGACATCGATCTTCATGTCGCGTGCAACATTCGCGCAGTAGTCCAGATCGCATTCCGGGTCTTGTTCAAAAATATTGATGGTCGGGGGCGAAATTTGATGGTGTATCGCCAACGCGCAAAATACCGACTCGATCCCGCCCGCACCGCCCAGCAGGTGGCCGGTCATCGACTTGGTTGAATTCACCACCATCCTCCTGGCATGATCGCCGAACGCCAGTTTGAGGGCATCGGTTTCATTCTTGTCGCCCAGCGGGGTCGAAGTGCCATGCGCGTTGACGTACTGCACGTCCTGCGGGTTCAAACCCGCATTGCGTAGCGCATTCAGCATGCTGCGCTTCGGTCCATCGCTGTTCGGCGAGGTGATATGGTAGGCATCGCCGCTCATGCCATAGCCGG
>DIYV01000200.1:1813-4417 GCA_002429165.1 Gallionella sp. UBA6045 | reverse complement strand
CCTTCGCCCATCACGAAGCCGTCGCGATCCTTGTCCCAGGGGCGACTTGCTGTGGCCGGATCATCGTTGCGGGTGCTGAGTGCACGCGCTGCAGAAAAACCGCCCACCGCCAGTGCGCACAAGGTTGCTTCAGAACCACCGGCAATCATTACATCGGCATCACCATACTCGACGATGCGCGCCGATTCGCCGATGCAATGCGTGCCGGTTGTGCAGGCAGAAACCATCGCCAGATTCGGGCCTTTCAACCCGTACATCACGGACAGATTGCCGGAAATCATGTTGATAATGGTGCCTGGAATGAAGAACGGCGATATTTTGCGCGGCCCCGCTGCGAGGTAATCGTTGTGCGTATCCTCAATCATCGGCAGACCGCCGATGCCTGAACCGATGTTTACGCCGATACGCTCGGCATTCTGATCGGACACTTCCAGCCCCGAGTCCTTGAACGCCTCCATGCCAGCCACCAGACCGAAATGGATAAACCTGTCCATGCGACGGGCATCCTTGGCGGAAAGAAATTGTGTGGCATCGAAATCCTTCACTTCGCCGGCAATCTGCGCTGCCATTGAACTGGCATCAAAGTGGGTGATTTTGGTAATGCCGGATTTCCCCGCGACGATATTCTGCCAGACCGTGGGAATCCCTATCCCGACCGGGGAAATAACCCCCAGCCCGGTAATGACGATTCGACGCTTAGACAAATTGACTCCGCCAAACAGTAAGGATGGGAAAAAAGAAAAAGGGGGTAAAAATAAAAAAGAAGTGGATTACTTTTGATGTGCCAGGACGTAGTCGATGGCCTGTTGTACGCTGGTGATTTTTTCTGCGTCCTCGTCCGGGATGTCACACTCGAACTCTTCTTCCAAAGCCATGACCAATTCCACGGTGTCCAGAGAATCCGCTCCCAGATCGTTGACAAAAGAAGATTCATTCTTGACTTCAGATTCGTTTACACCCAGTTGCTCGGCAACAATCTTTTTAACACGTTGTTCAATAGACATCTTAATTCTCCTACCCTGATTAAAGTTCAAAATAACGGCGGCATTGTATCAAATTTGCGGAAAAATCCAAACAACTTGTGTTCGTTGCGGTTGAGTTATCAAGACCGTATACAGCCGGATTCCCCAACTTTCGCTGAATTCAGGATTCAGGTGCCGGATACCTCATCAGCGGGGGGCTGGGATTGACCATTTTGTGGCTGTTCGCCCTGGGGAGCGATTTTGCGTTGCCGCTTCTCTTCCTGCTTCTTTTTCTTGGCGATTTCTTTTTGACGTTTTTCAAACGAGTAATTTGGTTTGGCCATTTGCAATCCTATTTCAATGTAATTTTAGGTCGAGGGGCACTATGATAACAGGTACTATTGCTTTGTTTTTAAATCCTTGGCGCGTAATAGCTTGATCAGCTTGCCAGAACGATGCAAATTGCCTTGCAAAATCAGGTCCGGCTTACACTGAACTATGACTATAGTCGCAGTATTTAACCAGAAAGGCGGGGTTGGGAAAACCACCACGGTTCTTAATCTGGCGGCCGCGTTAACGCGTCGTGGTTGTCAACCAGTTGGTATTGACCTGGATCCGCAAGCGCAATTCAGTTCTATTTCCGGTATTCTCGCGAGTTCACCTGATGACAGCATTTATAGTATGTTTCAGCGCAATCGCCCGTTGCAGGACCTGATACGGGAATCGCCAAGTGGAATCAGGGTCATTGCTTCACATATCGAACTATCTAAAGTGGATGCGCTGTATGGCAAGGGTTACAACGCAATCAACAGGCTAAACACCAGTTTGCAGGCAGAAAAGTCGGCATCCGGAAACACCTCCTGGATAATCGATTGCAGCCCGCTGGTTGGCGCCTTTCCCTGAATGCGATATTTGCCTGCGATGCTGTCATTGTTCCAATCGCGGCCGATTACCTGTCACTCAATGGCGCCCTTCAGATTGTAAAAACCCTCAAGGCTCTCGAGCAGGTACTGAAGCGCCGGGTTAATCGCCGTTTTCTGCTCACCCGTTTTGACTCCAGGCGGAATATGGCAAAAATCGTTTTGAATCTGGCACAGGCAGAATTTGGTGCGGACGTTTGCAGGACAGTCATTTCGGAAAATGTCAATTTGGCCGAAAGCCCGGCATTGCACAAGACGATCTTCGAGCACGCTCCCGGCAGCCGTGGCGCACAAGACTATGATGCACTGCTGGATGAATTAATGGCTGACGGGTTTATCGGATAGCACCGGGAAATTTGAGCAGTTCAAGAAATCATGATCAGCCGTATTTACCAAAGCCAACATCTTAGTTATGTTTGGCAATTAACGACAATACCTCTTCAATATCCGCCGACTGGGAAGGCACCTTGTCAGTACTGATTGTTCTGCATTGCATTACGTCACAATTGTGGTACATCTGGCGCAGTTTACGTTCCGCATCAAAAATATCCCTGCCCTGTATTTGAATGCTCTCGACTTTTTGTCCATCCCGGGTTTTTACAGAGAAATCGAATTTCAACATATGCCTAATCCATGTACATTCCGCCGTTCACATGCAGCGTGACGCCGGTGATGTAGGCCGCGCCGGGGCCGGCAAGAAAGGCGACTGCTGCTGCGATATC
>DIYV01000200.1:0-1531 GCA_002429165.1 Gallionella sp. UBA6045 | reverse complement strand
GGGGCAACACAGTTCACGGTTATATTGCGGCTGCCGATTTCCTGGGCGAGAGACTTGGTGAAACCGACCATGCCCGCTTTGGAAGCGGCGTAGTTGGCCTGTCCGGCGTTGCCCATACTGCCAATTACCGAAGAAATGCTGATGATGCGCCCTCCCCTGGCCTTCATCATCGCGCGCAGCACGGCGCGGCTGAGACGGAACACCGATTTGAGATTGGTCGCCAGCACATCGTCCCACTCTTCGTCGGTCATGCGTGCCAGCAGATTGTCGCGGGTGATGCCGGCGTTGTTCACCAGTATCGAGATTTCGCCGAATTGCTTGCGCAGTTCAGCCAGGACCTGTTCGGTTTGAGCAGTGTCGTTGACGTTCAGCGCCATGCCCGCGCCCTTGATACCGGCAGCATCCAGGTAGGCACCGATTGCTTGCGCACCGGAGTCGCTGGTGGCCGTGCCGATCACGGTCGCGCCCTGCCTGCCCAGTTCCAGCGCGATCGCCTGGCCGATGCCGCGACTTGCTCCGGTGACTAATGCGACCTGTCCTTGCAGTGTCATGTCTATGTTCCTTATGCGAGTGCGGCCAAAGCCAGAGTCAGTGCTGCGCCGTCGTTGATGGCCAGGGCTTGCTGGTCGGTGGCGATGCGTTTGTTCAGCCCCGCCAGTACTTTGCCCGGTGCGCATTCCACATTGTGGGTGATGCCCTGTTTGCCGAATTCGAGCACGGTTTCCACCCAGCGCACCGGCAAATATAACTGGCGCACCAGTGCGTCCTTGATCGCAGCTCCATCCGAATAGCTTTTCACATCGGCATTGTGCAGCACAGGAATGGCCGGGGCTTGCACCGTTACGCCAGCAAGATAATCCCGCAATTGCTCAGCAGCGCCCTCCATTAATAGGCAATGCGACGGCACGCTCATCGGCAACATGATCGCGCGCTTCGCACCTTTGGACTTGGCCAGTTCCATGCCGCGAACGACTGCGGCGCGATTCCCGGCGATCACTACCTGACCGGGAGAATTGTAATTCACTGCTTCCAGGACCTCCCCTTGCGCGCCCTCAATACACACTGCGCGCACTGTATCGTCATCCAGTCCGAGTATTGCGGCGATGCCGCCCACGCCTTCCGGTACCGCCTGCTGCATACATTGCGCACGGTAGCGCACCAGCGGCAGCGCATCGGAAAAACTCAACGCGCCGGCGGCAACCAGCGCGGTATATTCACCCAGGCTATGCCCTGCCATGATGGATGGAGCCGCGCCATGCTGTGCTTGCCAAGCGCGATATACCGCCACACCTGCGGTGAGCATGACGGGTTGGGTATTGACCGTGGCGTTCAGGTCGGTATCGCTGCCTTCCGCGACCAGTTGCCACAAATCTTGTTCCAATACGTCGGATGCTTCGGCAAAAGTATTGCGCACAGCGGGGAAATCGGCATAGCCGTTCATCATGCCGCGCGATTGCGAACCTTGGCCGGGAAATACAAATGCAAATTTAGTCATATTAAAACAGTCGGTAGGTTGGGTTAGCGCAGCGTA
>DIYV01000012.1 GCA_002429165.1 Gallionella sp. UBA6045 | reverse complement strand
TGGCCCCTCCACCCCGGCTTCTACACTATTGCAGAAGAAAGCCGATACCACCACCCCAACCATACAAGCGGAAGTTCGATCAATGCGGGTATGCTGTTATCAGTGAAACAAATATCTCATCGCGCTACCGCGAGTTCATCCCACTCCGTGGTATAGCGTTGCGACGCATTGCCGCGCCGCATAGCCCAGCTTTTCCTGGTTCCTTCGCCGAGTAACTGCATCGTCCCGCTGCCCATGCGGCGGTTGATGCGGTCGAGCGTCTCCATCAGCGTTGCGGATTTCTGCTGTGCCGCGACATCATCGAATAGCGTGCGCGGCCTTGATGTTGCGGCGATGATCTCGGTGAGCATCACGCCGGCCTTTTGATACGCGTAGCCGCTGCGGTAAATTTGCCGCAAACCGTCCAGGGCGGCACGGCACAGCAGGCGTGTGTCATTCGTGGGCTCGGGCAAGGGCAGCAGCATGGCTGGCTGATATTGATGATCGCCTTCCTTATGAGAATTGGCCTTGTGCGGATTGGTGCGGATATAGACCTGGATGCCGCCCGCAACAGAATGCTGGCCGCGCAGTTTTTCGGCGGCGCGGGTGGTGTAGGCGATGACCGCCTGTTCCAGGTCTGCCAGCAACGAAACCGGCACACCGAACGAGCGCGAGCAAATGATCTGCTGGCGGGGCGGAGTGATTTCGTCCAGTCCTATGCAGGCTTCGCCGTTCAGTTCCGCGACGATGCGTTCCATGACCACGCCGAACTCGGCGCGAACGCGCTTGGCAGGGCTGTATTTTAATTCCAGCACCGTGGCGATACCCATCTGCTGCAAGCGTTCGGCGCTGCGCCTGCCCACGCCCCAGACTTCGCCAACCTCGATTTTTGCGAGCAGATTGTCCAGCAAGCGTGCCGTCATCGCATTGAAATCGCACACGCTGTGATACTGCTTCTGCTTCTTGACGACATGGTTGGCGAGTTTGGCCAGAGTCTTGCTTGGCGCAATGCCCACGCACACAGGTATGCCCACGCATTGCTTTATGGTGCCGCGTATCGTTTGCGCATATTCAGTCAGGTCGGACATACCAGTCAGGTCGAGAAAGCATTCATCGATCGAATAGATTTCCTGATCGGGACTGTATTGCGACAACAGTCGCATCACCCGGTTGGAGATATCGGCATACAGCGTGTAGTTGGAGGATAGGGCGATGATGCCGTGGCGTTTGGCCAGGCCTTTCATCTGGAACCATGGTACGGCCATCTTGAGGCCGAGGTCTTTGACTTCCTGCGAGCGCGACACCACGCAGCCGTCGTTATTGGAAAGCACCACCACCGGCTTGCCTTCCAGACTTGGCTGAAACAGCCGTTCGCAGGAGACGTAGAAGTTGTTGCAGTCGACTAACGCGATAGCGCGCATGATTCAAGGTTCCTTCAAACCTTGTGGACATTCCAGCTCACCACCCCCCAGACCGAAAAATCCTGTTCCGGTTTGATGTGCTGGTCGGGATAGTCCGGGTGTGCCGCGCGCAATACCTGTCCGTCCGGCGTATGCAGCAATTGCTTCACGGTGAATTCGCCATCCAGCACCGCGATCACCACGCAGCCGTGCGCGGCAGGCAGGGCGCGATCCACCACCAGCAGATCGCCGTCGAAGATGCCGAGTCCGCGCATCGATTCGCCCGCCACGCGCATGAAGAAGGTGGATTCGCGATGCTGGATCAGGTGTTCGTCCAGACTGATGCGCTGCTCCACATAATCATCGGCAGGCGAGGGGAATCCCGCCGGTACGGCACTGCGCAGCAACGCGCGCTGCCGGCGGAACAAGTCCTTGTTGGGATGGGTCAGCGATAACAGATCACGCGGGGTGCGCTGTACTTGCCGGCCGGCACAGCCGGGATGAATAATGGGCTGCATGGTCTACTTCCGGTACTTGCGTATCAAGCCGGTCAGCACGCCGAAAATCTCCAGCGTGCCTTGCGGACGGATGACCGGATAAGCCTGGTTGGCGGGGCGCAGAATGTACTTGCCGCGTTCCTTGTCCAGGGTCTTAAGGGTGAACTCGTTATCCACGATGGCCACCACGATATCGCCGACATTGGCGATGTTGCGTTTTTCCACCACGGCGACATCACCGTCATGGATGCCCGCCTCTATCATCGAATCGCCCCTGACCGGAATCAGCGTGGTGCTGGACGGCGTGTCGATCAGCATCTCGTCGATGATGAAATACTCGCCCTGGGTCTCCGTTACGGAAGCCGGCATGCCCGCCTGAACAGAGGATTCGGCCAGCGGGCGTGCAAAGAACTGGCGGGATGGTATCCACGCGCCATCCGGGGTGCGCTCGATGAAACCGGCTGCATTCAGTCGGGTCAGCACGGCTTTGACCCAGGATTTTGAAGCGATCCCGAATACCTCGCACAGCTTGGCGTAAGAAGGGATGCTTTTCCAGTCGGCGTAATAGTCCTGGAGTTTGGCGAGATACTCGGTGTCTTTCGGATTGAAACTGGGCGGATTGAAATCAGTCATGGCAATATCCATACAGAACGAACGTGCTGTACTGTAAAGAACGAACGTTCTCTTGTCAAGGATGAAAAACTACTGATGAGTCAACTAGCCATCTGACTAGGCTGCCAAAAAATAAAGACGTCAGCCAAGTCATTGGTTATGCGCTTGGCATAACTGTGTTGCTCAGGAACTAAAAATGCGGGATCGCGCAGCGATAGACTGACAAGTAAACCGCATCTGCGACACGTTACTGGCGAAGCCGGTCGATTGCGGGAGCAGATGCAGGCCGCTCTTCCCGCCCCTGATGCTCCGCAACGCCGTGTCAGAGCGGCTACTTTTTCGTCCCTTCACGCCTTGTTCTGCCGTCGCTCGCGACGTTTTTCGGCACGCTATTGATTAGTAATCAGAATACTTCTTCGCACTCCCGCGCACCTTTTCCGCCGGATATTTCACCGCATTCTTCTCCAGCTTGCGCAGCGCGGCTTCCAGCAGATCCACATCCAGTTTGTCCGAGAGGCGGATCAGATACAGCAGGATATCGGCCAGTTCTTCGGCCACAACCGCCTTCTTTCCGGCATCGAGGTTGCCGGACTGTTCTTCGGTCAGCCACTGGAAATGTTCCATCAGTTCGGCGACTTCGACCATCAGCGCCATGCTCAGATTTTTCGGCGAATGGAACTGGTCCCAGTCGCGTGCTTCGGCGAACGCGCGCAGCTTGTCGCGCAATATCAGCAGATCGGATTGATTCGGCATGGCGTAGCTCCGGTGTGTGTGGATATGGGCAGCTATTGTAATACGCGGCGGGGCGGGGCATCATGCATGAGGTTGTCTGATAATCCGGGGAGCGGGAACTCATATCATGGACGAGTACATTTTCTTTGATGCCGGTCTGCGCGACAGGTTTGTGGAACATGCCGGGGAACTGGGTGTGGCGTGCGAGTTGCGGGATGACACGATGGGTCTGATCGTCGCGGTGTCGGAAGATCTGGCCGATGATCTGGTGGACGATCTGGAAGCGTGTTACGACGAGTTGCAGGATGAGCAAGCCGATCTGATATCCCGGATGGAAGGCGGACTGGGAAAACTGGCCGGATTCAAACTGGTCCTGCCGGACGGGCAGACATGCATGGTGCCGTTGCAAACGGACATGGCCAATCGCCTGCTTGCCTGTTTCAGCCTTGAAGAAATACAAGTGTTGTTCGACACCGTTGCGCGCAGCGCGCTGGATCCCAAGGATAGTCATCTGTGCGAAATTCTGAGGGCTGATACAAACACCAAGCGGTAATAAACAGCCGGGTATCACATCCTCGTTCACTGTCCGATCCCACAACAAATAATTCAATCTTGCACAGAACGTTGCAAGGTATAGAATGCCCGCCGTTTTTATATCAATTTTGAAGGAAATAACATGTCAGAAGAATTTCATGTCCACGGTGCCCACGACCATGCAGTGGAACATCAGGCACATGGCGGAGACAGTCTTGCCGGTTATGTCGCGATTTTCACCGCGATTCTGGCTTCGGTCGGCGCGGTCGTCAGCTATCAGGGGGGCGATACCCAGAATCAGGCCATGCTGTTCAAGAACGAGGCGGTGCTGAAGAAAACCCAGGCTTCCGATCAGTGGAATTTTTATCAGGCCAAAAGCAACAAGGGGCATCTGATGGAGCTTGCCGCCGATCTGGCGCCCGCAAACAAACGGGATCATTACAAGGCCCAGATTGAAAAATATGAAAACGACAAGAAGGAAATCAAACTAAAGGCCGAGGCTCTGGAGGCGGAATCGGAACAGGCCAATGCGAAAAGCGAGCATACGATGCATCCGCACCATAAATTGGCGCAGGCAATGACGCTGATACAGATTGCGATTTCTCTGGCATCCATCACCGTATTGACACGCAAGAAATGGCTGTTCGTCGTGGCCGGTGTGGCGGCTGCGGGAGGCCTCGCCATGTGGGGATTGGCTCTTGGCGCTTAGGCCATAACTAGCCATGAAAGAGATTTTCTATGACTGGGGCGGGGCCAACATCTGGCTGTTTCACGCCATCAATGACATCCGGTTTGCATGGCTGGACAAGTTGATGCTGCTCGGAACCGGCTTGGGAGATCACAACCTGTTCCCATTCTATTTGAGCTTGTTGACATTGTTTGCGCTGGTCAGGGCGAACCAGCCCGGGCAGGATGCCGCACATTACCGGGTTCAAGTGAACCGCTGGATGGCGGTGATCGCGGTATTCAGTCTCGCTTATCTGCTCGATGCAATGTTGTTGGGTATGCTCAAGCCGCTATTGGATTTTCCGCGTCCGCCGCTGGCCCTGCCGCAGGGGAGCGTGCAGATTATCGGTGTGCCGGAATACCATCACAGCCTGCCGAGCGGGCATTCATCGTTTGCAATGCTGATCACGGCCAGCCTGTGGCCTGTAATGAGCCGCAGTTGGCGCGTGGCAGGCGCGTTGTTTGTGTTGTGGGTCGGGATTTCCAGAATCAGTCTGGGCGCGCATTTCCCGGCGGATGTCGTGGCGGGATTTCTATCGAGTCTGATCGTGGTGTTGCTGGTTTATGTCGCCATACAGAGGCTGATGCGGTTGACCGTAACCTGAACGATGCTTCGAGGTACAACTCAACAGGTGCTTATTCAGCCAGCCTTGATGATACCCCGGATGAACATCGGGCATCCGAGCAGAAAAATTGCGCCGACCCGCCAGTTTTCGGCATCGAGAAGGGCCTCCTCTGTGCTGCCAATAGCAGACCACTAAAACGCTTCATGAAATTAAGAACGCCGCATTAACGCGGCGTCTCGTCTCGGCATATGGGATGCCAATTAGGTCAGTCATGGAATGACTGAAGCGGGCAATAACTATAGGGAATTAATTATTGAAGTGTCGATAGGCGCCTCCCGTTAACAGTGAACTCTCAGAACCTAATAACCGAGAACCACAGTTATTTTATACGCTTAATTTCGGGTAAATTCAATCAAATAATGAGCCAGCCATCTTCGCAAATCAAGCGTCCGCTATGCGCCAACAGACATTCGTTCCTGGTAGTACTATTATGCAGATGCGGACAGACAAAATAATATCTGCTTTGAAGTGTGGCCAATATCAATAATCTGCGCAAGGTTTTTTAAAGAAATGTATTCAATCAATCTAAAAGCGGGAAGGAATTTCGTCGTGAAATTACTTGCAACATTATGTTTCACCTTATTACTTGTTGCATGCGGTGATCCTCACGACACCAAAGTGCCCGCTGATATTTCAAAGTGGAGTAAAACGGTAAGACCGGCCCTCCAGAAACTAAAACCGGAAGAAAAAGTATTATTTTCTCAGTATGCTATACGACATATGAATGGTGCGGCTGTGGGCGGGTTGATTGGGAACAAAGCTGACCCAATTCCGGAAGACATGACAATTGGCAAGGCAATTGAAGAGCAACGAAAATATATTGCCCAAGAGCAAGTTAAAGAACCGGAAGAAAAGGCACTCAAAGACAAAACTGGAAAGTAGCAATCTGGGTGGCGGCATTCGGCCATTCGGCATCAACCCAGTCAAATTTCTCGTTTAGTGTGCATAAGCGACTGAGTTCCACTAAGAGTCATTCGCGGGTGTCATATAGCAAACCTGCAAGTTGACAGTGGTACTTTGCATCTGTGTTCATCAATAAGTAAAGTGCTTTTAATGACGCAAAAAAAACCGCTGACTATTTCTAGCAAAAGCGTGGCATTCTGCGCTGACTTTTCATTAACAATCAAAGAACAGGGGGAAATCAATGAACGCTGAAATTTTGGACAGAATACTCCAGAAGTTGGACGGAATACTCCAACTATCAGCCGACCATCTGTATAAAATTCGTGAAGGTGTTTATCTAAATGCAGTTACCAAAATGGTTAATATATTCGTCAACGTGATTATAGCTGCGGCTGTCGTTGCTCATGTTTGGCATCACTGGTAAAAATTGGTGCGGTAAATAGAAGGGGGAGCAATGCGTAATATTATTTTATTGCTGATGCTGGCGGCCGTGAGCAGTAATGCGATGGCGGAGTGGATTAGGGTTGATGGGGATGCAACTAGTACTCTTTACTATGACACCAGCAGGATTATAAAAAATGACAGCATGGTGAAGATGTGGTCTTTGATAAATTACAAGACTCCTCAAGCCCTCGTCCATGGGGCTTACATGTCGGAAATGATGCAAGATGAATTCAACTGCAAAGATGAACTAGTGCGAAATCTTTATCACTCTTACCACTCGGACGCTATGGGAAAAGGAGATAAATTGCTACCGACATTTTTTCCCGAAAAATGGAGTCCAGTTGAGCCGAACTCATTAAATGAATCCATTTTGAAGTTAGCCTGCAGCAAGAAGAAGTAGGTGCATTTTTCGTCCAAACTAATTCAAAAAATAATCTATGAAAATTACCCTTGACCTCACAGGTATTCTTGCTATTTGGGGCGCAGTACTATCAACCATTGCCATATTTTGGGATATTTACAAATGGCGAACATCTGGGCCAAGCCTTCATATGAGAGTCAGTACGGGAATGGTGGCTTACAACATGCCTGTATATGAAGGCAGGACGCTTATTATGGTTTCGGTCACTAATCGAGGTGACCGCCCAACAACGATTACGCACCTGAACATGGCTTATTACGATACTTGGTGGAAGGCTATATTGTGTATGAAACCGTCCCAAAATTATTGGGTAGCTAATCCAAACACATTCCAACAAGTTCCATTTGAGTTAAAGCCGGGTATCGAATGGAAAGGCATGATTGAACAAAATAGTGAGATTGAAATTTGGGCGCAGGAAGGTTATTTGTACGCAACACTTAATCACTCACACAATAAAAAGCCGATGCGTCAACGTATCGTTATACGAAAACCTAAGAGCCAATAACGTTATTGGTTTGGGCTGATGCTTAATGGGACACTCAGTGAACTATATTCTTGACTTGAGCATAATTTATTATGCTATATTAAAAACAGCGCGGGGCATAACACCACGCGCTGTTTGGCTTGTTAGCCTATGTATCTAATAAGGTCATACGGTTATTAGCCATATCCGAGCCCTCCTTAATAGCTCACCATTGCTATTTATGGCCGCCTACCAGCGGGGTTCACAAATGAAAGCCTCAACGTTCGCGAGATGTTGGGGCTTTCGCCATTTCAAAGTATTGAATACCAAAACCACTATGGGTAGTGGTATATGCAATGATTTCAACTGATTGTAGGGCGCAGGGGGGTTTTTGCAAGCAAAATTTTGGCCAATATTATTTACCTTGGCTCAACAGTAGCTTAGCTGCATAAATAAAAAACAAGGCACGCAATTTGCTGGATGGCGGAAAATAGATTTATAGGGTTCAAGCCAATAAAATTGGGGATTGGCACTCAGATTGACCCTTCAATATCTGGTGGGTAGAGATAACAAACAAGCGTGAATAAATAATGGGGTAATAATGGGGGTAGAAAAACAAAACGCCACTACAAGTGGCGTATTTGCTTGATAGTTGGCGGAGAGGGGGGGGTTGTGAGGCTTTCGCGTTGCATCCGCGAAAACCTCATCCCTCATTCTATTCGGGACTGCCTTCGGCATCCTGCGCAAGCGATGCTTGCTGGTCGAACCCAAAGGGGGTTCTCGAAGTACCCGCCATCTCCGCCAAATAAAAAACCGCCCACGAGGGACGGTTTTGTATTTGGCGGAGAAGGCGGGATTCGAACCCGCGGTGGGGTATTACCCCACACACGCTTTCCAGGCGTGCGACTTAAACCACTCATCCACCTCTCCGAAGGGCGCGCAGAATATCCCAGAACGCCTTTTGCCGCAATCAGAAATGGTTCTTCCACTCGCGCATCGCGGTGAATACGGCGAGTTCGCTGGTGTCGGTCAGGCCGCGCTGTTGCAGGGTGCGGATGATTTCCGGCTGGGTGCAGCGCAGGAAGGGATTGGTGGCTTTTTCCAGCGCGATGGTGGAGGGCAGCGTGATCTGGTTCGCTGCGCGCAGCTGTTTGGTGGTGGCGATGCGCTGTTTTACTGCGGGGTTATCCGGTTCGCAGGCCAGCGCGAAACGCAGGTTGGCGGCGGTGTACTCGTGAGCGCAATATACGCGGGTTGTGTCGGGCAACAGGGCCAGCCTTTGCAGGGAATGGTGCAGTTGCGCCGGGGTTCCCTCGAAGTTTCTGCCGCAGCCTGCGCCGAACAGCACGTCGCCGCAGAACACTATTCCCGGCGCAAGAAAAGCGATGTGATCGTCGATATGCCCGGGGATCTCGATCATGTCGAACACGATGCCGGGCGCGTCCAGCTTGAGCCGGTCGCCCTCGCGCAGCTCATGGGTGATGTGCGGATTTTTGGGATGTCGCCGCCCATACACCGGCACGTTGTATACTTCGCGCAATTCTGCGATGCCGCCGATGTGGTCTGCGTGACGGTGGGTACACAGGATCGCATCCAGCCGCAGGCCGTGCGCATCAAGGAATGCCAGCACCGGCGCAGCTTCGCCGGGATCGACCACGGCAGCGTGCCGGTCGTCGTGTATGGCCCAGATGTAGTTGTCCTGCAGGGCGGGGATGGCGGTGATGTCGAACATGGAGAAAATGGAAGTTGAGCGATGCCGAATTGTAAGTCAACTGCAAAAAGTTTGAGCGAATGGTTTGCGACCCCGCAGGGCGACTATGTGCTCAAGCACGAACAGGCCCATTTCGACCGCACGGTGAGCGGTATATTCGGCTACAACGCGTTGCAATTGTGTTTGCCGGAGCATGATTTTTTGCACGGCAACCGGATACCGCTGCGTTTCAGCGCGGGGAACCAGGAAGGGAACGCGGTGCGCCTGATCTGCACGGAGCTTCCATTTGACTGCGACTGCATGGATCTGCTGGTGTTGCCGCATGTTCTCGAATTTTCCGAGTATCCGCACCAGATCCTGCGCGAGGCTGCACGGGTGCTGAGGCCGGAAGGCAATCTGATCATCAGCGGCTTCAACCCGCACAGTCTGTGGGGGTTGCATCGCGCGCTGGGTCGGCGGCAGGGTTATCCATGGCAAGGCCAGTTCATCGCGCTGAATCGCATCAAGGATTGGCTGGCGTTGCTGGGTTTCGAGGTGGCTGGAAGCCGTTTTGCAGCCTATGCGCCGCCGTTTCATCAGACCAAATGGCTGGAACGGTTTTCTTTTATGGAAGCGGCGGGCGATCGCTGGTGGGCGGTGAGCGGCGGGGTGTATTTTGTGCATGCGATCAAGCGTGTGCACGGCATGCGGCTGATCAAGCCGAAATGGAACGAGGGGCTGGTGAGCAAGTTGTTGCCGGCCGCACCCAAGTTGAACAACAAGATTACCCAGCGTAACGAGACAGATCCGCAATGAGCAAAGAAACGAAGGATACAGTTGAAATTTTTACCGATGGCGCCTGTAAGGGCAATCCAGGCGTGGGCCTGTCTCTTAT
>DIYV01000144.1:8710-15653 GCA_002429165.1 Gallionella sp. UBA6045 | reverse complement strand
GGTGGCTCGGGCTTCGACCTCGATCATTTCGAGCTGGTGGCGACTGAAGGTGCGCGGCTATTGCTGCTGTGTTCTCCGCACAATCCCGTCGGCAGGGTGTGGCAGGAGGATGAATTGCAGGCGCTGCTCGAAATCTGTGAGCGCCACGATGTCACAGTGGTATCGGATGAGGTCCACGCCGACCTGCTTTATCCCGGCAGGCATCATACCCCCTGGCCAGGCTGAACGATGGCGCAGTGAAGGTCATCACGGCCGTTGCACCCAGCAAGGCTTTCAATATTCCGGGGCTGGCACTCTCTGCGCTGATCGTGCCGGATGAAGAAGACCGCACTGCGATAGCAAAAGCTTTTGGCACGCTGCATGTAGGCGCGGCAAATCCGTTCAGCATTGTGGCGTGCGAGGCCGCTTATCGTGAGGGTGCACCGTGGCTGGATGATTTGCTCGATTATCTCGAGGCAACCTATCAGTTTGTGCGCACGTTTCTACAGCAGCATTTGCCGTTGATCAAACTGATAGAACCTGAGGGCACGTATCTGCTGTGGCTGGACTGCCGGGCGATGGGGCTGAACGATCAGCAACTCAAGCAGTTCTTTGTCCAGCAGGCCGGAGTGGGCTTGAGCCCCGGAATAATTTTCGGTGAACAGGGAAGCGGCTTTATGCGCATGAATATCGCCGCGCCACGCAGTGTGATTGCCGAAGCACTGAAAAAGATTGCGCGTGCCGAACGATCTCGAAAGTGAAACGAAGCATCAGGTCTTGCCGCTGCGCAACACCAGCGCTATGCCACCCAATATCAACGGGCTGGCAATCAACAAGCTTGGCGTTACCGCCTCATTCAGTAACACGACGCCAGCCAATGTTGTGATGACCGGGGCACTGAGCTGCACCGTTGAAGCTGTCATCGCGCGCATGTGTTGCAGCACACGGTACCACATCACATAACCCAGGCCGGAAGCCAGTGCGCCGGATAACACAGCATACAACACACCGCGCCCATCGAGCTTCATCCAGGGCAAGGCCACCAGCGTAAGGCCTGACGCCAGCAGCGCGGCACGCAGAAAATTTCCGCAGGTGGCCGCAATGGGATCTGTCACGCCACGCCCGAACAGGGAATACACCCCCCAGGCGATCCCGCTCGCGAGCATCAGCACCGAATCGAGCACTGACGGCGTTTCCACGCCGGGCAGCACCAACACCAGCAGCCCTGCCATAGCCGCAGCGAAGCCGACACTTTGCAATCGGTTCATGCTTTCGCCTGCGATAAAACCGGCCGACATCATGGTCACCTGCACTGCTCCGACCAACATCAACGCCCCTGCTCCGGCAGCAATGGAACGGTAGGCAAAAGAAAGCGTGGTTGCATAGACGAACAATGCCAGCGTACTCCGCCATGAGCCATACTTGAGCGGAGACCGTGCCTGCCATCGCATCAGCAGCCAAAGCATTGCCGCGGCGGAAAGTATGCGCACGGTTGTATAGCTCGCGGCATCGATGGATGTTTCTTTGAGGGCAAGGCGACAAAGCAGCGAGTTGGCCGAGAATGCAAGCATGGTCAACACCGTATAGGCAACGAGTCGCAGCGGATTCATGGGTCACAGTATCAGCGGCTTTGCTGATGCAGATGCGTAGCTTCGCCGGAGGACAGGCTCAAATAATGAACATTGAATAAGCCGTTGCAGTCAGCCCACAGCATTTTTGGACGCCACCCCGCTGCTCGAGCCAGTTGCTGAAACTCCTGCACAGTATATTTGTATGAGTTCTCGGTGTGGATCGTTTCACTTTCGTCAAACTGGAATACTTCGCTTTCCAGTTTGATGAACTGTCTCTTTTGGCTGACCAGGTGCATCTCTATCCGTCCCAGCGACGCGTTGTAATAGGCATAGTGCGCAAAACCATCCAGGTCGAGTTGCGCGCCGAGTTCGCGTTGCATGCGCGCCAGCAGGTTCAGATTGAATGCGGCGGTATAGCCGGCCGCATCGTTGTAGGCGGCATTCAGCACCGCCGGCGACTTCTTGCTATCCACGCCGATCAACATCGCGCCGTTGGTACCGGCCAATTGTGCGGCATGCCGCAGTAATTGCACGACCTCGAACGGGGTGCAATTGCCGATCGACGAACCGGGAAAGAAAATCACGCGCCGTCGGCCCGCATAACCATCGAGTTTCACGGCGGACAGGCGCATGTAGTCAGCGCAAATTGGATGCATGTACATTTCGGGGAACAATATGCCGAGGCGCTGCGTGCTTTGCAGCAAGGGCGGGGCGCAAATATCTATCGGCACATACGCGGCATCGCCGGCCAAGTGCCGAAGCAACAGCGGTGTCTTGCTGGCACTGCCGCTGCCGAGCTCGATCAATACGCAGGAGGCACCGATACGATCTGCCATTTCCGCTCCGAATTCATCCAGTATGCCGGTTTCGGTGCGCGTCAGATAATACTCCGGCGTGGTGCAGATCAGATCGAACAACTCCGAACCGCGCGCGTCGTAAAAAAACTTGGGCGGGATAGCACGAGGCCGCAGGCGCAGGCTATCGCGCACAGTAGCTTGGAATTCATCGTCGTCCAAATTGACTTGCAGTACAGGAGATTCGAAACGCATCACGCATCCTCCGCAAGGCGCAGACCGGAAAACATCCATCGGTCCGCAGGCCGGAAAAAATTCCGGTAACTGGCGCGTATGTGATCCTGGGCCGTGACACAACAACCGCCGCGCAACACCATCTGGCCGCTCATGAATTTGCCGTTGTATTCTCCCAGCGTGCCCGACAAGGGGCGGAATCCCGGATAGGATGAATACGCGCTTTGCGTCCATTCCCACAGGTCGCCGTACAGCTGGGTAAGGCCAGACCGGCGTGCAGCTCGCGGATGCAGCGCTCCGGATTCGAGAAAATTGCCTTCGATCGGCAAGTTTGCGGCGGCATGTTCCCATTCCGCCTCGGTCGGCAGCCGCTTGCCCGTCCAGCGTGCATAGGCATCTGCCTCGAAATAGCTCAAATGTGCGACCGGTTCCTGCAGGTTCAGTGACTGCATGCCGGACAGCGAAAATTGCTGCCAGTCGCTGCCCTCCCGGTGCCAATATAAAGGTGCTTGCCAGTGTTGGGTGTTGATCGTGTGCCAGCCATCGGATAGCCACAGCTCGGGGCGTTGATAACCGCTGTCGGAGATGAAATCCAGATATTCCTGATTGCTTACCAAGCGGCTTGCCAGCCGGAAATCCTGCAACAGGGTCTGGTGTCTGGGGCGTTCATTGTCGAAAGAAAACCCCGCACCGCCATGGCCGGTCTCGACGATCCCACCGGCGAACGCTTGCCAACCCATCCCCGTGATGGGCGACGGTGCGGCCTGAATGTTGCGGTAAGAAGGCTTGAGCGGATTGATAAAGAAATTGTATTTCACATCCATCAGCAGCAGCTCCTGATGCTGGGTCTCGTGCTCGATGCCCAGCTCCACCCGCGCAAGGATGTCATGCGCGTATCGTTGCGGGAGATTGTTCAGCAGCGCTTGCAGCGCATCATCGACATGAACGCGATAACGGTAGATATCCGTCACGGTCGGGCGCGACAACAGGCCGCGCTGCGCTCGCGGGAAAAAGGTCCCCGCCGTTTCGTAATACGAATTGAACAGGTGCGCGTAAGCATCACTGAAGACGCGATAGCCCGGCGCAAAGGGCAGCAGGATGAACGTTTCGAAAAACCAGGTGGTATGCGCAAGATGCCATTTTGGCGGACTGACCGAGTCGCTGGCCTGGATGACATAGTCCTCGATCTCCAGCGGGGCACACAGAGATTCCGTTCGGGCGCGTACTGCGGCCAGGCGCAGTCCCATCGTCAGCACCTGGCCTGATATGCCTGCATGAGGTTGCTGAAGATCCATCGGCTATTCTTCCACCTTCACACCGTGCCAGAAGGCGACATGATCCTTGATGCGCGCCGCCATGCTGGAAGGTTCCGGGTAATACCACGCGGCATCATCATTCACCCGGCCATCCACAACCACATCGTAGTAGCTTGCGATACCTTTCCATGGGCAGCGGGTATGGGTGTCGCTCGGTCGCAGATATTCCCGCTTTACGGCGGAGAGCGGAAAATACACGTTACCTTCGACACGATGAATCTCGCCGGCTGGCGCTTCGGCAATCACCCGATCGTTCCATATTGCTTTGGGCATGATTTCCTCCAGGTTGGATAAACACAGAGTCAATGCAAATTACAAACACATCATTTGTGTAATTTGCATCATGCAGGACAAAGGTTACAACAGACGAACGGTATTAACTACCCTGATAACGACCTTGGTATTTGCGATCAGTCTGTAGTCCGTGCACGCTATGCCGGCTATGCATGTTCCTGCACGCGGCCTTTAAATAGCTAAAGTCCTGCCAGCCAAAGCCTCAATCTGAGTCCGATGCCGGTGGTGTAACCGACCTCGACAAAGCGTATCCGCCCATCGGGCGCAATGATGAAACTGGCAGGCACAGCATGCACACCCCACGCGCTGGAGAGCTTGCCGTCCTGATCGTTCACCACCGGAAAATCGATTCCCTGTTCGCGCATGTGGCGCGCTACTTGTTCCGGGCTGCCGCTTTGCATCGCGACAGTAATCGTGTCGGGATGATCATGCGCGATGCCCGCGATGGAATCCTGTTCGGTGCGGCAGATCGGGCACCAGGTCGCCCAGAAGTGGACCAGTACTGGTTTTTCGGGGTGTGCCGGCAAGGTGTATGGCAGACCTGCGAGTGTGACACCCTGCATAGCGGGTGCTGCGCCGCTGACCATATCGCGCTGCTGCCAGACGCGTATGCCCGCAATGAGTATCACGAACACCAGCACATTGAGGGCATAGCCCAGCCATTTGTTTGCACTCGATTTGCTGTTGGCTTCCTTCTTCATGCTTACCCGATAACCTCGAAGCTGTTGTAACTGCCGTCATCCGGCTCAATGACGACGCGCTCTACCTGTGCATGCCGCGGATCCTGATGTGCCCAGCGCACGATGGCATCCATCGCGGCGGGTTCGCCCTGCACCGCAGCTTCCACCGTGTCATCGTTGCGGTTGCGCACCCAGCCCGTGATGCCGAGCTTTTGTGCTTCGCGACGCATCGCGTCGCGGAAAAAAATGCCCTGCACGCGGCCATGGATTACGAGGCGCAGCGTTTTCATGCTTACGCTGAATTACTTTTTCAGCAAATCACGGATTTCCGTCAGCAGAACTTCCTGTGCCGGCGGTGCGGCAGGTGTTGCGGGGGCTGCTTCGGCTTTTTTCTTCATCGAGTTGATGCCTTTTATGACCATGAAGATAACTGCGGCGATAATCGTAAAGTCGATGACCGTTTGTATGAATTTCCCATAGCTGATCACGACGGCTGGAGCAGTTGCGGTGGCATCCTGCAGGATAAAAGACAGTTTTGAGAAATCCACCCCGCCTATCAGCACGCCGATGGGCGGCATGATGACATCCGTCACAAATGAAGAAACGATTTTTCCGAATGCGGCGCCAATAATCACGCCGACGGCCATATCAACCACATTTCCCTTGATCGCAAATTCCTTGAATTCCTGCATCATGCCCATGATTTTCTCCCTGGTGGGTATTGAGTCAATTGCCGAAATTGAACATCAAGCCCGTGAAAACAGGATGCCGTTTCTCAATGAATGGTGCTTGTGACAGCCTGTGCCGGCTGGCGTTGAAAGCAAAGGGTTAGGCCGGTTTGTTTCGTCTTCTGAACCGACAAGCCAACTCGCGCATTAAACCAGATTCCGAACGATACTCAAGGGTAATTGCCAGTACAGGTGGAATTGTGCCGCGACGCTGGTCACGCCGAATGCCATCACTGTGATCGCCATCACGCCGGTAGCCAGCCAGCCCAGCCACTGCAGGCGCACGCTGATCGCAAACTTGCCCATGATCTTTTGCTGTGTCGCCATGCGCATCATCGCGATCATCAGCGGAACGGATATCACGCCGTTGATCACCGCGCTCCACAGCAGCGCTTTGATCGAATCGATCGGGCTGAAATTCAACAGCACACCGACGATGGTCGACAGCGCGATGATCGCATAAAAGCCTTTGGCCTCTTTAAGTTCCAGGCTGAGGCTGGACGACCAGCGGAAGGTGTTCGCGACCGCATAGGCGGCCGAGCCGGCCAATACCGGCACGGCCAGCATCCCGGTGCCGATGATGCCGCCGGCAAACAGCAGGAACGTGAATTCACCGCCGATCGGACGCAATGCCTCGGCGGCCTGGGACGAAGTCTGGATGTCATGCACGCCATGGGTATAGAGCGTGACTGCGGTGGTCAGCATGATGAAAAAGGCGATCAGCTGCGAGAATGCCATGCCCAGTCCGGTGTCGATATTGATGCGGTGCAGATGCTGCGTGGCGTCTTCCGGAGACCTGAGCAGCGAGGCCCCTTTGCGCTGCAACTTCAGTTCCTCGACCTCCTGTCCGGCCTGCCAGAAAAACAGGTAGGGGCTGATGGTGGTGCCAAAAATCGCCACGAGCAGCAGCAGGTAGTTCTGTGAGTGCTGGATTTTGGGCAGCAATGTTCCGTGCAGCACGTCAAGCCAGTGTATATGCGACGCGAATACCGTCCCGACATAGGCAAACAGGGTCAGCGTCAGCCACTTCAAAATCCCGACGTAGCGCCGGTAAGGGATGAACACCTGCAGCAGCAGGCAGATCATGCCAAACGCGACGGCATAGACGTGGCTCGGCCCGCCGAACACCAGCTGAACCGCATCGCCCATTGCCGCGAGGTCGGCGCCAATGTTGATGGTGTTGGCCACCAGCAGCAGCATGACCAGTGAAATGGTGACGCCGCGCGAGTTGGTTCTTGCCAGGTTTGCTGCCAGGCCGCGTCCGGTGACGCTGCCGATACGCGCGCTGATGACCTGGATTCCGACCATCAGCGGATAGGTCATCAGCAGCGTCCACAATGTGCCGAA
>DIYV01000144.1:0-8668 GCA_002429165.1 Gallionella sp. UBA6045 | reverse complement strand
GGGAGAGTAACGGGTTGGGCCTGTAATGAGCGGCGGCGATTTTGCCATACTTTGGCGCCGGCAACCTGACCAACTGTTGAGCGATGTGATTGGAAGCCGCAGTTCATGCACAACGCTGACCTTCACGAATTGCTGCATTGACGTTCCGCTTTCAGGCAGGCAATTACTCAGCAGTCAGAAATTAAAACTACAAAAGATTGACGCTCATGTGTAGGAGCCCGATAAATCGGGCTCCTACAACGGCACTTCGCTTAAGCGATAATTTTGGGTATCGGTGCAAGTGTCGCCTAAAAAACTGACTGCTGTGTAAAGGAGATTAAAGGACGGCCTTCGACACAAGGCGAACAGCCGTATTCAAGTTGTGGTTGTCCGGGCAGGGGACTAATTATTACCCTTGCGGCAATAACAATAAACAAACTGCTGAACGGCCCCGGCCGGTGTGTGGTGAGCTTCCTTTTCGTGCCCGACAAGAAGGAATGAATCTCCAAACTCGGCATGCAGGGATTCGGGTTGATACCTCATCACGGGCAGTCCGCTGCATTTTTCCGGCCCGTCTTCGGCAAAGGTGGCAACGATCACATGTCCTCCCGGGCGAACGGCTTTCATAACCCGCCCGACATAAGCGTGGCGATCAGCCGGGTCAGTCAAGAAATGGAATACTGCACGATCATGCCAGATATCGAATCGGTGAACGGGAAACTCTGCGCGGGTAATGTCGCCTTCCATCCAGTGTATGGCATCCGCATGTTTTCCCAAACGCTGCTTTGCAACAGCGATCGCAGTCGAGGACAAATCAAGTACGGTCAGGTCGGTATAACCTTCGGCTACAAGGTCATCCACCAGTTTGGAAGTGCCGCCACCGACATCGATAATGGCCGCATCTTTGCCAAGGCCGGTGTTGTGGATCAGCCGTACAGACAGGTCGGCGTGTTCCTGGAACCAGCTGACCGAGTCAGATGGCTTGGTGGTATACACCTGTTCCCAATGTTGTTTGCGATCCATTTATTATCTCCGTAAAAGCGTTTTATCAAAACCGCAGATTAAGACCCAAGGCGAAGGCTGATTGCGGCTAATAGATTCAGTTCACCCTGTAACTCATGTGGCAGGCCACGCATTGCTCGGTGACTTTGGATAGCGCATCCAGTGAGCGGGGCAAATCGCCTTCGCTGGCGGCCATGGCGAAGCGGCTGGCAGCGTGGTGCATTGCAGTGCCGATGCTCTGCATCCCCTCGGGCATGAAAGGAGCCATGTGGGCGGCATTATGGGATTCCAGGGAACTCATGCCGATACGATTCTCTGCGATGTCCGAGGCCTTGTCGAACTCCCCTTTTGCGAGCGCCGCCTGTATCTCATGCAACGCCAGAAGATGGTCGCGCATGCTGTGCAACATGTGAGTTTTCATCATGGCGGGCAAATCCACCCTGGTTCTTGTATCCTGGTCAGCGGCACATGACTGGGCTACAAGGACCAGGGAACCGGCCAATATGCATGCTTGCAGTATTTTTTTCATTGTTTACTCTTCATTATTAAGGTGGGGAGGTCCGGTAATGGATGGATACCGTGCAATACCAACCGAGGCCATTATGACTGCCATTATTGATGGAGCGTAACATATCAGAACTCACGTAAATACATTACGATTTTCCATATTTCGTCTTCTTTGAGATTGCCCTTGAATGGCGGCATTCCCGTTCCAAATGGCACACCCCCTTCTGCTGTCGACCAATAGCAGGTATCCTCAGTTGCCATAGGTCGCTTGCCGAATGCCGCGATATTTGCAGGGGGGTCCAGGTTTTTTCCAGCCTCACCGTTTCCCATCCCGGTTTGTCCGTGGCATAGGGCACAGTTCTGTTCATACAGCCGCTTCCCATCCCCGGCGTTTTTGGCAGTATGTTTCAGCGGGTTCACTCTGGATGCGTAACTGGGGTCTACGCCGTTCTGCATGACAAAGCGATGCCGGTTCGTCGACATGTTCATCATGCCTCATCCTTGCATCATGCCCATCATCTGGCCATACGCGTGTACGGACAAGAGTAAAGCAGCCAATATTGCCGACTTGATGAAAAATTTTATCATGATGACCTCACGACTCCTTTCTTTCTAACAAGCTATTGGCCTGATTGAATGTTGGCTTACAGGTTGGTATTTTTCTTGACGATTACAGGATGTTCAATAACAAAAATCATTCTACCCGGTTTGATAAATTGGGCATATGGCAGAGTGGGCATTTTCTGGTAATTCCTGAAAGTTCCGCCTTCAGGCGGGCAATTATCAAGGGCAAAGGGCTGTTTTTTGACCCCGAGCGGCCCGTCAGGAGATTCTCCATGAAGGTCCGCGCCTCGGCCAAAGCTGCCGCCCACTGGTAATCGGATTTCGTTGGCTGTGAGAGTCTGCTTTACGGCCGTTAATTTTGAAGAGTAGACTTCTGTTCCGTGCCAGTTTCAGACGTTTGCGGGCAGCAGCTTTGCGGTAGTGAATGTTGGGGGAAACATGATAGGAAAATGTTTGAACCAGATTGCGTTGCTGCTGGGTACATTTTGGATCGCTGGCAGGGTTGTGGTGGCTGCGAAGAATATATTGAGCCTAGTCAAATTAACTACGAGTCAGGTACATCCGCTCACTTTAACTGTACTCCTCCCCCCGTTGATTTATGAGCTCTAACTCCAAACAACTCCCCGACTGGTTTGATTGGAAAGATTATGAGCAACTATCTCATCGGCTCGACAATTCTAAATGGGCTTATCTATTTGCCGTTCGGGATAAAGATGCTGGCATCGATTTAAAAGAAATTGGTTATTCCCAAAGCGTTGATGGGGATTGGCTTGAGCGTATTCCAAGGCTTTTTTGGCGAAAAGGAGTACTTTTCCATGGAATGAAAGGGCATAGAAATCACGAGTATTTAGAACGTCGTAACGAGTGGTTTGCCAGAGATGCAGAGTTTATTTTAGAGGATGAATATCAAAGACGACAAAAGAGTGGTGAGTTCAAGACAGGAATGGTTATCACAACTGTTTCAAAGGACGGAATTAATGGTCATTACATTTTTACAGACAAAGAATCTTTTGAAGAGTATGACAAAACTCGCCGTGTATTAAGTGAGCGAACCATTGAGCTAGCAATCAATATTGCGATGCCTAAAAAAGATATCCTCGAAGAAATTGCAATAATTATTGATACACAACAGTCGCGATTTGGAGGCGAATTCATCCCAAAGAAGCTAAAAAGACAGACTGTTTTACAGTGGTCGCGAGGCTTGGCCTCTTGGGACTTGAAACAAGAAGGTTTCAGCCAATATCAAATCGCGAAGTTCCTCGCACCTTTGTGGCGTGAAAATGATATGCCCACAAGGGGAAATGAACCTGCCCAAGATGAAGACAAGAAACAGGTAAAAACAGCATTGCAGGCGGTCGAACAGATGATAAATGGCGGCTGGAAAGTTTTATGCGGTGATCCGGTTGCGACATTGGATACTGATTTGTTGAAGCTTGTATACGGCCATAGGGAGTAAGTTCTTCTATCGAGTGTATCCCATCCAATATCAATTCATGGCTCAGAATGCAGGCAATATTCCTTTTGGAGGTTTAAATGCCCAAGCTAAGTCTGATCTTACTTATTCGAATGATAGGATTTAAATTATGTTTAATTATCCGAATCAAGCGGCCTTCTGATTCTAATGTAGAGTAGCTCAAGGTGTCAGGCTCTAAATAGTGTTCGCTTGTGCTAAGGTGTGACGTCACCTTCGGGTACTCATGTGAAATCAACGAGAGTCTGTTTTGGGGAAGAGAAATTACAGGGCTGTCTGTCCGATACGTGTCGTAAACAGAACTCGGCGAAGTACTGCTTTCTGGCAGAGAAAATTTCTCCTGCCGTGCTTGAAACCCTACATCGGCAGATCACCGATCAATTAATTGCAGATCCCTTCGCCTTTCTACCCGGCGCAGCTGGTGGAGTGAAACCAGCCACTCGGCATAGTATTCCCTCGATTTTCTTACCCTTCTCAAACCTGATCGAGTCACACAACACGACCTCGTTTTTAGCAGCAAGCTCAGCCAAGTAGAGGCGTGTCTTTGAAAGTGAGAGATGAGCACCTTCAGCGATTTCTGCATCCAGTTTCTCGCCATGTTTCTTTAAGTATTTCAGGATTTCGTTCATTCATTTTCCTTGATAAATTCTCGTTATAACCAAAATTAATGGCGACATATAACGTGGAGATTTTGTAAGGTTGGGGCTGAAGCTCTGATATCAAGTACAGGGCGTGATATCTTATCGACCAGGAGGCAAGCCATGACTTTCAAGTTGACTGGAGTTAGTCTATGAACATCCGAGAATTGCGCCAAAAAATTGCAATGTTTGATGACAATTTGCCCGTCGTTTTTTGTTCGGAGAACAATGACAAGGTTAGAATTTTTACCTTGACGCATATCTGTGAAGCTGAAGCTTTGATTCGTCGTGACGATGATGGAAATCTATATTGCAAGTTGGGAAAATCTCTCATTTCTGAAAAGCATGTGTTTATTGATCTTGAACCGTCTGATTAGCCAGATTGAAGAGGGGTTATTGACGAAAAACCAATAACGCTTCCCATGAATACAACAATATGGAAAGGTACCGGAGTCGAATTGTTTTGGCGTGTGGTCGATATAAAAGAAAAAGAAATCAACCCCATTGGTCAATTAAGATGTACGACCGCTTGTGGCACATTCCCGCCCTTCGTCAAATTCCGCTTTGCGGCGCCCGGAGCGATTCGAACGCCCGCCCCCTTGGGTTTGTAGACAATGGCGGGCGATATTTAAGGCCATCGAGAATAGCACTGCGCGCAACGGACGGCAGAATCAAACGCGCCGGAACTAGTTCGGCGGTGCAACTTTGATGATTTCGTCAAGCGTCGTGGTTCCTGCCGCGACCTTCATGGCACCTGAAATCCGCAGCGGTTTCATGCCTTCCCGGCAGGCCACTTCGCGAACGCGCGCGATATCGGTAGTCGGGGTGACAAGCTTGCGCAGTTCGGGTGACATCAGCAGGATTTCATAAATGCCGATACGGCCCGAGTAACCTGTCATGCGGCATTCGAGACAGCCGACCTGATGTTGAAACTGTGCCGGCCGGCCGGTTTTCCACGGCGCAACCAGACTGTCCCATTGCTCATTTTCGTCGGCGCGTACCGGCATTGGCCGCTTGCAATGCGGGCACAGCGTGCGCACCAGCCGTTGCGCCATGATGCCAAGTATCGTGGCATTGATCATGAAAGGCGCGACGCCGAGATCGAGCAGCCGGGTAATGGCCGAGGGTGCGTCGT
Source organism: Gallionella sp. UBA6045 (assembly GCA_002429165.1). Taxonomy (GTDB): domain Bacteria; phylum Pseudomonadota; class Gammaproteobacteria; order Burkholderiales; family Gallionellaceae; genus Gallionella. The sequence continues at coordinate 3,372 of DIYV01000144.1, read as the reverse complement.
TGGTGTGCAGCGTGGACAGCACGAGGTGGCCGGTCAGCGCGGCCTGGATCGCCATGTCGGCGGTTTCCAGGTCGCGGATCTCGCCGACCATGATGATGTCCGGATCCTGGCGCATCAGCGCCCTCAGTCCGTCGACGAAATTGAGGTCGATGCCATGCTGCACCTGCATTTGGTTGAACGCCGGTTCGACCATTTCGATCGGGTCTTCGATGGTGCAGACGTTGACCTCGGGCGTGGCCAGATGTTTGAGCGTGGAATACAGCGTGGTGGTCTTGCCAGAACCGGTCGGGCCGGTGACCAGGATGATGCCGTTCGGCTGCGATGTCATCGTTTTCCAGCGGGCCAGATCCTCGTCGGAGAAACCGAGTTCGGCAAAATCTCGCACCAGCACTTCCGGGTCGAAAATACGCATCACCAGTTTCTCGCCGAATGCGGTCGGCAGCGTGGACAGGCGCAACTCGATTTCCTGCCCGTCGGCGGTGCGCGTCTTGATGCGGCCATCCTGCGGGCGGCGCTTCTCGATCACATCCATGCGCCCCAGCAGCTTGATGCGGCTGGTCATCGCGGTCATCACCGACATCGGGATCTGGTATACCTGATGAAGCACGCCATCGATGCGGAAGCGCACGAACCCGATATCGCGCCTGGGCTCGATGTGAATGTCCGAGGCGCGCTGTTCGAAAGCGTACTGCCACAGCCAGTCGACGATCGTGACGATATGCTGGTCGTTGGCGTCGAACTGCTGCTTGGACTTGCCCATCTCCACCAACTGTTCGAACGAGGCTTGTCCTGATTTATCCTGGCGCTTGGTCTGCGCCGCATTCTTCACCGAGCGCGCCAGATTGTAGAACTCGACCAGGTATCGGCTGATGTCTTCCGGTGTCGCGACGACGCGGCGGATGTCCTTGCGCAGTGTGTGCTTGAGCACTTTTTCCCAGTCGCGCAAGAACGGTTCGGCGGTGGCGATCACCACCTCGTTCGGCGTCACCTGCACCGGCAGGATGCCGAAGCGCGTGGCATAGTCGTTCGACATGATGTCGGTGACAATCGAAAAGTCGATCTTCAGCGGATCGATGTGGAAATATTCGAGGCCGACGCGTCCGGCCAGCCATTCGGTCAGCGCATCCTGATTCAGTGCCTTGTGCGGGGGCAGCAGAGATTTCCAGTTTTGCCCGGCGATGACCTTGAGCGGGTGTACGTTCTGGCGTTGACCCCGGCGTTCCGCAATCAATGCATCGGCGACAGCCTGGCTGATCAGGCCGTCCGCAACCAGCATGCCAAGAAGCTCGGGCAAGGTCAGTTTGTGTTCATGCGTAGCCAACTGCTCCATGTTTAACTCCCCGATCGATTCGCCAGACTATACTGTTATCGCGTTACTTGCTCAATGGGTATGACATGGCCAGCGCAATCAAACCGTAACGCGCGAACTTGCCGGTCGCCATGAACAGCGCCGCTTGCCACGGGTTGAGCCGCAGCCAGCCGGCAGCGAGACAAAGTGCATCGCCAATCAATGGCACCCATGCCAGCAGCAGTGCCGGTGTGCCATATCTACGCAGGTTTTCGACGTGCTTGAGTTGTTCAGTCTGTGGCAGAAGCCAGCCCATGCCGAAGGTCACCATGCCCCCCAGAGTGTTGCCGATGGAAGCGATGACCAGCGCGTACCACAGCGTTTCCGGATAGGCTTTGAGCACCGCGAACAGTGCGGCTTCGGAGCCGCCGGGGAGCAACGTCGCGGCGAGGAAGCTGCTGATGAAGAGTGACAGAATACCGACGGTGTCACTCATGCTGAAGTCGAGCCCGGCAAGCTGTGCTATTGCCTGATTGCCGCGAAGATCTTTTTCGCCAGATCACCTGTCGCTTGCAACGGGTGGTCGCGAATCGCTTTCTCCTGTTCAGCAATCACCAGAAACAGGCCGTTCATCGCCTTGCGCGTGATGTAGTCCTCCAGATTGGCATCGCGTTTGTCCACCAATCCGAATTCCGCACCTTTGCCCGCGAACCGGTCGTATTTCCCGGCAAGTTTGACTTTTTTCATTGCCTTGCCCACGATGGGCTTGAATCTGGCGGCCAGAGCGGATTCGGTATTTTTGCGAAAGTATTTCGTGGCGGCATCGTCGCTGCCGGTGAGTATGCCCTTCGCATCCGACACGGTCATTTTCTTGATTGCGCCGACCAGCAGTGTTTTCGCTTCCGGCACGGCGGCTTCGGCGGCACGGTTCATCGAGGTGATCAGCTCGTCCGAATATTTGCCCATGCCGAACCTGCGCAGGGTCCTGTCGGCTTTTTGCAGGCTGTCCGGCAGCGGAATGCGCACCTTGCTGTTGCCGAGGAAGCCGTCCTTCCTGGCGAGAGTGGACACCGAAGTTTCCGCACCCTGAGTGAGAGCCTGCCTGAGGCTTTCAATCTGGTCTTGCGTGCTGAACTGCGCGAGTCCGGAGTGTGCGGGCGCGGCAGGATTCGATGCGGCTGGTTTGGACAGCTCGTTGAGTTTTGTCTTGAACCCATCAAGGTCGAGCGCGCTGGCTGGCGCGCTCAACACCAGAAAAACAAAAATCAAACTGCGACGCATTATTTTTTGCGCGGTGCGATCAGGTCGGTGATGGTCCCTTCCGCCATTTCCGCAGCAAAGCCCAGTGTTTCGGACAGGGTCGGGTGCGGATGTATGGTCAGGCCGATATCTTCCATGTCCGCACCCATCTCCAGCGCGAGCACCGCTTCGGCAATCAGTTCGCCGGCATTCACCCCGACGATACCCGCACCGAGAATGCGGCGTGTGGACGGGTCGAGCAGCAGTTTGGTCGAGCCTTCTTCGCGGCCGATGGACAGCGCGCGTCCCGAGGCAGCCCATGGGAAGCCGGCTTTTTCGTAGGCTATGCCCTGCGCTTTGGCTTGCGTTTCCGTCAGCCCCATCCACGCGATCTCGGGGTCGGTGTATGCGACGGAAGGAATAGTCATGGGTTCGAATGCGGCATGGTGTCCGGCGATGACTTCGGCGGCCACCTTGCCTTCATGTGTTGCCTTGTGCGCCAGCATCGGGTCGCCGACGATGTCGCCGATCGCATAGATGTGCGGGACGTTGGTGCGCATCTGGATGTTCACCGGAATGAAGCCGCGCTCGTTGACGGTCACACCGGCAGCATCCGCACCGATGTCGCGACCGTTGGGACGCCGGCCGACGGCCATCAATACACGGTCATACACTTGCGGCTCGGGCGCTTGCTCGCCTTCGAAGGTGACTTTCAGGCCTGTCTTCTGCGCTTCGATCTTGCTGACCCTGGTTTTCAGGTAGATTGCCTCGTAACGCTTTTCGATGCGCTTGTGCAGCGGCTTGACCAGATCCTTGTCCGCTCCGGGCATCAGCTGGTCCATCAG
>DIYV01000081.1 GCA_002429165.1 Gallionella sp. UBA6045 | reverse complement strand
AGTGCGCAATCGTCATCTCCGCGTGAGTACGTTCAGCAATCTTGATGGTGTTATCTGCCGAATTGGTCAGATAGCGTGATGGGGAGTAGAAGATCCCCCTCAAGGAACTTGAACAAACGAACCCTTTGGGGGAGTCTCTGGTTTACGAAGACAAGAGACCCTCAAAGTGTGCCACGCCCTCCTGCAAAATCCAAACTTTTTCCAACTGCTGCTGCAAATTGATATTGAACTGGCTGCGCAATCGCGAGCTGGCGGATGTCAGTGTGGCGGTGTTCTCCATTGTGCCAACTATCCCCGAAAACCACGCGCCTGCCTGAACGAGATTCGTGCCGACTACGAATCGCGCTTCAGTTTCTGCTGTAACCAGTGCCGCAAGCGCGCCACGTCGATGTCGGTACGCTTCCTGGGTCGTCGCGTATATCTGGGGTTTGCGGTGGTGCTGATGTCGGCAGGTCGAAGCCAATCCACCTCTGCCGTGGCGCAACTGAGCGACACATTGAATGTTCCCGTGCGCACGATTCAACGCTGGCGCAGTTGGTGGACTGAACAGTTTCCGCTGACACCGCTGTGGCAGGCTCAATGCGCCCGCTTCATGCCCCCGGTCTCTTTGAGCCAACTTCCCGCCAGTCTGATCGCGCGCTTTACCGGTGCTGCGGCAGAACCATTGATGCGACTCCTGGAGTTCCTTTCCCCTTTGACGGTCGGGCGTCCGGTCACACTGAACGAGGGGTGCTGATCACCCGCAGAAGTTGTCGATAGCCAAGCACGATGAGGGTTTGTAACCTTCGATCCCACAAGCACTGCCGCCGGCATTGCAACTGGGAGACCCTTTTGAACACACCAACCGATCCGCAGAAACGTGACCGTTGGGCGCGCCTGCGCTTCTCGATCATTGGCCCCCTGCTGGCCGCACCGCCCGCGCCAAGGGAATTACATGCCGAACTGGTACAGCTTGCCGCCAAGACCTGGCGCCATCCGCTATCAGGACTCGATGTCGCTTTTGGTGTATCGACACTGGAGCGCTGGTACTACGCCGCACGCCGTGCCAACGATCCGGTGGCCGCCTTGAAGGATCGCCTGCGCGGCGACATCGGCCGCTTCCCCAGCCTGTCACCACCGGTTATCGACACGCTGACCACCCAGTATCGCGAGCATCCGGGCTGGACGATGCAATTGCATTTCGACAATCTGTGCGCCGCCCTCAAGGGGGATGATGTCGCAATCGCCTCCTATCCCACGATCCGGCGTTACCTCAAGGCACAAGGCATGTTCCGCCAGGCCCAGCCCAAACGCGCCACCGCTGGTGCGCTTGCCGCGCGCGACCGACTGGAACGGCTTGAAGTGCGCAGCTTCGAGGTCGATCATGTGTGCGCCTTGTGGCACCTGGATTTCCATCACGGCTCACGCCGTGTGCTGACACGTCAGGGCGAGTGGGTAAAACCGATGCTGCTGGGCGTGATCGATGACCGTTCACGTCTGGTCTGTCATTTGCAGTGGTATCTCGACGAAACCGCCGAGAGCCTGATCCATGGCCTGTCGCAAGCCTTCATGAAGCGCAATCTGCCGCGCGCCCTGATGACCGACAATGGTGCGGCCATGCTGGCGGAGGAGACCACTGCCGGTCTAGCCAAGCTGGGCGTGCTGCACCAGACCACACTCCCTTATTCACCTTATCAAAACGCGAAACAGGAATCCCTCTGGGGGCGGGTCGAAGGACGCCTGATGGCCATGCTCGAAGGTGAGGCAACCTTGACCCTTGATGCGCTCAATCTGGCCACCCAGGCATGGGTCGAGCAGGAATACCACCGGACACGCCACTCGGAAATCGATGCCACGCCACTGGCCCATTATCTCGCTGGCCCAAACGTTGCGCGCCCCTGTCCTGCGAGCGCCGTGCTCGCCGCCAGCTTCCGCATCGAGGTGAAACGTAAACAACGGCGTTCCGACGGCACCGTGAGTCTGAATGGGGCACGCTTCGAGATACCGTCGCGCTACCGCCACTTCGAACATACCCATCTGCAATATGCCCGATGGGATCTGTCCCGGGTCGATCTGGTCGATCCGCGCACCGGCGCGATCCTGTGCCCGGTCAAGCCGCTCGACAAGTCAGCCAATGCCAACGGCCAGCGTAAACGTCTCGCGCAGGCTACGACCGATCTGTCGCCACTGCAGCCGACTGGCATGTCGGCGCTGATGATCGAACTGCTGGCCGACTACGCCGCCACCGGCGTGCCACCCGCCTATTTACCCACGACCGATAAGGAATCCGCATGAACCAGAAACTGCTCGCCCTGTATGGCCTGAAATGGAATCCCTTCTCACCCGAACTGCCGACCGAGGCGATTTACGTGCCCCAGAAGATCGAGAACTTCTGCTGGCGCATCGAGCATGCACAGATCAGAGAAGGCGGTTTCGCCATGATCCACGGCGATCCGGGCAGCGGCAAGAGCATCGTGTTGCGCCTGCTGGCCGAACGCCTTAAAAGGCTACCTGACATCACGGTCGGCGCGATCAACCATCCGCAAAGCAATCTGGCCGATTTCTATCGCGAGCTGGGCGACATCTTTGCGGTGCCGCTGAAACCCTCCAATCGTTGGGGTGGTTTCAAGGCGTTGCGTGAGCGCTGGTTCAGCCATCTCGAATCGAGCCGTTGCCGGCCGGTCCTGCTCATCGACGAAGCCCAGGAAATGACGCCGCAGGTGCTGTCTGAACTACGTCTCCTGGCCAGTGCCCGTTTCGACTCCCAGCCGCTGCTGTGCATCGTCATCGCCGGCGACGCACGGCTCATCGAGAAACTGCGCCGTGAAGAACTCATTCCGTTGGGCAGTCGCATCCGCACCCGGCTCGCCACCGAGTTCGCCAGCCGCGATGAGCTGCTTGCTTGCCTCGATCATTTGCTCGCCGGTGCCGGCAATGCCAGCCTGATGACACCGCAATTGCGCCATACCCTGTGCGATCACGCCGCCGGCAATTACCGCATCCTGACCACGCTGGCCGCCGAACTGCTCGCGGCTGCGGCACAACGTGACCTGCCTGTGCTCGACGAGAAGCTCTATCTGGATGTCTTCGCGCAACCCGATCGGCCTGCCCAGCGCGGCAAAACCGCTGGCCGCTGATCATTCAATGAGGAAACCTATGTGCTCCGATCACGGCTATCAATGCATACCACTGCGGCCGCTCTCTGACGAAGCCGCGGTCGAAATCCTCCACTTCTTGCAGGTGTTTACGAACGACTTCGAAAACCGATACGGCAACCAGATCCGTCGCTACTACGATGAACGTTCCCGCCACAATATCGTACGGGGGAATCCCTGCGTGGCTACCGATGATCCACCCTTCTGATCATCGGCATCACTCAATGACAAACGGCATCAGTAAAATAACTGATGCCGTTTTGCTTGAAATTCTTTGCCCTCTCAACCATCAACCAACGTGAAAATCAGGCCATCAAATTAGCTGACCACACTCACTCAGCATCGGAAGCAACCGGAG
>DIYV01000001.1:17698-35154 GCA_002429165.1 Gallionella sp. UBA6045 | reverse complement strand
GCGATCACCTGTTACAAGGACACCGTGGTGCTGGCCAGATTGCCCAAGACCCGTTCCGGCAAGACGCTGCGCAAGACCCTGGCCAACATCGTCAACGGCAAGGAATACATGGTGCCGTCGACCATCGACGATCCGGGCGTAATCCCGGAGATCATCGAGGTGCTGCGCGGCAAGAAAATGGTGAAGTAGAATAGGCATACGGGCCGGTTCGGTAAATTACACCCGGCTGGCCCGTATAATTTGTTTCATAATAAGCATTTCGATGCGGCCCCCTTTAATTCCGGATTTGAAGTTTATGCCGTCCCGTTCAACCTGAGAGCGCCCCCTATGACTACTCGCAAGCCCATCAACATCCCCGTCGTTTCCGCCACTGCGCAGGATCACCCCCTGACCGGAAGCAGCTGTTCAGAAACCGAGATCGTCGCGCTGATGGTGCTGGGCGACAGCATGGCACCCGAGTTCATCGAGGGTGAGATATTGGTCATCGAGATGGGTGTGCCGGCAATAGATGGCTGGTTCGTGATCGGCTGGGTGAACGAGGAACACATCTTCCGGCAGCTCAGACGCGATGCCCAGGGCGGCTGGCGGCTGCATGCGCTCAATCCCGCCTATCCCGAGATTGCCATCTCCGGCCTGGATGCGGTCAAGGGCGTGGTCACCCACAAGAAGAAACCCGGCTCGCGCAAGGCGGTCAAATACTACGTGGAGTAACCGGCCAGACGCTGCGCAACAAGAATCTGGCCAAGTAGAAAAACGGCCGGACTGGAAAAACATTCCAGACTGGCCCGTTTATTTTGCTTTCGCCGCCCGTGCGCGCAACTGCCCGCACGCCCCTTCGATCTCCTGCCCTGCCGAATCGCGTATCCGTGCAAGGATGCCCAGACGGTTCAGGGAGTGCGCCATCAACGCCGTGCGTTCGGCTGAAGGACGGCGATAGGCCAGTCCGTCGACCGCGTTGAACGGGATGAAGTTCATCACAGCGTATTTCCCCGAGAGCAGTTGCGCGATCCGCTCCAGCTCGGCGTCGCTGTCGTTGACGCCCTCGATCAACGTCCATTGGTATTGCACCGGATAGGAAGTGGCGCGCGCATACGCCTCGGCGTGTTCCACCAGTTCCTCGATTGCAATCTGCGGTGCACGCGGCAGCAGCTTAGCGCGCAGTGCCGCATCGGTAGTGTGCAGCGAAAGCGCGAGCGCGGGTTTGACCGCAGGAATGGAAGATTGCTTCTCGCGTTCGTCCTCTCGCCCCAACCCCTCCCCACCTCCCCTTGTCATAACCAGCGACTTTGCTGTTGTCTTGTGACAGCTTAGTCGAATGGCTAGTTGTTCCTTCGGGGGAGGAGCTGACTCTGCTCTCCCCCTGACAAGGGGGAGCTGGAGGGGGTTTGAGCCTGACGGATAATCCGCATCCATCAACCGTTCAAACACCCGCAAATCGCCCACCGTAGATAACACCAGATTCTTGTGACCGATATTTCCCTGTGTGCCGAGCAACTGGATCGCTTCGAGCACGTTGTCGAGATTGTGCGCCGGTTCGCCCATGCCCATGAACACCACCTTGCTCACCGCGCGGCGCTTGCGCGCGAGCACCACCTGGGCGACGATCTCGGCGCTGCCAAGCTGGCGCAGCAGGCCGGCGCGACCGCTCATGCAGAACACGCAGCCCACCGCACATCCCACCTGCGTCGATACGCACAGCCCGCCCCGCGGCAAGAGCACGCTCTCCACCATCTGTCCGTCATTTAGCTCCACCAGCAGCCGCGCAACGCCCTTACCGGCGGGGTGTTCGCTGCACAGGCGGGCCAATCCACTCAACTCCGCCTCGATGGCGGGCAACTCGTTGCGCAGCGCAAGCGGAAAGAATGATTCAGCCGGGCTATGCACCCTGTCGTATGAGCCGACCTGGGACCAGCCGCGCAGCAGGCGATCTTCGTGGCACGGCTTGGCGCCGAGATCATGCAGGCGTTGGCGAAGCTGTACGATACGCATCGGCGTGTGGGAATCGAGAATCAAAGTGGGTTTGAAAAGTGTGCAGAGAAACTATTCTAATTTTAACCCAAGCTTAGCTTTGGCATACGGCGCGCGTCCTAGGTGAGGATGTTTGAATTGGGAAGAGCATGGCCGCAATGAAACCGTTGTCTGCCACCATTATTAGCAAACGAAGGCTTTAAGCTTTGCGCCATTGATCAGGCTTCCCGCCTTCTGTCTTGCGAATGCGCTCGACCAAGGGTGCAGCGCCAGGACTCAATTTCTTCGCCCGTGCTATAGCTTCTGCCTGCGTCGGCAAAACATCGCTGGCTCTTTCCGAATTGGCTTTCCTGACTGCAAAGTCACCCTCGGGTCGCTTTTCAACAAATAACTGTTTATCAGCCTTGTGGGCTACTGCCGGTTTTGTGTGTCTTGTTAAGCGTGCCGTTTGTTCCGTGAGCGTAAGCAGGCCTAGCAGGGCTGCATTGACGGCTTCCGATGTCGGAAAAGCCTTGGCGATGGCCGGGTCGAGCAGAGCTACGGAGGTTCCCTTGGCTACCTGTTTGTAGAATTTTCCGCGTTCTAGTTTGGTGAAGTCGGAGCGTTTGTACTCTGCACGCATTTCGTCTTTAGTTTTCTTCATATAGCTTCCTTTCTGCACGGGTGACTCGGCGTGCGCTGATAATACGGATTACTCCGGGACGATGGGTGTGGAAGACCACAAGCAGCCGCCCCAAGCTGGATATTCCAAAGGTGATTAGCGCAGCTCGCCCATCGAGTGGTCTGGATCAGGGCCGGAGAGCGCGAGTTGGTCGAGGAATACCGTTCCAGCTTCGTCGAATGATACTCCATGCTTGCGCGAGTTTGCAGCAGCCTTTTCGGTATCCCATTCGAACTTCATCATCGGACATGCTCCAGATAATTCGGGTCTGGTTGTTGCCTCATATTCCAGCAATGTAATCGAATGCTAGCATGTCGACTAACCTTGCAAAAGTAATGTTCAGAAGTTGTGGCGACTGGCCGCCCATCCGATTAGCGACAACAGTGCCAGACCTGCGCCAATGAGTAGTATGCCCGTCACCTCGCGAAACCTGAAATCTTCCCCCAGCATCAGGCGCGAGGAAACAATCGCCTCCACCTGTGTGCCGCACCACGCAAGACGTTCAATCCTGCGCTGGCGCTGTGTTAGCTGAGACTGGCCGTTGTTCGTCAGAACCCCGAATCCGATTTTTTCTGGAATCGCATCATGTTCCTTAGAATATGGATGTTGAAACCACTTGCCTATCGTGCACCCCGCAAAGCATAATTATTTTTTTGCATCGCCAGTCGCATCGCATGTCATTACAGCGACGCGTCGTTTTTCTCAAGCAGCCTTATTGGCAACTTTCCAGCCGACGGCTCAACTATTTTAGACTTTCATGCTGCCATCCATCGAACTGCGTCTCTCAACCGAAATTTCCGCCAAACCGGCCCAAGTCTCCGCCGCCATCGCCCTGCTCGACGGGAGTGCGACTGTCCCGTTCATATCCCGCTACCGCAAGGAAGCGACGGGAGGACTGGATGATGTGCAACTGCGTCTGCTTGAAGATCGCCTGCGCTACCTGCGTGAACTGGAGGAACGGCGCAGCGCGGTCATTGCATCGATCAACGAGCAGGGCAAGATGACGCCGGAGCTGCTGGCCGCCATCAGCATGGCCGAAGACAAGACCCGGCTGGAAGACCTGTACCTGCCTTACAAACCGAAACGCCGCACCAAGTCGCAAATCGCGCTGGAAGCGGGGCTGTTGCCGCTGGCCGATGCGCTGCTGGCCGATCCGATGCTCGATCCCGAGCAGGAAGCCGGCAAATATCTCAAACCGGCCTTCACCTCCGAACAGGGTGAAAATCCCGGCGTGCCGGATACCAAGGCGGCGCTGGAGGGCGCGCGCTATATCCTGATGGATCGCTTTGCCGAGGATTCGGAACTGTTGCAGGATCTGCGCGAATATCTGCAGGCGCATGGCGTGGTCGGATCGAAAGTGATCGAGGGGAAGGAAGAAGCTGCGGCGAAATACACCGATTATTTCGCCTATGACGAACCGATAGGCGCGATCCCGTCGCACCGTGCGCTGGCACTGTTCCGCGGCCGCCGCGAGGAGATGCTGAGCATCACCCTGCGGCTCGACAGCGAAGCGGAAAAACCAAAATGGGACGCGCCGCACAACTACTGCGAGGCGCGTATCGCGCAGCGCTTCGGCATCGTCAACCGCGACCGGCCCGCCGATCGTTGGCTGGCGGATACGGCGCGCTGGACCTGGCGCGTGAAGAGTTTTCTGCACCTGGAGAGCGAGCTGATGGGTGCGCTGCGCGAACGTGCCGAGACCGAGGCGATCAGGGTGTTCGCGCGCAACCTGAAAGACCTGCTGCTCGCCGCACCGGCCGGGCCGCGCGCCACGATGGGCCTCGATCCCGGCATGCGCACCGGGGTGAAGGTCGCCGTGGTGGATGCCACCGGCAAGGTGGTGGACACCGCCGTCATCTATCCGCACCAGCCGAAGAACGACTGGAACGGTTCGCTGCAACTCCTTGCCAAGCTGGCCGAAAAACACCGGGTGTCACTGATCTCCATCGGCAATGGCACAGGCTCGCGCGAGACCGACAAGCTGGCGCAAGAGCTGATCGCCTTGCGGCCGGAATTGAAGCTCACCAAGATCGTGGTGTCTGAAGCGGGCGCATCGGTGTATTCCGCCTCCGAGTTCGCCTCGCGCGAGCTGCCCGACATGGACGTGTCGCTACGCGGTGCGGTGTCCATCGCGCGTCGCCTGCAGGACCCGCTGGCCGAGCTGGTGAAGATCGATCCCAAGTCGATCGGCGTCGGCCAGTACCAGCACGATGTCGGACAGTTCCAGCTGGCGCGCTCGCTGGATGCCGTGGTCGAGGATTGCGTGAACGCGGTGGGCGTGGATGTGAACACTGCTTCGGCGCCGCTGCTGGCGCGGGTGTCGGGACTCTCCGCCAGCGTTGCGCAAAGCATCGTCTCCTACCGCGACACGCACGGCATGTTCGCCACACGCGCCACCCTGAAAGCGGTGCCGCGCCTGGGGGACAAGACCTTCGAACAGGCGGCCGGCTTCCTGCGCGTCATGGGCGGTGACAATCCACTCGACGCCTCTGCGGTGCATCCGGAGTCCTACCCGCTGGTGAGAAAAATACTTGCCGACATCAACAGGAACATCAAGGAAGTGATCGGCGACAGCAGGTTGCTCAAATCGCTCAACCCGGGCAAGTATGCCGATGAACAGTTCGGCGTGCCCACCATCAGCGACATCCTGAGCGAACTGGAGAAGCCCGGGCGCGACCCGCGTCCCGAATTCACCACGGCCACCTTCAGGGAAGGCGTGGAGCAGCTGAAAGACCTGAAGCCGGACATGATCCTTGAAGGCGTGGTCACCAACGTCGCGGCGTTCGGCGCCTTTGTGGACATCGGCGTGCACCAGGACGGGCTGGTGCATATCTCGGCGCTCTCCAACACCTTCGTCAAGGACCCGCACGCGGTAGTCAAGGCTGGACAGGTGGTGAAGGTCAAGGTACTGGAGGTGGACGAGAAGCGCAAACGCATCGCGCTGACCATGCGCCTAACCGACAGCGCCGCCGAGAGCAGCAGAGCCGGAGCGCCGCGCGATCGTGCGAGCGACGCGAAACGAATGACACAGCATAAAAAACAGGAAGTGCGTCAGCCGGCGCCAGATGGCGCAATGGCGGCAGCTTTTGCCAAGTTCAAGGGTTAATTTGAATTGGGGGCAGGCCGCTCCCGATACCGTCAGAACCCCGAACCCGGTTGCTTCAGAAACTCGATCTCCTCATCGGTGGAATTCCTGCCAAGGATGCTGTTCCGGTGCGGATAGCGGCCGAACCTTGCGATGATCGCCTTGTGCTTCAATTCAAAATCCAGGCTGTTCTGGTTGCCATTGTCCCGAAATAATTTGGTGGCGATCTCATGAATCTGCAGCGACTCGCTGTGCATGTACGGCATGTAGAGGAAGCTGCGCTCGGCCTGATTCAATGATTTATCTGCGCCGACTGAAATAGCTTCCTGTGCCAGTGCAAGCGCAAGGGCATCATGGGCAAATGACAGGGGAGAGTTCCTGAACATGTTCCGCGAAAACTGATCGAGCACGATCACCTCCGCCAGCCTGCCGTGTGCATCCTTTCTCCACTCGAACAGTTCGCAACGGGTTGCACGGCGATGAATCTCCGAAAACCGCTTGGTGATCAGCCGGTCCAGATTTTCATCCTTTTTCCACCATTGCGACGGCTCGATCTCTTCGAACCAGAATGTCAGGATTTCCCGGTACATGTTTCGCTCCCTGCAGGGAATACGCTAAGCGCTTACCGCAAATGAATTCGCACTTGTTTTGGCCCTATGCATAGCAATTTCAGCCTTATCAAAAACTTCTGAAATTGCTACCGGCGGCTTTTCAAAGGATGCATAACCGATGCTTGTCGACAAAGGGAGCAATGCATCTTCCATCTGTTCCGAAATCTTCAGGGAAAGCTGCTTGCAGAACGACTCGCATTCTGCCGCATTGGTATTCGGCATCAGGATCGCGAATTCATCTCCGCCAATCCGTGCCGGCGTGTCAATTTGCCGTATATTTTCCCGAATCACATGGGCGATAAGCTTAATCGCCTTATCGCCGGCAGCGTATCCTCTGGTTTCGTTCAATTCCTTGAGTTTATTGAGGTCGATATATGCGAACGAAAAAACTGCTTTTCTTTGCTTTTGCCTGTCGATTTCAATATCCGTGATGACCTCAAAGCTAAGTCGATTGCGCAGCCCGGTCAAACTATCGAAGGAAGACAGCTGTTCGACCTCGATAAAGTTTGTCCGTGCGATTCTGGAGACAAAGACTACCGTGATATTTATCAGCAATACCATAATCGCGTTGATGACTTTTGAGGAGATCGGGATGGTGTCCATCACAATGTGTATGCCCTGGAGCAATAGCGCCAATACGACAGCCCCGCTGATCAGTTTTATCCGCTCGCAATGCAAGCTGATCACTACCAGCGGAAATATATAAAGAAATTCCATCTGAATGGTGGAAGGCGTAACCATGTCGATCATGAAAATCGCAACAATCGAAAAAATTGCAAAATAACTGCCATGGGCGACCAGAGTCCGTGAGAACCCCCGCGGGGTGACCACACTCCTCAAGCGTTTGAATCTGACGTTCGACGTGAAAGAATGATCCGGGCCGGTACGGGTATGCAACAATGCGGAAAGGCATGAACGCAAATCAATGGCCAGGTCATTGGCATTTTTGTAGCGAACATCGGGCGTTTTTGCAAGGCACTTGAATATAACCGTATCCAGCGCTTCTGAAATACCGGGGTTTAATGAACTGGGTTTTTCCGGGACAACACCAACGATCTGGTTCATGAGCAAATTGATGTTTTCCTCCGGAAAGGGCAATCGATCAGTCAGCATGTAATATAAAACAACGCCGAGTGAAAAAATATCCGAGCGGGCGTCAATTGGTTTGCCCTGAATTTGTTCGGGCGACATGAACGGAGGTGTTCCATATATCCCGTCCTCTTGCTTGCGTTCCATCGAGGAAGCCATTTTCGCGATACCAAAGTCGGCGATTTTTACAAGATTGTCGCCCAGAACCATGATGTTTGAAGGTTTGATATCGCCATGCACGACCCCTCGCTGATGTGCATAGGACAATCCTGCCGCTACCTGAATTGCAATGTTCAGGGCATCTGTAACCAGCATGCGCCCTTTGCCATAAATCATCTCCTGTAAGTCTCGACCCTCCATCAGCTCCATCGCGATGTAGGCCATGTCGCCACTTTCCCCCAGGTCGTAAATAGTAACGATGTTGGGGTGGCTCAAGTGTCCCGCTGCCTTGGCCTCATGATAGAACCTCGTTTCGTATTCCGCCCTTTCCGTCTCGGACAAAACTTGAAGATTGATGGTCTTGATTGCGACGAATCGCTCAATGAACGGGTCATAGGCTTTGTAAACAATGCCCATGGCGCCTCGCCCCAACTCTTCAACAATCTCATATCGCCCGAGATGACTTATCATTTTTTTTAACACCTGTATGTCCGGAATTTGCACCGGGCAGAACTTCAATCCCTGCAATAGGCTACCCGAAAACGGACATCAAACGAGTGAATTAAAGGGGTGATCCTCTTCTGCGCAGTGTCCAAATTCTGGGTTAGCGATTATCTCAAGATATAAACCCCTGAACCTTGTCTGATACTCGCTCGAATCCAGCTTCATTTGATACTTAGAGTTTAACCGGGCGCTTTGGATCGGCACACCATTCACTCCAACTGCCCGCGTATAAATGAGAGCCGCTGAGCCCGGCATATTCCATGGCCAACAGGTTGTGACACGCTGTTACTCCGGAGCCGCATGAATGAATTACATCGGGTGCCTGTATGTTTCCAAGTAAATCAGAAAATTCATTTCGAAGAATATCCGGAGATTTAAAGAACCCTCCTTCCAGATTGCTTTTATAAAAGCGATTTAACGAGCCCGGAATATGCCCCGCTACCGGATCAAGCGTTTCATTTTGTCCATGAAAGCGATCAGACGAGCGCGCATCAACGATCGTTTTACGTTGCGATACAAGATTGTCAAGAATCATATCAACCAGAACCAATCCCTCAAACTCCTGAGGAGTTGGTTGTCTCTCAAGTGGAGTAGGGGCAAGTATTGCTGTACTGATCTGCCCCCTCCAGGATTCCAAACCACCATCCAGCACTTGCACCTTGTCATGACCAATAGCCCGTAACATCCACCATAAGCGACTTGCATAGACCGAGCCCTGGCTATCATAGGCAATCACATGGGTTTTAGAGTCGATACCCAGGCGCTGCCTTGTCTTTGCCCAATTATCAGGATTTGGCAGCGGGTGGCGTCCATTTGTCCCGGTTTTGGTACCGGATAAATCTGTTTCCAAATCAACATAAATAGCGCCCTGAATGTGGCCCGCAGCGTAAGCTTCCCTTCCAGCTGATGCTTGTGATAAATCAAAGCGGCAATCGCAAATCAAAACATTCGCGTTCCTATCCAGGAGTTCTTGCAGCCGGTTTGTACTGATGAGTGGATTCATATGGGTTGATGAACTGACAATTTAGTGTGTTTATAGTCGGGCGCGAGGATTTCCTTTTCGCGCCAAGCCGCTTCGCCCGTGCTTTTTTTTCAGCAGCGAGGCCAAGGCTCCCTGCCCCGCTTATTTCTTCTTCAGCGTGAGCGCATTGCCTTCGAAGACGATCCCATCCCAGCCGGTCTTGATGAAGTTGCGGATGTTCCGGTGGTCGCTGCCTTGCGGATGCTTGAGCACATCGTCGCGGTAATAACTGCCGAAGCAATGCAGCGTCTGCTGCGGTGTCAACAGGTGCAATTTGGCAAAGGAGAAGACTTTGCAGGAGCCGTTGTTCTGCCCGGCTTCGTTTCGCATTTCTCCGTTGCGGAATGCGCTGGGGATAAAGTCGTAATTTGCATCAATCACCGCAATGGTGTCGTTGAAGGTGATGCTGTCAGGCGCAATTTCGAGAGTTTGCAGGTATTGTTTCATGAGCAATAACGAGATGTCATTAAAAGGAACCGATTGGAATTGTTTGCTGTTGGAAGTATACAGCCACCATTTTTGCCGGGCCGCATTACTTCACCGCGCCACGGCGGCTGGCCATCCATCCGAGCAGGGACAATATTGCCAGTCCTGTGCTGATGAGCAGGATGCCCATCATCTCGCTCAGCTTGAATTCTTCCCCCATCATCAGGCGCGAGGAAACGATCGCCACTACCGGGGTGCCGAGCACGGAGAGACTGGCTTCCCATGCCGGCACGCGGTCGAGCAGCGTGATCCACAACCACCAGCAGAATGCCGTGCTGATCACCGACATGAAGGCAAGTATGCCGATATAGGCTGCGGTCCAGTCGGTGGAATGTTCGGGTACCACCACCGCCAGCAGTACCAGCGGTACGGCTCCTATCATCATCTGCCAGGTGGTCAACGAGAGCAGGTCGACCTGTTGCCGGGAACGCAGGCGCTTGACGAGAACAGTACCGAGGGCCCAGCACATTGCAGCCATGATGCCGAGAAATTTGCTGAACAGGCTGGAATGCATGCTCCACGGTTCGATGATCAGCACCAGGCCGGTGAATGTGCTTGCAGCGGCCAGCCATTGCTTGCCCTTGATACGCTCGCCCAGAATCGGCCCGGCGATCAGCAGCGTCCAGATGGGCATGGTAAAGATCAGTACCGCTGTCTTGCCGGGGCCGCCTTCCACGAGCGCCCAGGTCTGAAACAACATGAAGCCCGACACTTGCGCCAAACCTATGGCGAGTGTGGCTCCGGGAGCGATCAGCTTGAGCGGCCTGCCCATGAGTTTGAGCGCAAGAAACAAAGCCAGCGCACCGCCGACACAACGTTCTGCCGCGAAAGCGAAGGGCGGTGCAAAGCTGAGCGCCTGCTTGGCCAGTACCCAGGTGTATCCCCATGTGACGGAGAGTATAAAAAGGCCGAGCGGGAGCAGCCAGCGATCGCGGGAAAATGAAGAAGACATCAGTTGTTATTCAAAATTGAAAGCAATTACACAGAATAATATTGAAGCATACTTTATCATCATTACGTTACCCGCTTTTCAATCAGGGTAATCAGCTGCAACGTTCATGATGAAGGTCTGCATTTGGTACACTGTCATCACAGCCGATGCTGAATTTACCGCGAAACACATGATCCCCTACTCTATCCTTGACCTGGCCCCGATCAACGAAGGCAGCGACGCTGCACAGTCGTTCCGCAACACGCTAGCCCTTGCCCAACACGCGGAGCGCTGGGACTACCGGCGTTACTGGCTGGCCGAGCATCATGGCATGCCGGGCATTGCCAGCGCCGCGACCGCCGTGCTGATAGCGCATGTGGCCGGCGGCACGGCTACCATCCGCGTCGGTGCCGGGGGCATCATGTTGCCCAACCATGCGCCGCTGGTGATCGCCGAACAGTTCGGCACCCTGGAATCGCTGTTTCCCGGGCGCATCGACCTGGGTCTCGGGCGCGCGCCTGGCTCGGACCAGCTCACCGCTCGCGCATTGCGGCGGAATCTCGCTTCCGATCCCAATCAGTTCCCCCAGGACGTCGTCGAACTGATGGATTACTTCTCCGCAGCCAAACGCCATGCGGTTCGCGCGGTACCGGGCGCGGGGCTGCATGTACCGATATGGATACTGGGATCGAGTCTTTTCGGCGCGCAAGTGGCAGCGGCCCTTGGGCTTCCCTATGCATTCGCGTCGCATTTTGCGCCTGAGCAGATGATGCAGGCGATTGCGTTGTATCGCTCCACATTCAAGCCGTCTGCCCAACTGGACAAACCATACGTGATGCTGGGCTACAACGTGTTTGCGGCAGATACGGATGAACAGGGGCAATTTCTCGCGACCTCGATGCAGCAGGCATTCGTCAACCTGCGCAGCGGCCACCCCAAGCGTCTGCAGCCCCCGGTGAAGGGATATCTGGACAGCATCCCGCCGCATTTCCGCGATATGCTCGACGACGTCCTGTCCTGCGCGGCGATCGGTTCGCCCGACACCGTGCAGCGCTCAATGAAAGAATTCATCGTGCGGACAGGTGCCGATGAACTGATGATCACATCCCAGATATTCGATCATTCAGCTCGTCTCCGATCGTATCAGATCACCGCAGACCTCCGTCCGGCGCCGGATTGAAGGGTTATCCCCTGACCACCCTCTTACCCATGGTATTCAGGGACTTGAAATTCTGAATCTCATTATGGAACCAATTCCAAATCCTTCAGTCAAACGCTCGCCCTGGTCGTCTTGGGATAACATTTTTTTCTTCAAGGAGATTAAAGATGAGTGAAACCACTGAGCATGACAGGTACAATAATATGCCAGGAAGTTTAGTGATGACTGATTTATCAATTCTGGCGGCCTCTGCCTTAGCAATTGCCTGCTGGGCCGGTCTAACATAAAGAAGAGAGTAGCCTGACACATCACAACCGGTGATAAGCCACTTTTTAACCCAATATATAAGCGTCAATCAAATGAATCAAATCCTGCAATACTTGAAAAAGAACGGTGAGAGACTTGATGCCGAGATCGCGGAAGCTGCCGGTCTCTCTCTTTCCAAAACACGCCACTATTTGGCAGAACTAGCTGCCAAAGGCGAGGTTGTGGCATATCACTCTACCCGGTTTCAGGATGGCGAAAAAATTGTAGGTATACGTTGCAGATTGTCCGGGATTACGCCACCAGCAGCACCGGGTCGTAAATCGAAAGCATCGCAAGCCTCGTAATGCCGTCCTGATTCCCCGGCTGCAAGCCCTCGGTTGCAGCAGGCGGCGTGTCGCGCCGAACACAGGAATGTCCTACACATACTGCCCTGCGCGGCAATGATGTTGATTGCCTGTCCATAAGCGCAGGACGGGGAATTCTGGTTCATTCATTTCCTGAATATCCAGAAAATGATAGATAGCACCACAGAAATGATGATGCTGGTCGTAATCGGGGAATAGAAGCTGAATCCTTTTCGCTCGATATAAATATCACCCGGAAGATGGCCGATACCCAGCTTGGACAGCCATGGCCAGGCCACTCCAGCCAGAATGAAAATGATGCCAATGATGACGAGCCACTTTGTCAAAGCCGCCGCCGCTGAATTGTGAGCACGCAAGATTTTCCCATTGGCACGTTACCCTTTCATCCCGGCATAAAAACTCAGCAGCTTGTCGCAGATGAAAGATGCAGGTTGTTATGAGCGGTTTTGAGTGATTTGTCTATCCGCACCCGCAGGCAGCGCACATCAGTCTTGCCATTGATTTCGGACGACACTTTAAAAACTGTCGTCTCTTCGTTGGATACGACGAACGTATGGCTGTCTTTCGCGTTGATCCTGGTCGGCGTCCAAAGATCCGAGATGGCATCACAGTGCACATCGTCCTTACAGAGATCCAGTACTGCCGTGCTTCCCAGGTCATTTATCAGATTTATTTTTGCAACATGCGCCTCAGGTTCGGAACAAGCCGTCACTATGCATAGCGGCAGCAGGGTCAAACAGGTCAGAAATATCCTTGGTATTTGTTTCATTTCGCCCCTCTACCGTTGCAATTCAGTATTGAAATCCGTACCGGATCATATTTTATAGCTTCCGTGTTCGTCTCGCGCCGCTTTTTAAGCTTTTAGTATTTTAACCGGAAGCAGACGCCGAAACTTTGCGTTCGCGTGATCTTTTCAGGCAATTCATTGGCATTCGCTTGCGGCATGCAACACCCGGTCCAAAGCATACAGAGTCTGTCTGTTGAAACGGATGAGGCCCACCTTTTGATTCGCTGAATAGTAGAATATGCAAATCATATACCCATGGAATAACAACAAATCAAAATGAATATGACCGAAATGCAGATATCTGATCCGCAAGCTCACCTCGTGGCGAACGAGGGGGATATTCTTGACGAACTCCTGCACCTGAAAGGCTCAACAGTACTGGAACTGGGCTGCGGAAAGGCGGAGAAGACCCGCATCGTCGCCGAAAAGGCCGCCTCGGTGCTGGCCCTGGAAGTGGATGAAACGCAGCTCGCGAGAAACCTCGCCATCACCGACCTGCCCAATGTACGCTTCGCGCATGGCGGCGCGGAAAAGATCCCGGCGGCCGATTCGAATTTCGACATCGTGCTGATGTTCAAATCCCTGCATCACGTTCCGGGTGAACTGATGGACAGCGTGTTCTCCGAGATACGACGGGTACTGAAACCGGGTGGCGTTGCCTATATCTCGGAACCGGTTTATGCAGGCGACTTCAATGAAGTCCTGAAACTTTTTCACGACGAAAAAGCGGTGCGCGAAGCAGCTTTCGCCGCCGAGCAGCGAGCGGTTTCATCCGGACGATTGGCGCTTGTGTCACAGAAGTTTTTCATGCAACCGATGCACTTTGCAGACTTTGGACAGTTCGAACAACAAGTGCTTAAAGTGACCCACACCGAGCACAGGTTATCTGCCGAGACCCTGGAAAAAGTACGCTCGAAGTTCAACGGTTATATGACCCGGGATGGAGCGACTTTTCAGATGCCGATGCGTGTCGACCTGTTCAGAAAATCCGTCCCGTAAACAAATCCGGGCCGGAGGACGGCAACGTCACGGCCGAAACACACAGTCTGTGCGGCCATGATGTTATATTTGCCGCCTGAGCAATTACTTGACCGCGTGTTAACCTACAGACGAGGACGCCGTTCTGATGGACATCGTGCTATTGCTGTTGCTGATCCTGCTCAACGGGGTGCTGGCGATGTCGGAGATCGCCGTGGTCTCTTCACGCAGGGCGCGCCTGCAAAACCTGGCCGATAACCGCACCCACGGTGCGCGCGCGGCTATGGCGCTGAACAGCGAACCTTCGACTTTCCTTTCCACGATACAGGTCGGCATCACGACCGCGGGGATCCTCAGCGGGGCAATCGGCCAGACCGCGCTGGCCGATCCGCTGTCGGCATGGCTGGGCGGATTTACGCTGACCGGGCCTTACGCGAGCGGCATCGCGCTGACCATTGTGGTGGCGGGACTGACTTATTTTTCCGTGGTGGTTGGCGAGCTGGTGCCCAAGCAGCTGGGACTGCTGGCACCGGAGAAGATCGCCTCGTTCATCGCCCCGTCAATGAATGTAATGACGCGGGTGGCGTATCCCCTGGTCTGGCTCCTTTCGGCGACTTCCGGTTTTGTGTTGCGCGCGACAGGCGCGGTGCGCAAGCAGGAACCGCCGGTCACCGACGAGGAGATCAAGGTGCTGATGGCGCAGGGAGCTGAAGCCGGGGTGTTCCATGTGAGCGAGCGTGCCCTCGTCTCCAACGTGCTGCGGCTGGACGAGCAGCCATTACAGCGATCATGACGCCCCGCAATGAAATTTACGTGCTCGACCTGAACGAACCCGAAACGGTGATCCGCAATCGCATCGCCGGGAGTCCCTTTACCCGCCTGGTCGTTTGCCGCGACGGGCTGAACAACATCGTGGGGATACTGCGTAGTGCAGACCTGCTCAAGGATGTGCTGGAGGGCAGGCCGCTCACGGTGGAGAAGTCGCTGCGCCGGCCGCTATACGTGCCGGAAAGCGTGACAACCACGCACCTGCTGGAAAATTTGCGCAAGGCACGCCAGCAATGCGCGCTGATCGTGGACGAGTATGGCGAGTTGCAGGGCATGGTCACACTGACCGATGTGATGATCGCCATCGTCGGCGATATACCCACATCCGGCATCGCCGCGGAACAGGACATCGTCATGCGCAAGGATAACTCATGGCTGATCGATGGCAGCGTGACTGTCGAACGCATGAAGGCTGTGCTCGATATCGGGGAGGAGTTGCCTGGCGAGGAAGAGAAATCCTTCAATACGCTGGGCGGCTTTATGATGCATGTGCTGGACCGCATACCGAAGGAAACGGATGCCTTTGACGCGGCCGGCTTCCGTTTTGAAGTGATCGATATGGACAAGAACCGCGTGGACAAGGTACTGGTCAAACGCGTTGTTCAGCCCGACGAAGAGTTTGATGGCACGGTATAGATTCTTCGGGACAACCGGCACCTGTATCGCAGAAATTTTTCCCGCTGCCGATGCACTTTGCAGACTTCCTGCAGCTGGTGGAACGGTGATTTTGCGCTTTCGGCATTGGCTTTCATTACGCCGACTCGTCAGCCACGATCGCATCGCCCCTGCTGACATTCTCTCCATCTGTGGCGCGCAATGTCCAGAACGACAGCGAGGAAATCAATGTCAGGCCGCCCAGGGTCAGAAAGGCGTAGTGCAATGCCCGGGTGACCGCTGCCTGATCGGTCTGGGGAAGATCGCCGAGGTACCAGGCAGCGATCAGGGTTCCGCAGGCCAGACCGAAACTCCTCGCCATCTGCTGCATGGAACTGGCGATTGTGCTGGCCATGCTCGAGTCCGATCCGCCTATGTCTGCATAGGCCATCGAATTCATGCTCGAGAATTGCAGCGAATTGAAAAATCCCTGGGTCAGACCCAGAAGCACGATAAGGATGATCGGTGTTCCGGAACCAACCAGCGCGAACATGCCGATTGTGACACCCATCAACAGCGTATTGACGATCAGTATCCTGCGAAATCCAAAACGCCGCAGTATGCCGATTGAAAACACTTTCATTCCCATGGCTGCGGCAGCGGCGGGCATCATCAGCAATCCCGATTGCCATGCGGGGAAGCCGAGACCCACCTGATAAAGCAAAGGCAACAGAAAAGGCAGTCCGCCCAGACCCAGTCGCGTGATGAAACCGCCGGCCACCGCGACGCGGAACGTGCGTACCCGAAACAGCACAAGGCGCAGCAGCGGGAAACGCATACGGTTGGCATGCCAAACGTATGCGGCCAGCAGACCCAGCGACGCCAGAAGCACGAACGCTGCAGGAACGGCGCCGATATCGTGATCGCCAAACACTTCCAGCAGCCAGGAAAGCAGCGATGTACCGGTGCAAAACAACACCAGCCCGATCACATCAAGCGGCCGCCGCCCGTCTCCGCGATAGTCAGGCATGTACCGATGAACAAGCAACAGCGCAGCCAATCCCACCGGAATATTGATAAAGAAGATTACCCGCCACGGCATCCAGTGCACGATCAGGCCGCCTATCGTCGGGCCGAGCAGCGGACCGATCAACGCAGGGATGATCACGAAATTCATCGCCTTCAACAACTCGGCCTTGGTAAAGGTGCGAATGATGGTCAATCGCCCGACCGGCATCATCATGGCGGCACCCATACCCTGCAAGACGCGCGCAGAAACCAGCATAGGCACATTCAGCGACAGGCCGCACAACAATGACGAAAGGGTGAACACCACCACTGCTGTGCCGAACACGCGTCGCGTGCCGAAACGGTCCGCCATCCAGCCGCTGACCGGAATGCATACGGCCAGACTCAAGATATAGCTGGCGACAACCGCCTTCAGACTTAACGGTGCCACATTGAGGCTCTCTGCCATGGCAGGCACGGCCGTATTGACGATGGTCGAGTCAAGCTGCTCCATGAACAGGGCAGTCGCTACCACCCACGGGAGATAACGTTTGACGTTCGAACTATCCATCTGAACACATGTGATCAACAAAGGGCCGGATGATTCCACGAAAGCTGCAGGAATGATAGCTCGGTGAGGGCAGCCGATCCCGGCTGGAAAACCTTGTGCATGCAACCGGGATCAACTACTACCGGCCAGTTTTCTTCCCGTCATTCCGGTCGGGTTATCGCGGCAGAAATCTCAGGCTGCCACCCCGAACAAGGCCCCGACTCCGGCTGTCAATGCCATGGCCAATGCGCCCCAAAAGGTCACCCGTATCGCGGAAGTCATCACGGGAGCACCGCCGGCGCGTGCAGCCAGCGCACCCAGCAGCACGAGGAACAGCAGCGAGCTAAGCGAAACAGCCCACATCAATGCAGAGGCAGGCACAACCAGAACTACCAGCAGAGGCAG
>DIYV01000001.1:14321-17530 GCA_002429165.1 Gallionella sp. UBA6045 | reverse complement strand
CGCGCCGAGTGCGTCATGCTTCGTCAACTGGGTGGCGACCTCGGCGGCGAGTGTTGCATCGAGTCCGCGCGCAACATAGATAGCCGACAATTCCGCGTGCTCGTGCTTGGGGTCGGCCGCCAACTCCTTGCGTTCCCGCTCCAGATCCGCGCGCTCGGTATCGGATTGCGAACTCACCGAAACATATTCGCCCGCAGCCATCGACATCGCGCCCGCCACCAGGCCTGCAACGCCCGCGATCAAAATGCTCTTGGCACTCGCTTCTGCCGCCGCCACGCCCAGAACCAGGCTGGCGGTGGAAACAATACCGTCGTTTGCGCCAAGCACGGCCGCGCGCAGCCATCCTATACGGTGTGTTCTGTGTTTTTCGATGTGTCTCATGTGCCCATTCTATTAGCTAATCGGCGAAGCCGGTCCTTAATTTTGCTGGTTGACCCATTGATTTTTATTTGCCGGGGGGGCACAGTGCGCCAGCGAATCAGACATATTCTGATTTCAATGATGCAAATGCCCGCGGCGAAGTCCAAACAGGATTTGCAAAACTTTGTTGAGTGGATTTTACAAGGAGGCTTAACGATGAGAACCAGAAAAGTTGCAATAGCTGTAGTGAGCGCGCTTGCAGTCGCCGTCAGCAATCCGGCATTCAGTGCAACCCATACGGGACAGCCGCTGACGGTAAATATCAAGCGCCTGTCACTGGATACCGCGATGCGTATCGGCAAGGCGGCGATTGAACATTGCCGCAAGGAAGGCGTGCAGATCACCGTAACGGTCGTCGACCGCGGCGGGAATGTGCAGGTGGTACTGCGCGACACGCTGGCGATGGATGTTTCGATCGCCATCAGCAAGAAAAAAGCCTACACCGCGATGGAATTCAATTCCCCGACCTCTGCAATGGATGATCGTTTCAAGGGCGCCTACAATGTGCCGAAGATCGACGAACTGGTCATATCGGCAGGCGGCATCCCGATCAACATTGCCGGCAATATCATGGGCGGTATCGGCGTCAGCGGCGCGCCTTCCGGGCTGACCGATGAAGCATGCGCGAAAGCCGGCCTTGCCGCGGTACAGGACGATCTGGAAATGGAATAAGGCGGCAGGTGCCGAAACCGGTTCTGACAACATTGATCGGTTGTCAGACCCGGTCAGGAATCAGTCGGGCTTATTCAGGGTAACCGCCAGCGTTCCCGATCGTATATGCAAATCTCTTTGCGGGAACGGAATCTCGATCTGCCTTTTCCTTAATTCGTCCTCGATCGCCCACAGGTATTGAGCCTGTGTTTTACCTGGCGTTACGATCAAATCGGATCCCACCCACACGACCAGTTCGAAGTCCAAGCTGCTGTCCCCGAACTTGACCAGCCACGCATCCGGCTCGCGTCCCTGTATGCTCTCGGTTCCTGAGACGGCCAATGCTGCCGCAATGGCAGCCTCCTTGACCTGTTGCTTGTCAGCACCGTAGGCAACGCTGAACGACACATGCAATCTGCGCTCGTGCTCATTCAGTGTCCAGTTGACCACTCGACCGCTGGTGAATTCGGAATTGGGGACAATAATGTCGATCAGGTCAGTTGTGGTAACACGGGTATAGCGTAAATTGATTTCGGCCACTTGACCCATCACCCCGGATTGCAGGTCAACGAAGTCGCCAACCTTGATGATTTTTTCAATCAGGATGATGATACCTGCTACAAAATTGCTGATGACGTTCTGCAGACCAAAGCCCAGTCCTACACCGATTGCGCCGCCGATCATGGCAAAGCTGCCCATGCTGAAACCCAGATAGCCCAGCCCCATAATCAAGCCGGTTATCCAGATGACGTAGCGGCTGATCCGGCTCAACGCATACCAGCCTGTGCTGAATTCCTTGTCCTGATTGCGGCCTATTCTGACGATGGTTTGTTCGAACGCAATACCGACACGCCAGACGATCAAAAGGATAACGATCAAGCCGCATATAGTGAGCAAACTGATCTGTGTACCACCGATAGCAAACCAGGGAAATAAGGCTATTTCCTTTAACTTGCTAATAATCAGCAGCAAAGTGTCCATATGAATACTTCCGGTTGGATAGATCGAGGAACATTCTACACATCCGTATAGTTGCCGCACGTGTCAGATACGACTGCTTTGCGCAATACACACCTAAACTCAAAGGGCAAGTGCCGACGGCACTGCCCGAATCCCGTCGTTTGACGCTATACCTTGCGCCACTGATTCGGCTTCCCTGTATCTGTCTTGCGAACTCGCTCGACCAATGGTGCAGCGTCCGGACTCAATTCCTTTGCCCGTGTAATCGCTTCTGCCTGCGTGGGCAAAACATCGCTCGCTCTTTCCGAATTGGCTTTCCTGACTGCAAAGTCGCCCTCGGGTCGCTTTTCAACAAACAACTGTTTGTCGGCTTTGTGAACTGCGGCCGTTTTTGCGTGCTTGGTATCTTTGGTATTCGACATGATGATTGTTCCTTTCGTAAAAATGCTGATGAATGAGAAACAACCCGCATGACACAGAACTGGTCTGAACGTCATGAAACAACACCATAGACTTTCAAGCGCAGCGAGACTGTACGCCACCCAACATAGTGTGAAACAATCGCCCTGCGGTGGCAGACCTATAAAAGATTCCAAGGAACCTCTGATTAAGTCCCGCATGACCGCGCATTCGGTTTTGCGGGATGGGATGAAAGAAAGGCGACTCTTTCCCGGCGGAGAGTGCGAAGTGATCTACGCCGGTTCGGTTGCGCCACCGAACTGAATGGATTGCAACTGAACCGGCGAAACGCACAGGACTTTTATGGCCACGGATCCCATGATCCCGGCGTAATACAGGAGAGCATCGCGTTCATTGGTAAGTCTCAAACGATGCCGCCAGCCCGACAGACCATGCCTTGCGATAATACTGGGTCACGCTGCTGTTATACCCGGATTGCCCCCACAGTATGATGGGCAGCCCCATCAGATTGCTGAGCGGGGTAAATCCCAGTTCCATACGGAATGTATTCCATCGCGCGATATCACGGTAGCCGGTGGTATAGAACAAAGTAACGCCCTTGAACCAGCTCCAGTCGACATCGCGCGTCACCTTCATGCGTATGCCGTCGACCTGGCTGATGTGCATGATGGGACGCGGGGCTTCCCAGGGAAAATACTCTTCGCTGCCTTTCTGGAACAAGCCGTAAGACAGAAAATATCTCAGATCGATATCCATTG
>DIYV01000001.1:3598-14238 GCA_002429165.1 Gallionella sp. UBA6045 | reverse complement strand
TTCGATTCATGCGCGTAACCCACATCGTAATAATCCTGCTTGCTGTCTGCCATCCCCAGTTCATGGTTCGCGGAATTCGCCGTGTAAAAACGAAAGTACAAACTCGGGTTGAACTGCTTGGTCACGACAGGCGAGGAGTGGCGCACCGAACCGATGTACTGCCCCATCCGGCCGGTAAAGGAAAAGAACGGCAGCATGTCGAACTTGTGCCCGCCCTGCAGCGCCTTGTAGAACAGCGGGTAGCGCACCGACAGGACAAAGTCCATGAAACAGCCACGGTCATAGCTATCCCGCGTGCAACCCAGGCGATTGGGCTGGTCGGAAGATAGCAATGCCACCGGATTCACCTCCTCATGCTGAATCGGTTTGCCGGTCTGTGCAGTTTCCTCGCCATGGCCGGCCACGGGAAACCAAAGTGCAGCCAACAAGACCGCGAAGCTCATGCCACGCATCATTTATCCCTAATCCGTTTCTTCAAGTTCCGCGCTGCGGGATCAAGTTACATGCGCCTGCAATGCGCCAAAAACTGACGGCGTAATGATGTCCTGAATTGGCCACTCTGCTCTCATTTGCCCTGAATCACCTGGATATGCGCACTGCCGAGCATCTGGTAACGGCGAATCTGCCGTTGCAGCGGCCACCAGTCGTATAGAAATATCTGCAGCGGGCGCCACATGGCGACCCAGCCAACAATCGTCAGACTCTCTCGCGC
The DNA here is from genome assembly GCA_002429165.1 of Gallionella sp. UBA6045. Classification (GTDB taxonomy): domain Bacteria; phylum Pseudomonadota; class Gammaproteobacteria; order Burkholderiales; family Gallionellaceae; genus Gallionella. The sequence continues at coordinate 13,526 of DIYV01000001.1, read as the reverse complement.
TATCGAGTTGCCGGCGAAACCTGATCTGCCGATGACATCGGCTGCAACCAGGCACAGCGAGACAAATATGAGACCGATGACAAGACTCGTGCGGCCCTCCCGCAGAAGACGTTTAAAGGCGCTGCGCGTGCGCCCGGCTTTGTAGTTGAAGTGGTTGTGTATCGCTCCGGTCAACATCTCGGTGGGATCGCCATCTGGCGGCCACTGTTCAAGATGGATGGTTATATGGAAACGGCTGCCGGCCACATACCCCGACGCCCATGTTTCGATAAAGGCCTCCGCCTCCGGATCAAGGTCTTTGTTCAGGAATGGCGTCGGATCCATCGAGTTGAATAATTGCCCGACCTCGCGCACGCGTAAAGCCAGGCGATGGACAGGCGCAGCTTTGACAGATTTATTCATCGGTGATTTTGAAGTATATTCAAGTTAAGCGAACCGGGTTCGAATTGTATTTCTACCCCTATAATATACCGACCCTATCGCCTTTTTACACAAACTGGCAAGACCACAGAATTAATGGGGTCAGCCCACCCTGCCACGATTGATGATCACTTGCGAAAGATAAGCGCTATGCGTATCGGTTTTATCGGCATCGGCAACATGGGCAGCGAACAGGCCCGCCACCTGCTTGCCGCCGGCCACACGCTCACCACCTATGCGCGCGGCGCGCGTTCGCGCGAACGCGCAAGCAACCTTGGTCTGAGCCTGGTCGACACACCGGCCGAGGTGGCGGCGTCCAGCGAGATGGTATTCACCATCGTGACCGCCGGCAAAGATGTCGAAGCCATCGTGTTCGGGCCGCAAGGCCTCGCGCACGGCGCGCAACCCGGATTGATCCACGTGGACATGAGCACGATCTCGCCGGCCATCACACGCCGGATCGCAGAGCAGCTGCGTGCAAGCGACATCGACATGCTCGATGCCCCGGTCTCGGGTGGTGTCGCGGCAGCAAAGACCGCATCGCTGACCTTCTTCGTCGGCGGCGAAGCGGCGATCCTTGAACGTGTGCGGCCACTGCTGGAACTGATGGGCAAGGCGATCTTCCACATGGGCCCGTCGGGAACCGGACAGGTGACCAAGCTCGCCAACCAGATATGCCAGCTCGCCAACCTGCAAGGCACTGCCGAAGCGCTGCTGTTTGCAGGCGCGCAGGGCGCGGACGCGGGCAAAGTGCGCGAGGCGATCATGGCCGGGTACGGTGGCAGCCGCATGCTTGATGTGCTCGGAAAGAAAATGGTGGAGCGGGATTTCAACGCCGGCATCGTTGCCGCGCTGCACCACAAGGACATCGGCGTCGCACTCGATATCGCACACGAGTCCGGGCTGCCGCTGCCGGTCACCGCGCAGGTGATGCAGCAGCTGAACGCGCTGATGGGCAGCGGCTTCGGTGAACAGGACACCAGTTCGCTGTTGCTGGTGCTCGAACAGATGATGGGACGAAAGTAGTACCGCAGCAAGCCTTATACGAAGCAGATCACGCTTATTCTTTAAAATATTTCGTGGTCTGGCCCCAATTATTTTGGCCCCAATTATTTTGATTCAGAACGCCTGTTAACGAAACAGATCTGTCCTTCATTCAGCTGCAAAACTGCCATTCAGAACGTGTCTGCGATACCCGGCAAAATCCACTCTCTGCCTTGAGTCGCCCGCTGCATCTGGATTACTTTCTCGCCAGAGGGTTTGGAGTGGGTTCAGCAATCTTGGTCAACCTGTTTCGATCCGTGTGATGAAACGGTTCTGCCTTTCCCTTGACCAAAAGTACCGTATCCTCATCGTAAGACCAAGTGCCGTCGGGATTGATGGTTACCTTGATCCGGAATTCGATCGTCTTGAATGCATAGTCAAGAAATGGCGCCGAGCAGATACCAAAGTTTTCGGAGTCATGGGTAACTATGAGCTCAAACTCTTTCGCATTGGCACTTGCCTCTCCAACAGCCATGAGGATCTGGGCACGCGGAATCGTAAGCGTGTGCATCACAGAATTTGTGGCGGGTTCCCATAACCAGATCGTGATAGGTCTTAACCTGATCTGGCTTGACGATATGGGAGTGGTAACGCAGGCCATAGAACAATTGTGGCCCGTTGGTCTGTGGGTCTATCGGTTGAAGTTCAATGTGCTCGACGAAAACCTGCTTTTTGGGTCCCTCTGCTTTCGGATTAACGTCCAGGCCGCGAATGCCTTGCCAAATTCCCGCCATACCGCGAAGGGGGGCCAAGATTCCTCAACGTATCGACATCTACATTTGAAGGTTCGGTATAAATGTCTTCTGGAAATCGGTTCAAGTGCAAACTCTCCAAGTGGTTGACAACTGATATTCACCGGCCAAATCCGGTTATGCTGCTTTGATCCGGGATTCCGTGAAATAAATTTGATATTTTCCGTCTGGCTGCGAACTCATGGCGAGCGGACGGAGCCGACGTCACCTGATAATTATTGGACAGGCACAGCGGATGTCATGCAATCAGGCCGCGCAATTTCTCCGGCGTCGTCTTTCCGCCCCTTTTGATAAGTTCGCGCGCCATCTCGACCTTGTCCCACACGTTGCACATCATCACGCCCCTGACCTTTCCCTCGCGCAGGTAGTAGATGACGCCGGTATCATTTTCCTTCTGCCAGTCGGCGAAGGTCTCCATCTTCGAATCGACTTCGCCGGTCGCCTCGTAGCCGAACTCGAACAGGTCCGAGAAAAAATACGGCTGATAGGTATATGGTTCATGCGCGCCGGCCATATTCCGCCCCGCCCATTTCCCCTGGTTGAGGGCGTTGTCCCAGTGCTCCATGCGCATCGACTGCCCCAGTGCCTGGTAAGGAAAAAAGGCGTTGTCGCCTGCGGCATAAATATCCGGGTTGGACGTCTCGAGATATTCGTTAACCACGATTCCATTGCCCACTTCCAGCCCGGCAATTTTGGCCAACTCCATGTCCGGGATCACGCCGACTCCGACGATCACCAGATCGGATTCGATTTCTTCACCCTTCTCGGTGCGGGTAATAAATTTAGCGCCCTTCTTGCTGAAAGAAACGGGTTTTTCCGACGCCAGTACCCTGACACCTTTCTCCACATAGCGACCCTGCACAGCCCTTCCCAGATAGTCAGGAAACACCCGGTCGCAGAGCAGTGTGCCCGGAAAAATCATGGTGACATTGAGCTTGTTGATGTTGAGCGCAGCGGCCAATTCAGAGCCGATGAACCCGCCACCGACCACTACTGCGGACTTGCCCTCTGCAGCCACTGCCCTGATGCGCAGGTAATCGTCCAGGTTGCGGAAATAACATATATCAGCGAGATCACCGCCGGGGATAGTCAGCGTCCGTACCTTGCATCCTGTTGCAAGCAGCAGCTTTCCATAGCCGAATGTGTTGTTGTTGTTGGTTATGGTTTTTTTGACGGGGTCGAGCCGCACCGATTTTATTCCCAATGCCAAAGTAACTGTATGGGTATCGTAGAACTTTTGGTCATGCAGAAAGATTTCATCCACTTTCATCTTGCCGAACCAAAGCTTCTTGGACAGCGGTGGCCTGTCATAAGGCAAATGATCTTCCCCGCAGACCAGAAGTATGCTGCCCGTCTCATCGAGCTCACGAATGCCTTCCACTGCTGATGCGCCCGCCAGCCCCCCGCCTACAATTACATAATCGAAAACGTGCTTCATTATCTTCTCCCGGTGAACATGCATGAACAGTGTCGCATTTGAATATATGGCGAACCGTGCGTTACCGCACAGAATAAATGTGATCATTGCCGCAGTATGGGCCAAGGTGTTCAGGATGGCCTGGCTGCCTGACACTTAACCGACACACCACATTCCATCATCAAAAGGAAATTTCATGAAAACCGATACTTCTGCCGCAAGCCTTTCCCAAACCGGCAAAGCAATGCCGCCTATGGGAGTCCCCCGTTACAAAACCATCGCAATTTATCCGAATTTCGCCGATGCCGGCGGCGCCATTGCTTTACTGAAAAAAGAAGGCTTCACGAATGATCAAATCAGTTTGCTCGGCCGGGAGCAGGAGCATTGGCAGGAAAAGCTCGGACAAGAGTGGGACGGGCTTAAAACCACGAAAGGTGTATTGGAAGGAGCCGCATTGGGGTCGATCCCCGGCTTGGTGCTCGTCACCGGTATCGCTTTGACGGGCGGCGCCGGGCTGCTGGTAGCGGGGCCGATGATTGGTGCCATGACGGCGCTTGGCTTGGGTGCGCTAGGCGGAAGTGTGATGGGTGGCGTTGCCAGCAATAACACCGACGACGTACAAACAGCGGATGTTGAAGAGGCAGTGGCAGATGCCATCAGCCATGGGCAGTGGGTAATCGTTGCCCATAGCCATAACGAAACCGAAGCCATGCGGGCGCAGGCATTGCTCCCAAATAGCCGCAGCGTTATGGAAAGCGAACCCGGCAAACCATAATCGGGGATTTGACATATCCTGAAGATGAAATGGGTCAGGCTCGAATTTCCGGCACCACAGAGCCTTCGCCTCGAAAATTGCCCAGTTCGCCAAAAACCATCCCGCCGCAACATTCATATACTGTCGGTTCAACACGCAGGCCGCCGCGCATTTGTTTGGCTATCCGATGTTTGAAGGAAGGTAGAATGATGTACCATGGTTCGATACCTCACCACGAACGGACTTTTTCAGCGTTTACTTTTTATTTTGGCGATCAGGGAAAAAAGGCATGGCAACAGCAACAGTGAAGGTGGAACAGATCAGCAGCACAGCATCCAGGGGAAATGCGCGCGGACACGAAGTGGTCATGGACAGACCCGAGGCCAAGGGTGGCACCAATCAAGGCATGATGGGCGGGGAAGCGGTATTGAATGGGCTGGGGGGTTGCTTCATGAGCAATCTGCTGGCCGCCGCCAAGGCCCGGAATATCGAATTGAAGAATGCCCGTGCCGATATCGAGGGCGACATGGCCGATGCACCGTCACGCTTTACCGCGATCCGCATGTCGGTGTCTGCCCAGTGCAATTCTCCGGAAGAACTGGACAAACTGGTCACGATTGCCGAACGCGGATGTATTGCGGCGAATACCTTGCGGGCAGCGGTTGAGCTGAGCATCAAGGTCGTCTGACCGGCCAGTACCTCGCGGGTGACAGGGCCGGAAAATGTTTCACACCGGACGCTTTAACAACCAGTACATGATCCATGCCCCCACAATCATCCCGATCACGAAAATCTGGATCCCTCCGGGGGAACGTGTTTCCGGCTTGGCGCTGTCCGGAGCCGGTTGAACCGACTCCCATTCGCTGATTATCTTCCTGGCTTCGGCGTAGTCTGCTTCGGAAACAAGTACCCGCACCAGGCCCATCGCCTGAAGCCCGCCGACCCCGCCCTGCAGATATTCCCCTTCGATACGCCCCGGTATGCGTTGCTGTTCGAGCAGGCCCAGGATCATGTGGGCATCCAGCCCGGTAGATGCTTCATATACACATTTCATAATCAACTGATGCATCGCTTTGCGGCGGACCTGGTTGACGGATGCGGAGACAAACCACAGGAGGCCGGTTCGAAGTCGTTAAAGTAAAGAATCATCGCGCAAGAAAAAAGTACAGCACAGTGCCCAGAGACATGACGGATATGATGATCGCCAGGATACAAAAAACCAGAATCCACTGGTGTCTTCTGTCCGCAAGTGACGCACCCTTCTCCAAGGCCTCCACGGTATTTTGCAATTGTATTGCCAGCTCTTTGATGTGTGCATCGTTCGCCGATGCCGCTGCCTGAAGTTCGGTTATCTGCTGTTGCAGCAATATCGTTTGATTGGCAGCAGCATCGGCGTTTTTCTTGGTAAATACCGGCGCAGCAGCAGATACGATCGTACCGACATAAGGCAGGACGGATTTGAGCACGGGCATAAGCCAGGCAGGCATGGTTGACTCCTAACTGTTATGGGCCAGACCTGGCGGTCAGCCCGATTGAAAATAGGGAAGCTTGCGGATTCCGGATAAATTTCAGCTTCCTTACAGAATTCCGCGATTCTGATTGCTGCAGATGCATGTTAGTACAAAAACAGGGGGTTTACCTGATTCGTCCGGAAACGGCAAAAAATAGGGGATGCGGGTTGCACAGCGCCAGCTTTTAATGGTTGTATACAGGCACAGGATTCCCACGAAATCCAAATCGAGCCCGGATATCGGATAATATATCGAACTTGGCACCCTATAACCTGTCGAACCCCGATCGTTTAAAACCTTTTTCCGAACACGCAAATGAAAAATAAATTACTGTGGATATTGCTGGCACTTGCTCTGTCAGCACTCAATACGGCTCAGGCTATTCCGCAGCTTGAGCCACTGAAACAACAGGCTCAGGCAGCCCTTTTGTCAGCCAAAGTACTGGGCCACTATAGCTACAAAAACGTGGCGCTTGACGATCATTTGTCTTCGCAAATATTCGACAACTACCTGAAAGAGCTGGATGGCGAGAAAATATTTTTCCTGCAGTCCGACATCGATCATTTCGCCGATGCGCGAACAAAGCTTGATGATGCCATACTCGACGAGAACCTGAGCATCCCTTTCGGCATATATAACCTCTACCAGCAACGAATCACCGAGCGGTTCACCTATGCGCGTTCCCTGCTGAAGAAAGGTTTTGATTTCAATAAAAAGGAAAGCTATCAATACTCCCGCAAGGATGCGCCATGGCCAAAATCCAGGGAAGAGCTGAATGACTTGTGGCACAAGCGTGTCAAGAACGACTGGCTGCGTCTCAAACTGGCCGGCAAGGACAAGAAAAGCATCGTCGCCACACTGGACAAGCGCTATGCAAATACCCTGGACAGCCTTTCCAAGGTCAACAGTGAAGACATATTCCAAAGTTTCATGAACGCCTATACGATGGCGATAGACCCGCACACCAATTATTTCGGGGTGCGTGCTTCCGAGGAATTCGATATTTCGATGAAATTATCCCTTGTTGGCATCGGCGCGGAGCTCAATGACAAGGACGAATACACGACGATCAAGGAACTGCTGGCAGGCGGCCCCGCGGCGCTTTCCGGCAAGCTGAAAGCCGGGGACCGTATCGTGGGTGTCGGACAGGGCGAAAACGGCCCGATAACCGATATCATGGGCTGGCGCATTGACGACGCGGTGGCATTGATCCGCGGCACCGAGGACTCCGTAGTACGCCTTGATGTGCTGCCCGCGGAAGCCGGCGCCGATGGCAAGCACAAGCTCATATCACTGGTCAGAAAAAAAATCACCCTGGAAAAGCAGGCCGCCAAGAAATCTATCATCGAAGTGAAGGACGGGGGCGTAATTCGCCGCATCGGCGTGATCTCCCTGCCCGAGTTTTATCAGGATTTTGCTGCCCGCCAGAACGGCGATAAGAATTTCAAAAGCGCAACCAGGGACGTCTCGCGCCTGCTGACCGAGCTGAAAAAAGACAAGGTGGATGGCGTGCTGGTTGATCTGCGCAACAATGGCGGCGGATCATTGGATGAAGCCATCGAACTGACCGGCCTGTTTGTAGGAAAAGGCCCCGTCGTACAGCAACGCGACTCCAACGGCAACATTACTGTCGATAGCGATAGCGATACCGCTGCTGCCTGGAATGGTCCGCTGGGCGTGCTCATTAATCGCGGCTCGGCATCAGCCTCTGAAATATTCGCGGCTGCGATCCAGGATTACGGTCGCGGAGTCGTGATCGGAGAAACCAGCTTTGGCAAGGGCACCGTGCAGACCGTGGCAGATCTTGATCAACTCGCGAAAAACGGCAAACCCGAATTCGGCGAAGTCAAGATGACCATCGCCCAATTTTTCCGTATCAATGGCGGCACCACGCAGTTGCGCGGCGTGACCCCGGATATCAAGTTTCCGTCGATGATCGACACGAAGGATTTTGGTGAGTCCAGTTTCGACAATGCCTTGCCATGGTCGCAAATCAAGGCGGCTGACTACAGGCCGGAAGGCAATTTGACAACTATCGTGCCGATGTTGATTGCGAGCCACGACAAGCGCGTAAGCCACGACCAGGACTTCAGGTATTTGCAGGAAGATATTGCCGAGCTCAACAAGATACGCCGGACAAACCTGATCTCGCTCAATGAAGCCGACCGCCGCAAAGAGCGCGACGCGCAGGAATCACGCGAGAAGTCTCGCGACAAAAGCAGGGGTGACAATCCATCGCACAATGGCTCCGCCAAAGCCGGCAGCCATGCATTTCAAGACGACGGCATGTTGTCCAGTGAACGCGATCTCAGCGCTGATCTGGCCATCCAGAATGCAAATAAAGATGCCAAGGATATATTGCTGAACGAAGCGGCTCATGTAGTCAGCGATGAGGCTGGACTGCTGAAAGCCAATCCCAGGCTCGCGGACAACATATCACCATAACCGGGCATACACCCGGCAGTTAAGGAACCTCTGACTGGATAATTGACGGGGTCGGCAGCACCGGGCGCTTCAGTTGGCCGGAAAATTGCAGGGGCCCGGTGAGATTTGTTCATGAGTAATCGCTGCGCACATGGCAAACGCAACCGGTCTCCGCCCGCCGGGAATTCGCAATCCCGCTATGTATGCCAACACACAGTGTGTACCAAATATACTGTGATATAACTTTTCCCCTCGTACATTTTGGCAATGCGGTTATTTATGTATCTGCAACATACTGATGACTAGCGCAATGTGGTTCATGCTCGTGGGCGGACTGTTGTTGGCCATGGGTCTGACTGCTACCCTCCTCAAGCGCTCGCCGATCACGTCGGCCATAATCTATCTCGCAGTGGGGGTGCTGGTCGGGCCTACCGTGCTCGACCTGTTTCATTTCAACCCGCTCCAGCAATCGGCGCTGCTGGAATCACTGACGGAAGTGGCGGTATTGATTTCCCTGTTTTCTGCCGGCGTAAAAATGCCGGTTCCATTCAGTTTTGCCCGCTGGCGCTCGCCGATTCTGCTGGCGACGGCATCCATGACCATAACCGTGGTGATGGTCGCTGAATTTGCCTATTATGTGCTGGGGATGCCGTTGGGTGCGGGGGTACTGCTGGGCGCAATCGTTGCACCGACCGACCCGGTGCTGGCAACCGACGTGCAGATCCGCCATCCCGGAGACCACGACCAGCTGCGCTTCACCCTGACCTGCGAGGCGGGCATGAACGACGGCAGCGCTTTTCCGTTTGTGATGCTGGGACTGGGATTATTGGGCCTGCATGATCTCGGCGATTTTGGAAGTAAATGGATATTGGTTGATGTGCTATGGGCCACCATCTCCGGCGTCACCATCGGCGTCGCCGCGGGTGTTGCGCTGGCCCATGTCGGGTGGAAACTGCGCAGCAAACCGCACGAACACGCGTTGATGGATGACTTCCTCGGCCTCGGGCTGATCGGGGTCGTATACGGTTTGACCGTGATGGTTAATGGCTGGGGTTTTCTGGCGGTATTCTTTGCCGCCGTCGCGTTACGCCAGACCGAGCTCAAGCTGGCCAAAGCTGCCCAGGATGCCTTTGACGGCAGCAAAACCCAGCAAGCCGCACGCATTGATGCAAATGCACGCCCTGAACTGGAGCCAGCGCAAACGGTCAGCCAGGGATCGCTGGTATTCAAGGAACATCTGGAAAGGCTTTCGGAAGTGGTCCTGGTTCTGCTGATCGGCGGCACGCTGTATCTGAACTCGTGGACCTGGGAAGCGGTGGGGCTGGCCCTGTTCCTGTTCGTGATCGTGCGCCCGATCAGTGTCATCGTCGGACTGCTGGGCACGAACACCACCTGGCGGATGCGCGGCATGACCGGCTGGTTCGGCGTGCGCGGGATCGGCTCGCTCTACTACCTGATGTACGCGATAGAAAGCGGCTTGCCGGAGGAGCTGTCGCTGCAATTGATACAAATGACACTGATCGTCGTTACGCTTTCCATTCTGCTCCACGGAACCAGCGTCAAACCGTTGATGGCCATATTTTGGCGGCGCGGCAAGCAGAGATCG
>DIYV01000001.1:0-3544 GCA_002429165.1 Gallionella sp. UBA6045 | reverse complement strand
ATTGGACTTATAAAGGATTTTATTTTGCCCATCAAAGACCCGGCCCAACCCGTTCCTGAATTCGCCCTGTTCAATCTCGGCTTTCGTCCGTTCTTCCTGCTGGCGGGCATCTATGCGCTGATCTCGATATTGATCTGGGGCGGCATTTATGTCTATGGCTGGCCGGCGCCGAGCCTGCCGTTTTCACCCGCATACTGGCATGCGCATGAAATGATCTTCGGATATGGCATGGCCGTTGCCGCCGGATTTCTGTTGACTGCCGTGCGCAACTGGACCCATATCCCCACACCCAGCGGATACCCGCTGGCCGGCCTGGCAACACTGTGGCTGGCGGCACGGGTGATCGAGTGGATCATACCAAGGCAGATATGGCCGATGATGATGCTGGATCTGGTGTTCGACCTCTGGCTCATTGTTGCGGTGTTCAGCCCTATCCTGCGCGCGAAACAGCATGATCAGATCGGTATCGCGTCCAAACTGGTGCTGCTGATGCTGGCCAACCTGGTGTTTTATCTCGGCGTGTCGGGCGTGCTGGAGCAAGGCATCGCGTGGGGCCTGTATTCCGGATTGTATTTTCTGCTTGCGCTGGTCTTCAGCATGGCGCGGCGCGTGATGCCGTTCTTCATCGAACGGGGCGTCGGCTATCCGGTGAAATTGAAGAATTGGGTGTGGATAGATCGCTCCATCATTTATGTGTTTGTGCTGTTCTGGTTTTCCGATGTGTTCTGGCGGAATGCAGCGGTCACTGCCGCACTCGCCGGCCTGCTGTTCGCGGCGCATACGATGCGGCTGGCGGGGTGGTACACCAGGGATATCTGGAAAAAGCCGCTGCTGTGGGTGTTATACCTCGGCTATGGCGGTGCCGCATTCGGATTCCTGATCAAGGCGATCACACCGTTCGTATTCCTGTTGCCCTTTCTGGCGCTGCATGCCTTTGCAGTGGGCGGCATAGCCATGATGACTGCTGGAATGATGTCACGCATTTCGCTCGGACACACCGGCCGCAATATCCAGCAACACTCGCGGCTGCTTGCCCCTGCTTTCATCTCATTGGCCGCGTCCTTCGTTGCCCGGGTGATATTGCCGATGATCGCGCCGATGCAATACACATTGTGGATCGGATTGTCACAGGCGGCATGGCTGATCGCCTTTGCATTGTTTGTCTGGGTGTACGCCCCCATCCTGGTCAAACCGCGCGCAGACGGAATGCCGGGTTAGCGGATTTTGCGCACAGAGGCAAAAGGTACTGCTGCAGATTTCATCCACGCCGGCAACCCGCATAAAATTATTCGGCTCCGGTAACGTTGGTTTCTGTCACTGTAACTAACCATCCGGCCGGAACGATACGATAGGCTGGCTCTGTAGCAATTGCGCGTCCAGCCTGGTTGGGCCGCTCACTTATGAAGACGAAAACCTGGTCCGATCAAGTGAAGCCGCTTCTGGCTTATTTCACAGGAATCGCTGCAAAATATTGCTCATTGGAATTAAGCACGGCAATGGCCGCATTGAATTGCATCTCGTCTGTAAATTTAGCCGGACTCCCGGACTTATCAACGTAATAGATGCTGTCACCGTCATCCCCGCTTTCCAGCTTTACTTCCAAATCGGCATAATCAGATAAATCCAGGCCCAACTGTTTCGCCAGCACTTCCTTCGCGCGATCGATAATTTCACTTCGGGTGTGCGTTTGCGACTCTGTTCTGACCGCCCCATTGCCGGAGCTCATCTTGACTGTGTAATTCTTCTCTACGTTAGCTTCATTGGTATTTGACATTATGTATATTCCTTTTCCTGGAAAATGCTGGTGAATTGAACTTCTGGTTGCATGACTCATGCATAGACTGAACGCCATGAAGCATGAATATAGGCTTTCGAGCACAGTTAAACAGTGCGCCAACACACACAGTACGAAACGCCCACCGTCTCTCTCTGGCAGAGGCGGTCTGGAAACGCAGGCAGCGATGATTCCGATTGAAGAACAGGAGATGAAAGATCAATTGGGCCGATACATTCCCAAAAAGACACAGCGACTCAGACAAAAAACCCGGTGCTAATCGAACGCGCCGTCGTCCAGCCGATCGCAGTGGCCCAGATCGGGGACAACTGCGCCGCCCAGTTTGCCGGCGGCGTCGCGTAACGCGGTGCGCAAGCCCTCCTCCAGCACAGGGTGATAAAACGGCATGCGCAACAACTCGCGCACCGTCAGCTTGCGCTGCACCGCCAACGCCAGCAGATGTGCAAGGTGCTCACCTTGCGGCGCACACATCTCGGCACCCAATAGCCGGCCACTGCTTCTGTCGACATAGACGCGCAACATGCCGTGATTGACCTCCCCCATGCGTGCGCGCGCCTGACTTGAAAAATCGACTTCGCCGATGACGATCTCATCCTCGTCAAGGGTAGTGAAGGACTGTCCGACGACGGCGATGCCGGGATCGGTAAATACGATCGCAAGCGGCACGCGCCGTTCGAAGCATACCGGCTCGTTCCGCAGCGCGTTATATCCGGCGATATACCCCTCATCGAGAGCCTCGTGCAGCAACGGCAAATGACGGTTGGCATCGCCCGCGATGTACACGGGAAGATCGGCGATCTGCATCGTGCGTGTATCGAAAGGCGGCACACCGCGTTCGTCGAGCTCGACTCCCAGGTTCTCGAGGCCCATCTGATCGATATTGGGACGGCGGCCGAGCGCGACGAGCACCTTGTCGACCACGGCACTCTCGTTTCCGGCACGCACGCGGATACGCTCACCTTCGATGACGGGCTCAGCTGCCTGGCCCAGATGCATGGCGAACTCCGCTCGCAACAATGCCACGGCCTGCCTGTTGACATCGGTATCGCTCAGCCCGGCGATATGCTCGGCGGCATCGAAACCGGTGACTTCTATACCCAGCCGGGCGAGCGCCTGGGCGATCTCGCTGCCGAGACCACCCATGCCAATCACCGCCATGTGCGATGGCAATGTTTCCTGCTCGAACAAATCGTCGCTCGTCAGCATCCGTGTGCCGAGCGCGGCCCATTCCTTGGGAACGATAGGCCGAGAACCTGTAGCGATGATGATCTTCCCGGCATGCACGCGGCGTTCACCGACTGCGAGAACCTGCGGCTCGAGGAACCGTGCACGGCCCGCAATGCTGCGATCTTTCAGTTCATCCGTGAGTTTGAGCATGCCCGCAACGAAGCCGTCGCGCAACCGCCGCACGCGTCTCAATACTGCGGGGATATTAACAGTAAGCCTCTCTGCGCCGCCCACGCCGAAGGTCTCGAGCGCCTTGCCCCGGTGAAAGGCGATGGCCGCTTCGATCAGCGTTTTCGAAGGCATGCATCCAACGCGCGCGCAGGTAGTGCCGTAGGAGCCGTCATTGATCAGCACAAAATTATCGGTCTGCTTGCGCACCTCGCGCAGCGCCGTCAGGCCGGCAGAGCCTGCGCCTATGATTGCAACGTCGTATGATTTGGTCATGAGTTCGCCCTCTGATATCCGCAAATCTCAGCACCTTAACTTTTCAGGCGCATTCAAACCGTGCGCCAGCAAACATAG
>DIYV01000163.1:7962-31025 GCA_002429165.1 Gallionella sp. UBA6045 | reverse complement strand
AGTTTGCGGGTGCGCACCGGATCGGGGTGGATGTGCGTGGAAGCATTCAGCAAAGGGCTTATATGCGAGCCGAACAAATACAGTTCGCCGTCCTTTACGGTGACATAGGCTTCCTTGAGCTGTGCACGACCGGCACGGATGGCCTTGACTTCCCAGCCTTCCAGCATGATGCCGGCCTCGTATTTATCCTCGATGAAGTACTCGTGATAGGCTTTTTTGTTCTGGATGATGCTCATATCAGGTGAGTTTTGCAGTGTGATAGGCTATTCTACCAGCCTTTGGAATAGCGGCTTCCCGATCATCAATGGCGTTAGTGGAAAAAACAGTGTTAGTGGCGCACAGCGCAGAGCAGATGTTCAACTTGGTGGATCGGGTGGAAGATTATCCAAGATTCTTGCCGTGGTGCGGGGGGGCAAGTGTCACTGAGCTCGATGAAACCAGGGTACACGCCACGGTGCAAATCGATTATCTCCACATCAAGCAGAGTTTTACCACCGAGAACGTGCGCACGCCGCCTTATCAAATCGACATGACTTTGCAGCATGGCCCGTTCAAACATCTGGACGGTAGTTGGCGATTTATCCCATTGAGCGACTCAGCCTGTAAAATAGAGTTTTCCCTGCACTATGATTTTTCCAGCAGGTTACTGGAAAAAATGGTCGGGCCGGTGTTTCATTACATTGCGAACAGTTTCGTTGATGCATTCATCTATGAAGCAGAAAAGGCTTATACGAACAAATGAGTGACATGATCAATATCGAAGTTGTGTATGCACTGCCTGACGAGCAAATCCTGCTCAGGCAGTCTGTGCCGGCCGGAACGACCGTGGCCGAAGCTGTGCTAGCAAGCGGCATGCTGGACAAGCATCCCGAGATCGACTTGGCCGCCAACAAGTTGGGCATATTCGGCAAACTGACCAAAGCAGATGCCGTGGTGCGCGAGAAGGATCGCATCGAGATCTACCGTCCGCTGATCGCCGATCCCAAGGAGGTGCGCCGCAAGCGTGCCGAAGAGGGCAAGGTCATGAAAAAAGGCGGCGGCGCTGCCGCAGAAGCCTGATGCTTGATTACGACTTGCATTGCCATTCCAACATTTCCGATGGCACGCTTACACCTGCAGAATTGGTGAATCGTGCTGCCGGGCGTGGCGTGAAGGTGATGGCGTTGACCGATCACGATGACGTGGATGGCCTGGATGAGGCACGCGCCACCTCCGCACAGCATGGTATGGCTTTTATCAACGGCGTGGAAGTATCCGTGTCGTGGCGCACCCACACCCTGCATATTGTCGGACTGAATATAGCCCCAGACTACCCTCCGCTGGCCGAAGGCTTGCGCATTGTGCGCAGCGGACGCGGCGAACGCGCCAAAAAAATGTCCGATGCGTTGGCCAAGGCGGGTATTGGTGGCGTGCTCGAGGGCGCATATCATTTTGCCAGCAATCCCAACATGATCAGCCGCACCCACTTTGCCCGCTATCTGGTCGAATCCGGACATTGCAAGGACGTGAAAAGCGTGTTCAACCGCTATCTGGTGAAAGGCAAGCCGGGTTACGTGCAGCATCAATGGGCGGCTTTGGCCGACGCGATCGGCTGGATACGCGGCAGCGGCGGCGTGGCGGTACTGGCGCACCCCGGTCGCTATATGACCGGGCGCAACGGCATGGGCAAAAAGACCATGCACGAATTGTTGACCGAGTTCGTCGCACTCGGCGGGCAGGCACTGGAAGTCGTCACCGGCAGCCATACGCCCGAACAGTATGCCGAGTTTGCGCGTTATGCCGAGGAATTTGTGTTGCTGGCCTCGTGCGGTTCGGATTTTCACGGGCCGGGCGAGAGTTATCGAGATATGGGGCGGCTGCCGGACTTTCCGCTGGGTTGTCGCCCGGTCTGGCAGGCATGGGAAAATGACGGGCCAGAGAAAGTGACCTGATGTCCCAGTTTTTTACCATCCATCCCGACAACCCAAACCCGCGACTGATACGCCAGGCGGCTGAAGTGCTGCGCGACGGCGGTGTGGTGGTGTACCCCACTGATTCCTGTTATGCACTGGGCTGCCATCTCGACGACAAGGATGCAGTGACGCGTATAAGACAGCTCCGCAAACTGGACGAACATCATCATATGACCCTGATGTGCCGCGACCTGTCGGAAATTTCCCGCTACGCACAGGTGGACAACTCAAAATTTCGCCTGCTGAAAAACAACACACCGGGCAGCTACACTTTTATCCTGAAGGCCACCAAAGAAGTACCGAAACGCCTGCAGCATCCCAAGCGCAGCACTATCGGTATCCGGGTTCCCGATCATCGGGTGGCGCTTGCATTGTTGGAAGAACTGGGCGAGCCAATGTGCAGCACCACATTGATATTGCCCAATGAAGAGGGACCATTGAATGATGCCGGACACATACGCGACCTGCTGGAAAAACAAGTTGAACTGGTGATCGACGGGGGTGCTGTGGGTGTGGATTTCACCACAATGTTCGATTTAACCGGCGATGTACCGGTGTTGCTGCGTCGCGGCAAGGGCGATGTAGCTCCGTTTGGAATTGAAGATTGATTAAACTGACAGGAACCCGATGCAAATTGAACAACTGATACAAACCGTCGCCATTGGTGCCATTCCGGTGCTGTTCGCCATCACCCTGCACGAAGCGGCGCATGGCTACGTGGCGAGACATTTCGGCGACATGACCGCCGATAAGGCGGGGCGCATCAGCCTCAATCCGCTGCATCATATCGATCCGGTCGGCACGATATTGCTGCCGTTGCTCACCCTTTGGATGGGCGGTATTCTGTTCGGCTGGGCCAAGCCGGTTCCGGTCAATTTCGCTGCGCTGCGACATCCCAAGAAGGATATGTTGTGGGTAGCAATCGCAGGACCGGCTTCGAATCTGGTCATGGCAATGGGTTGGGCATTAGTCTATAAGATGGGGCTGATGTTTCCGGAAAATTATTTTGCGGGGCCGCTGCTTGGAATGGCGCAGATCGGGATTCAAATTAATGTGGTATTGATGGTGCTGAACCTGTTGCCGCTGCCGCCACTGGATGGCGGCCGCGTTGCGGTCAGCCTGTTGCCGCATCGACAGGCATTCCAGCTGTCGAAGGTCGAGCCTTACGGCATGTTCATCCTGATTTTTCTGGCAGTTACGCCGGTGTTGGGTTTGATACTCTTGCCGCTGGTGAACCTGATGTTTAAACTGATTTTGTTGATATTTGGGATTTAATCATGTTTGCTGATCGTGTGTTATCGGGAATGCGTCCCACCGGAAGTTTGCATCTGGGGCATTACCACGGGGTACTCAAGAATTGGGTGAAGATGCAGAACGAATACGAATGCCTGTTCTTCGTGGCCGACTGGCACGCGCTGACCACGCATTACGACACGCCCCATGTAATCGAACAAAGTGTGTGGGATATGGTGGTGGACTGGCTTGCCGCCGGCGTCAATCCGGCACGCGCCACGCTGTTCATTCAATCCAGGGTGCCGGAGCATGCGGAGCTGCATTTGTTGCTGTCGATGATCACCCCGCTGGGCTGGCTCGAGCGTGTGCCGACCTACAAGGACCAGCAGGAAAAACTCTCCGAAAAAGACCTGAGCACTTACGGCTTCCTCGGCTATCCGCTGCTGCAAAGCGCGGACATATTGATCTATCGCGCCACCCAGGTGCCGGTGGGCGAAGATCAGGTGCCCCATATCGAATTCACCCGCGAGATCGCGCGCCGCTTCAATCACATTTACGGTCGTGAGCCGGGTTTCGAGGAGAAAGCAGAAGCCGCGGTAAAGAAACTCGGCAGCAAAAGGGCCAAGCTGTACCACGAACTGCGCACCCGTTTTCAGGAACAGGGTGACGATGAGGCAATCGAGTCCGCCAAAGCCTTGCTGGACGAGCAACAGAGCCTGAGTCATGGCGACCGCGAACGGCTGTTCGGTTATCTGGAAGGCGGCGGCAAAATGATCCTGTCCGAACCGCAAGCCATGCTCACCGCCGCCTCCAAGATGCCGGGTCTGGATGGGCAGAAGATGTCCAAGTCCTATAACAACACCATTACCCTGCGCGAAGATGAAGCCAGCGTGAACAAGAAGATCCGTACCATGCCGACCGACCCGGCTCGTATCCGCCGCAGCGATGCGGGCGATCCCGACAAGTGTCCGGTCTGGCCGCTGCACCTGGTTTATTCTAACGAGCAAACACGGGAGTGGGTGATGAAGGGCTGCAAGAGCGCGGGGATAGGTTGCATCGAATGCAAACAGCCGGTGATAGACGCGGTGCTGGAGGAACAACGCCCGATGCGTGAACGCGCGCAACAGTATCTGGATGACCCTGCGCTGGTGCGCAACATCATCGCGGACGGCTGTGAAAAGGCGCGCAAACTGGCCGCGGAAACTATGCGCGATGTGCGCGAGGCGATGGGGCTGGGTTATAGCTGATCGGCGATGCCGGGAAGATGCCAAGAACGATGATCGATACGCAAAAGCCTTTGGTTCCATACGCGCATATCCACGGTGAACCGCTGCTGGAGTTGCCGCAGGACTTGTATATACCGCCGGATGCGCTGGAACTGGTGCTGGAAACCTTCCAGGGACCGCTGGATCTGTTGTTGTATCTGATCCGCAAGCACAACCTCGACGTGCTTGATATCCCGATGGCGGAATTGACCCGCCAGTACATCAGCTACATCGAGATGATGCAGAAACATCGCCTGGAACTGGCAGCGGATTATTTGCTGATGGCGGCGGTGCTGATCGAGATCAAGTCGCGCATGCTGTTGCCGCGTCCGCCCAAGGCCAGTGAAGAAGGGGACGAAGACCCGCGCGCCGAATTGATGCGCCGTTTGCTGGAATACGAGCAAATGAAACTTGCCGCGCAAAAACTCAACGAACTGCCGCAAGCCGGACGCGATTTCGAGATCGTGCAGGTATTGATCGAAAACACCGTACGCGAGCGCCTGCCCGAAGTCAGCGTGGAAGATTTGCGGCTGGCCTGGCTGGGGCTGTTGGCGCGTGCCAAACTGAACACACATCACAAGGTGCGACGCGAACAACTGTCGGTGCGCGAGCAGATGACGCACATTCTGCGCAGTTTGCAGGGCGGCGAGTTCGTCGAATTTGGCAAGCTGTTTGATGTGGAAAACGGCGTGCCGAAACTGATTGTCACCTTTATTGCGATCCTTGAACTTGCCAAGGAATATCTGGTTGAAATCCAGCAAAGTGAAACATTGGGGAATATCTATGTCCGAACTAGCCGAGCAATTACCGCAGATTGAATCAGCCATGCCGGGTGGTGTGTTGCCAGACATGGAGCAACTCAAACTCGTGCTGGAAACCGCGCTGCTGACCTCCACCGAGCCGCTACCCGTATCAGAGCTGAAAAAACTCAGCGACACGCCAGTTGATAATCGCCAGACCGAAGCACTGCTTGAAGAACTCGCGCAATCCTGGCAAGGCCGCGGCGTGGAATTGAGTTGCGTTGCAAGCGGATGGCGGTTCAGGGCAAAGCCGGAAATGCAGCAGTATCTCGACCGGCTCAATCCGCAAAAAACGCCGCGCTATTCGCGTGCTGTGCTGGAAACGCTCGCCATCATCGCTTACCACCAACCCGTTACGCGTGGCGACATAGAGGAAATTCGCGGTGTCGCAGTCTCCCCGCAAATCCTCAAAACGCTGGAAGCGCGCGGCTGGGTGGAAGTGGTCGGTACACGTGATTCCCCGGGAAAACCAGAATTGTTCGCCACCACCAGGCAACTGCTGGACGATCTCAATCTGCGCGCTTTGCAAGAGCTGCCATCGTTGCAGGAAATCGGCGCGTTGCTGGAGCAGGATACGGCTGCTCCGGCATAAAGGCAGGCGAGGAATGAAGTCGATTCAGTCCCGCGACAATCCTTTTTACAAGGAACTCGCCAAACTCTCGGGTTCGGCCCGGCAACGCAACAAATCCGGTCAGACTTTGCTTGATGGCGCGCATTTGCTGGCAGCATATCTGGATAGCGACAATCGGCCGCAGCACATTTTTCTGAACTCGGCAGCGTTGCGCGACGATGAAATTACCGGATTGTTGCAACGTGTAGAAGATATACCCGTGACGCAGCTGGAAGACAAATTGTTTGCCGGGCTCAGTGAACTGAAATCCCACAGCGGAATCCTGGCATTGATCGAAACTTCCCAGCCGGATATCCAGGTTGCGCAAAGCCGTTTTGCCTTGCTGCTGGAGGATATTCAGGATCCGGGCAATCTGGGTTCGATGTTGCGTTCTGCGGCGGCCGCGGGATGTGACGCGGTGTTCCTGTCCCGGGCCTGCGCCGATGCATGGTCGCCAAAAGTGCTGCGCGCGGCGATGGGCGGTCATTTTTCGTTGTGCATTTACGAACAACAGGATTTGCCGGGCGTGGCTAAAGGCTTTTTCGGACAATTACTGGCAACCAGTCTGCATGCCAGGCACAGCCTGTACGATTGCGATCTGCGCGGTAATGTCGCGTTTATGGTCGGCAATGAAGGGGCAGGGCTGTCTGACGATTTGCTGCGACTCTCCACACAAAAAATCACGATCCCGATGCATAATAAAGTCGAATCGCTGAATGCCGCAGCAGCAACGGCGATTTGCCTGTTTGAAGCAGTGCGGCAGCGCCATGCAGGGTAGCTAACTGTCCTTTCCGGCTTGCATCGCAGCTTTCACCGTGCTTGCCCGCCCTCCACAGTATGTCGCGGGCATTAAACTCCTTGACCTGTATGCCTATTTCGCTATAATGCGCCCCCCTGTGAGACTGAGCCTGTAAATTTGTTATAGGCAGTTCACATACCTTGCTCCACCGCACCGCAAGCGGGGAGCTTTAACCACAAGGAGAAGTAATGCGACATTACGAAATCGTCTTTATTGTGCATCCCGATCAAAGCGAGCAAGTGCCCGCGATGGTCGAGCGCTATCGCACACTGGTCACCACCAATGGTGGCCATATCCACCGTCTGGAAGACTGGGGTCGGCGTCAGCTGGCTTACCCGATCCAAAAGATCCACAAGGCACACTATGTGCTGATGAATATCGAATGCAATCAGGTAACCCTGGACGAACTGGAGCACGCGTTCCGCTTCAATGATGCGGTGTTGCGTCACCTGACCGTCAAGACCAAGGCTGCTGTTGTTGAGCCGTCCGCCATGATGAAGGAAGAAAAGCCCCGTGCCATGCAGACTGAAAGCAGCTCTGTTCCAGTTGCTGCCCCCGCTCCTGCTCCGGCACCTGCGACAGAAAACGCGGCAGCAGTTTAATTTGATTGGCAATTGGCGCGTAATCAGGTTGTCATCAGCGGCGAGTTGATCGCACTGGAAAGTTTGCGTTATACCCCGGTTGGCGTGGCGAGAGTGGCACTGACCCTGACTCAATGGTTCGCAGCAGACAACTGGTTTTGCATATAAACGACATAATTTTGGAATAAGGAAATATCATGGCTCGTCCATCAGACAAAAAGAAAGATGACAAGAACAAGCGTTCTTCCCGCAACAATCTGTTCAAGCGCCGCAAATTCTGCCGCTTTACAGTCGAGAAGATCGCAGAAGTGGATTACAAGGACATCAACATCCTCAAGGAATTCGTTTCCGAAAACGGCAAACTGATCCCGGCACGTATCACCGGCACCAAAACACGCTATCAGCGCCAATTGAGCACCGCCGTAAAACGCGCGCGCTTCTTGGCCTTGATGCCTTACACTGACCTGCACTAAGGAGCCCCGACATGCAAATAATTTTGATGGAAAAAGTGGCCAACCTCGGCTCATTGGGTGAGGTGGTCAAGGTCAAAAACGGCTTCGCGCGCAATTTCTTGATACCGCAGGGCAAGGCCAAGCGCGCTACTGCCGCCAACATGGCAGAGTTTGAAGTGCGTCGCGTTGAGATCGAAGCAGCCGACAAAGCCAAGCTGGCCGAAGCGCAAGCACGCGGCGAAAAGCTGGCGGGTTTGACCGTGCAGATCGTGCAAAAGGCCGGTGTGGACGGCAAGCTGTTCGGTTCCGTCACCAATGCCGACATTGTTGCGGCAATCGCTGCACAGGGATTCGAAGTTGAAAAGTCGCAAGTGCGTATGCCAGAAGGCCACCTCAAGCAGATCGGCGACCATCCTGTCAATATCGCGCTGCATACCGATGTGGTGGTGGGGATAACCGTTTCGGTGCTCGGCGAACAGTAATTTGTCGCAGTATCAACGCAACACATAAAGGACTGGCAACAGTCCTTTTTTGTTTTCAGGCTTTTGCCTTTACAAGGTAAAATACCCTCCGCTCAAAAGCTCCCGTGATTTAATTCCATGCAAAACTTTTCCAGCCAGGACACACAAATCGACCAGATCAAATTGCCTCCCCATTCGGTGGAGGCCGAGCAATCGGTGCTGGGAGGTTTGTTGCTGGAAGCGACTGCGCTGGACAAGATTACCGACTTGTTGACCGCCGCCGATTTCTATCGCCAGGAACATCGTTTGATCTTCCGCCAGATCGTGAGGCTGAGCGAGCAGGCAAAACCGGTGGATGTAATCACCGTGGCCGAGGCATTGGAGATTGCCGGTGAGCTGGACAAGGTGGGCGGTTTGCCTTATCTGGGCGGCCTGGCGCAGAACGTGCCGTCGGCTGCCAACATCCGCCGTTACGGCGAGATCGTGCGCGAGCGCTCCATCATGCGCAAGCTTGCAGAAGTCGGCAGCGACATCGCCAGCAGCGCCTATAACCCGACCGGACGCGATGCCGCGCAATTGCTGGATGAAGCGGAAAGCAAAGTGTTCGAGATCGCGGAGGCAGGATCAAAAGGCAAGCAGGGATTTCTTCCCATGCCGCCATTGTTGACGCAAGTAGTGGAACGCATCGAGACCCTGTACGCGCGCGACAATACCAGTGATGTGACCGGAATCGCGACCGGATTTACCGATCTGGACCGCAAGACTTCCGGCTTGCATCCCGGCGATCTGGTCATAATCGCAGGCCGCCCGAGCATGGGCAAGACCGCGCTTGCGATCAATATCGCCGAGAATGTGGCGATGGACAGCAATCTGCCTGTAGCGATCTTCAGTATGGAAATGGGAGCGACGCAATTGGTGATGCGTATGATCGGCTCGGTAGGCAAACTCAATCAACAGGATCTGCGTACCGGTAAATTGCAGGATGACGATTGGGGAAGGCTAACGCAAGCGCTCGGCAAGCTGAATGACGCACCCATCTATATCGACGAAAGCGCCGCGCTGTCCTCTCTGGATCTGCGCGCGCGTTCGCGTCGCCTGCATCGCCAGAACAACGGACTCGGTTTGATTGTGGTCGATTACTTGCAGCTGATGAGCTCCAACGTGGGCAAGGCCAGCGAAAACCGTGCCACCGAAATTTCTGAAATTTCACGCTCCCTAAAGGCATTGGCGAAGGAGCTGCAAGTGCCGGTGATCGCGCTGTCGCAGTTAAACCGCAGCCTGGAACAACGAACCGACAAGCGGCCAGTAATGTCCGATCTTCGCGAATCCGGCGCGATAGAGCAGGATGCCGACCTGATCCTGTTCATCTACCGCGATGAAGTCTATAACAGCGACTCTCCCAGTCAAGGCAAAGCCGAGATCATCATCGGCAAACAGCGTAACGGCCCGATCGGCAAAGTCGAATTGGCGTTCCGTGGCGAATACACGCGTTTCGATAATCTCGCTTCCGGTAGTTATTAAACTGGTTTTGGGTTGCTGATGCCCCGATGTTCCAGGATAAGCAAACGTTAAAGAAATAGACCACATTTGGCCGCTATTAGTATTGTTCAACCATGGCACGCCGCGACCATTACCACGTCTATGTGATCGAACTGTCGAAAGATGTTCTGTACAAAGGCCGTTTCAAGAAAGCCAACCCCGATTACGTCACCGGAAAACCCTGCATTTACGTCGGGATGACGGGACTGGATCCCGATGTGCGCTTCGACAAACACAAGGCGGGAATCCAGTCCAACCGTTACGTACTGGAATTCGGATTGCGCTTATTGCCCGAACTTTACGAAGTGTATAACCCGATGCCCTACGAGGGTGCGCGCGACATGGAAGTGGAATTGGCGATAGGGTTGCGTGAAGCAGGATATGGAGTGTGGCAAGCATGAATATGTGGCTGCCGGAAACATTGCATGTCACGTGTTTTCGTTTGAAGCACGATAGCCTTTCGGGTACAATGCGAACCCTGTAATAGGCGCGTAGCTCAGCTGGTTAGAGCACTTGGTCGACATCCAAGGGGTCGTTGGTTCGAGTCCAATCGTGCCTACCAAGAATACAAGGAGTTAGGCCAAAAGCCTGACTCCTTTTTCTTTCACTGTAGTCAAAAACGTACCACTTTCAAGTAGATTTTTAGCCAAAACGGTTGGCCTGCAATCCACCCATTGCGCGAGATGTTCATTGGATAAGTGCGCATACTTCTGCACCATCTACGGCGAAGACCACCCGCCCAACTCCAGCAATACGTGCAACGGAGTGCCTTCTTGAATGTGCCAGCTTGCCCATGTGTGTCTGAGATCATGCCAGCGGAAATTCTCGATGCCAACCCGTTTTAAAGCGTTGTGCCATGCCTTGGTGTTAACCTGATGCACAGGCTTGCCCCTGAAACTGAACACATTGGCCTGATGTGCCAATATTGGGGACACCCTTGAGCCACTAAATTACATCGTTATGTAAGTGGACTTCAACTTGGCAAAGTGGACAAAGCATAGAAGCTTCTAGCCTGGCAGCCCGTCTATGCGTCGCTTGACAAGGATAGGGGCATACACCCAGGCGAGCAACGCAAAGGCAATAATCCATGCGGCTTGCGCGATGCCCAGCCACAACAGGTATTGTTCCGGCGCGATTATTGGCAATAGAACACGTGCAACGTAGGCAGTGCACAATGAGATAAATGCAGGCGCAAGCAGACGGGAGTATTTCTGAATATTGCGGCCGGTGTGTCCGAGCGAGATACGCGCCATCATTCCTGCAGTGATGATGCCGATGCCGCCCAATGCAAATGCATGCAAAGCAAGAGAAGGTGACAACGATAAAAATGGTGCAAGAGCCTTGAGCAGGAATCCGAATGAGGCGCCGCCATAGCCGAGGTATAACACCCACAGCAGCGGCTTGTTCCAGATACCCCTGGTGTGCCACCCCGCCAGCCGCATCGCGTGAATCACGAAGAGAAACCCTGCGAGCGCGGCAGTAACCGGTACATTTCGCCAGAACACATCGGCAATCAGGAACAGCACAAACGCATAAATGCCGGAGCGGTCTATCCACGCCCAGTTCCTTAATTTCACCGGGTAGCCGACACCTCGCTCGATGAACATCGGCAACACGCGCCGCGCCATGCTGTAGATCAGCGCAAGCAGGACATACAATCCGGAATACAGGCCCCACGCGATGCCTTGCTCCAGCATGCCTGATACACCTAGATAAAAGCACAGGTTGGCAAGCATCAGCAGGATTATTTTGGACGCGATGCCAAGCTGGTTATGCTGTTTTGCGCGCAAGAGTGGTAGAAAAATCACAATGACAAGCCAGAGATCGAACGCCAGATCCAGCACCGCCATTGGCAGGATCTGCCCGGGGATGATCCACCCGGCCAACCGTGCGGCCAGCCACAGTGTTGCCAGGCCTGCCAGCTGAAATCCTTTGAGCGTGTTGATTTGGGTCCAGTTGCGCACGGCGGTTAACATGAACCCGGCAACCACGGCCATGCCATATCCGAAGATCATTTCATGCGCATGCCAATACATTGGCAAGAACGGCAAGCGCGGAGCCGGCCAGCCTAAGACATAGACGCCACCCCAGATGAGTATCGAGACCAGCGAAAACACTCCCGCGAGCAGGAAGAACGGACGAAAGCCCAGGTTGAACAGGGCGAATGCAGGAACGAGCGGGTCTGGTTTTTTGATGGGCAAGATCATGCTTTCCAAATATCCACAGTTAAACACAAAGAAGACGATGTGCTGACCTGGATATCCGCAATCATCCGGTACTCCAGGCTCTTGGCCGTTTCATGCCGGCAATCCGGCATGCCTGCTTCACGTAGCCATATGGAAACAGTTCGAAAATCTTATTGCGCGATTCATGGCCACAATGTTCGGCAAGATGCTTCATCACATGGCGGACATCCGGCGCCACTTGATGTTCAGCGTAATATTGGCGCATGAAATAAATCGCGTCCCAGTGATCCTTGGTAAGCTGAATATTTTCCTGAATGGCGAATTCCTGGGCTATTTCCTCGCTCCAGGTGCCGGGATCAATCAAATATCCCTCATCATCTGTGTCAGGTACCTGCATATCTTCTCCTCATTGTGATGGCCGGAAACTGGTTCCGACCGGTCTATGTCACATGACGAAACGGGTCTGCCTATAATTACTGCGTTCCTGACTACTTGATCGCCGTCCAAATTTAGTTGTGCAATGTGATTGTAAATTAAACATGTAAGTGTAATCTTCATATTGATCTTCTTGTACCAAGTAAGTTGTTTACTTAATATATGTGTAAAAAGCACACACTAAGAATAATACGTGTAAAAATGCACACGTAAAGTATTTTTAATCGATGCTCTTGTGCAAGGTCTTGTACAGACCTGCGAAGCAAGGTTATGGTGACTTTTCAGTGACTTGAGGGGTGAATACATGACAAATACTTTAGGGGTGCTGTCGAGGTCGTCTCTTGAAAAATTTTGGCAATGATTCAAGTCACAAGGCGGTTCTTGGGGTAAGTGCCCATATATTCGTCGTCGTTTTGCTGACGATGTTGCTTGATTTTGCGGGATACAAAACTCTCAATCATCTCGTGCGTACCAATTCGCAGCAGGTAAATTCGAAGTGAAAAATAAAGCCGCTTCTAGCGGCTTTTTTCTTGGAGCAATTGTTGACGGCGGTGTTATTCACCTTTCAGGGCCAGAGATATTATTCAGCTTCGTGGAGGAGATAATCGCATTTACATCAACTGGAGTGTATTAGCGAAACTGATTGTCTTCGCTGCTGCTTTGCGATTGTTGTTCAACAGTAAACAGCACCGCGGCTTTGACCCTTGATGACAAGTTGAGTTTGGTCAGGATATGACGCACATGCTGTTTTACGGTGTCATAACTGATGGAAAGTGTTTGCGCGATGGCTTTGTTGCTTTCTCCGCGCGACAGCAATTGCAGTATTTCGCGCTCGCGATCGGTAAGCAGCTTGAGCGAATTCTTGGGCTCGTCTCCCGGTTGGTCGCCGCGCAGCATCTCGATCATTTTGATCGTCATGGTGGGTGCGACGACCAGTTCACCAGCCGCAACCCGCCGGATGGCATCAACCACATCTTCCGGTGCCATGTCTTTGAGCAGATAGCCCCGCACGCCTGCGCGTATCGCATTTGCCAGATCGGTTTCGGAATCGCTCATGGTCAGAATGACGGCAGGTGTCGAGCAACCTTCTTTGCGAATCTGCTCTAGCATGGACAATCCATCCAGAGGCTTCATGCGCAAATCCATCACCAAAAGATCGGGTTCTTCATTCAATAACACACGCAATCCCTCGATACTGCCGGTAGCGCCAAGGACAGAAAAGCCATAGCAATTGGCGAGCAGTTCACTCAATCCGCTGCGGCACAGGTTTTGATCGTCTACCAGAACAACTTTTAACTTCTCATTCATTCACATCTCTCCAGTCTGACATCGGCTCAGGGAAAAACAACCGCACACGAGTGCCGAAACCCTCAGAACTTTCAACATTTATTTCACCACCGATACGTTGTGCACGTTCGCGCATGATCCTCATGCCATAGTGTCCTTCAACGGGCGCAAAGGTGCAACCACCGCTGCCGTTATCATCAATGGTGAATACATAGTAATTGTCGGATAGGTCGACCACCATGCGGGCATGGGTCGCGCCCGAATGTTTGGCGATGTTCGCAAGGGCTTCTTGCACTATATGGGACACCTGGATTTCATATTCAAGCGGTAATTCGAGATTGGCTACCATATTGATATATTCGAGCTCAATGTCGTTGCGGTGACGGAATTCTTCGGCAATGGCTTGCAGGGCATGCAGAAGTCCGGATGGATCCACCGAGCAACGGAAATCCGTGATCAATTCCCGAACGGTTTTTTGGCTGCTTTCCAAAGCATCGTCGATATCGTGCGCGTATTTGGTGACCATGCTCGTATTCAGCTTACGTATGGATTCAAGCAATAAGCTCGTGCGTATCCGGGTATATGCCAGCGATTGCGCCAGGGAATCATGAATCTCGTTGGCGATAGATTGCCGCTCGGCGATCAACTCGGACCGTTTGACCTCGCGAGTTGATTGGTTATGTTCGATGAGGGTGCTAAGCAGGTCTGCGAATGACAGAACAGTTTTGGAAATATTCTCAAACGGTTCCTGTGGTTCGCAGAAAAACAGGGTGATCATTCCAATAGGTTTTTTCGATGGGTTATAGCTTTTAATCGGCGCAGTGATCAACGATTTAATCTGGCAACCCACATTGCTGCAATCCAACCGTTTCTTGCACGCGCTCAGGTCGGTAGTGTAAACACCCCGGTCGATAGATGCTTTGCAACTCGTTTCACAATTAAGTTCAAGGTCGCTGCCGAGCTTGAGAAGCTCCGCTGGCAAGCCGACTGAGCTGAACAATTGATGGGTTTGGCCATGTGTGGGAAGTATACGAGCTACCCCGGAGGTCGCATTTACATTGCTGATAAGGGTTTCGAGCAGTTTTTCAACCACAGGTTTGAAATCGCCCGCACGGGAGGCCGCAATTTCAAGTGTTTCACTTGTTGCGATATCCTCGCCATTTTCGGGGGGGGTGAAATGAAAATCATCGGCCCACGAAAAATCCGCGTGTTCAGAATTCTTCAAACTGTTTGCTTTCTTGCCCATATTTACAATGTGATTTATTAAATGCCTTTGTACCTAACAATGGTTGACAGGCTGATTCAGAATTGCGAAATTTCTTATAAAATATGCCGGACCTTTGTGCATTTCATAAGCAATACTGAATACTACTTGTAGTTCGATTTGACGCCTACAAGAGTATACCCCTCATTCGGGTTATATCAACGCTACCCCGTAATAGCTATAGACACTAAAATCGCTCAGTAGGTTTAATGAACCCATTGAAAAACAATAAATAAGCCGTTCGAAGCATTCAATATTTGGGTGTTTCAGGAACACAAAATCATACAATGAAAATCTGCATCGTTTCCGACAGTCATGACCGTGCAGATCCGCTTGCGGCGGCGATAGCCAAAGCGCAGGCGAACGGAGCGCAGGCGGTTATTCATTGTGGCGACCTGATTGGAGCGAATACGTTGCGTACATCCATCAAGCTGGGTATTCCTCTTCACGTCGTGCACGGGAACAATCTCGGCGATCAAATTGCGATGCAAAGATTGATGGCGAAGTCCGGTGGGCTGCTTACTTATCACGGCCATGATGCCGAGCTGGAACTCGGTGGCAGGCGCATCTTTGCAACTCACTTCCCCCACTATGGCCGAGGCATGGCCTGTACCGGGGATTACGACCTGGTTTGCTGCGGTCACAGCCATATCGCCGAGATCATCCGGCAACCCAATATCAAAGGCGGACAGACTTTGCTGGTCAACCCGGGCTCGGTTTCCGGCATAGGAGCGCCCAACGTGGATGAGGCATTCACCTGGATATTGGGAGATTTGGCCGATATGACTTTTGAGATTCACACACTGAAGCATTGACTATGCCGGTGGTGTACTACTCGCAGTTAATGTCGGTGGCTTATGGCAGCAGCCTTAAACAAGCCGGTTTGGACGGGCACATCATTCAGCCAGAACGGCTGCAGAAGATCGCTGAACGAAAAAAATAATCAGCACGAGCTTGGTATTTCATGGTTAATATAGGATATTTTCAACAACATTAAGATAATCTGAAAAGGAGGAGTTGGCGATATAAAGGATCAAACTTATAAAGCATAAGCTGGTATAGCACAAAGTTCTATTTGTAAAAAGCAAGTCAGCAACCATTAAAACAACGTAATCAACCAGGGAGGGTTTCGTGATGGGAAAGACTCAAGATGCTTGGAACGAAAGTGGTGAACCCCAGAAAGTCCGCAGCATGGGCTGGAAGGAGCTGTATCTGAAAGAAGACTGGTGGGCGATCTGGTTCGGCATCGGCCTTATGGTGCTGGCAGTCATTCTCTACAACAACGGAAGTAATTTTCTATCCGCGCTGGCAGTCAATCCAGGGGGATTGAAATGGTCGTCGCTGGACCAGCTGACAGGCCATTTCGCATCACATATCGGCATGTATGCACTGCAATTCGTTTTCTGGATGGTTCTTTTCGGTGTGAGTTGCCGCATCATGGGTATCAAGCTTGGTGAGTTCGTGCCTGCTTTCATTTTCCTCTATGTGCTTTCCATGGCAATATTCTCCGTCGCAGGATGGGTAAACGCTGCCAAATTCAATCTTGAAGCACCGCTTGTCGCACTGGTAGTGGGTCTGATTATCTCCAACACGGTCAGCCTGCCCAAATGGATGGATAGCGGATTCAGGGTGGAGTATTTCGTCAAGCTTGGTATCGTCCTGCTGGGCGCGACTTTTCCGATCACACTGGTTCTTACCGCCGGACCGATCGCCATCATGCAGGCCACCTTCATTTCGCTGGTGACTTGCACGGTTATTTACTTTTCCGCAACGAGATTGTTCGGGCTGGATAAACGTCTCGCTGCCGTGATCGGGGTGGGGGGGGCGGTTTGCGGCGTTTCTGCCTCGATGGCAATTGCCGCATCGGTTGGGGCGAAAAAGGACGACCTCTATACCTCTGTCACGCTGGTGGTGGGCTGGGCGCTGGTGATGATCCTGGTTCTGCCGTTTATATCCCAGGCACTGGGACTTTCCGCCGGGGTGGCAGGTGCATGGATAGGCACCTCGGAGTTTGCCGACGCTGCCGGATTTGCCGCTGCCAGCGCCTACGGAAAAATGGCCGGCCATGAGGATACGGCCATCAAGGCGTTTACCCTGATGAAGGTTATCGGGCGAGACCTGTGGATCGGTATCTGGTCCATCGTCTGGGCGCTGATCGCAACCATGGTATGGGAGAAAAAGGAAACGGGAGTAAAGCCGAATGCACGGGAAATCTGGTGGCGTTTTCCCAAGTTCGTGATTGGCTTCTTTGTGGCATCCATGCTGATGACATGGTTCACGAGCGGCTACACAACCGACGAGTTCAACAAGGTGGTCAAGCCGGCGCTGATCATGCCGCTGGTATCTCTGCGCACCTGGGCTTTTCTGTTTTGCTTCCTGAGTATCGGACTAACGACCCGTTTTCGTGAACTTAAGGCGGTCGGTTGGAAGACTTTTACCGCGTTCACTATCGGGGTTGCCGTGAACGTGGTGCTAGGTTACTACCTTTCCGCCGTTGTTTTTGCAGAACACTGGTCGAGCCTGTAGCCATCATCGGCGCAGGGCGATAATGCCGCCCTGCGCCTGGAGCACGCCATGAACAAAAGTTGTCGGCAGTGCGAGCACTTCGTAACTGACCCCAAGGAACTCGAAACCATCATACCTGGCCTGAACATCGTCAGTTCGGCATACGGGTCGGTTCGCGCGGATACCGCTTATTGCAAATCCAGGGATATCTTCCTGACTCCGATTCTTGCCTGTCACGCATTCAAATCACTGCCATTAACGGCAATCCGCCGGAATTGACAATCAAACTTCATTTGCGAGCAGGCATCATATGAATAATTTGATGGACTGCCGCACCCTTAACTCTAAGTTACACTGACAATCCAGAACGGAAAACGCTTATAATAAAAACAGACTGCCAACCGTGAGCATCGCCATGCAACACATGACACCAAAACAGGCTTTTGATTTCTTGCAGGTTAATCCTGAAGCAGTATTCATTGATGTGCGCAGCGAGATGGAACACATGTTTGTCGGCCATCCCAAGGGATCCATCCTGATTCCCTGGGTCGACGGACCGGAATGGGACATCAACCCCCATTTTGTCGCGCACGTGAAAAAGGCCGCCAGCGCGAATCGTCCAGTCGTGCTGATCTGCCGTTCCGGCCGCCGCTCGATCGATGCCGGATTGGCCCTGGAAAAAGCCGGGCTGACAGAAGTGTACAACGTGTTGCACGGATTCGAGGGTGATCTGGATGAAGGGCATCACCGCAATTCCCACAACGGCTGGCGGTTTGAAGGCTTGCCCTGGGCGCAAACGTAGAAAGCTTCTCAAAACCCGGAGTTTCAGGGGCTTTCTTTACTATATTCCATATCTTCGAAACAGCAAATGACCCAAACTATCCCTGACTTTACCGATGCCGAACACAAACTTGTTTCCGGCATATTGTACGAGCGTTACGGCAAGCTGGTGCCCATGCAATTGGCGGACAGCGAACTGCAGCTTGACGAACTTTCCGATTAGCTGACTTTATGCCCCACGATTTATTGAACCGAGCGCGGTGCGCAATTCGTGGTGTGCAAAGTGGCTGCCAAGCGTTTCCGTTGCCAGTTCTTCTATTCCGAGACGGAGCAATACGGCACCGGCCATGACCAATACGACAGTCTTGGCGACTGCGTCGTAACTCTGCTGCAAGTCCAATCAGATCACGAACGGCAAATGGCGAATATATCTTCCGGCGCCATGCTGGCCAAAGACGATGATGATTATCACGGCCCGGTTGTGATTTGAGCCCGGAGTGATTTAATCCGTGGTGAACTGAGTCGGGTCAGCCAGCCGCCACTACGAGTTGCGGGCCCGCCTGCCTGGCAGTACTGAAGTCAAATATTCCGGACAGGACAGCTTTGGATTTCTGATTGGTACGTACGGCGAATGCATCAAGCCCAACCTGATGCTGGTAGGACAATCTTTCGCGCGGCACATCGCCGATCGCGCGCAACTCACCCTTGTAGCCGAAATGCTCGCGCAGCACGCGGGCAGTCTGATAGCTTTTGCCGTCGGTAAATTTGTCAAACTCGATACCGATTACAGTGAAGTCATCGATGTCGTGCTCAATCCCCTCTGGGCCTTGTTCGGCGGCCAGCCAGACACCGAGCGGCCAGCCGTGTTCATATTCCCGGTATATCAGTTCGGCACGACGCGCCTGCCATACCGAGAGCGGTACCAGCACCGGGCCTACCGGCAACCTCACGTTTTGCGGGGTATCGCCCTTATTCAGAGTCAGAGTCTTCCATGCATCAGATACGATGTGGCCGTTCTTGATCAGCATAAACATATACATTCTTCCTTTCCAAATACGAAAATCAGGTCGATATCAATGATTCATCCCAACCTGTTGAAGCGCAGTCTAGAGACTATTTATATAGCTGTGAAATACTTATTTGTTACATTCAAATAGCTATTGGAAATATAAAACAGCAAATTTTGCCACGCAAAGCGGCGATGTCTCGGTTATGTCGTGTTTTATATCAGGTCCCGATTTAGAATAATTTGCTGTCATCACTTTGATTTCCCGGTAAACAGGTTCACAGGTGCTCCGGAATCCAGTAAAGTGCTATCCCGTTCCTAACCATAAGAGCAAAAACATGAGTGAAAAAGGACAGCAACTGCAAGACCCGTTTCTCAATATGCTGCGCAAAGAGCATGTTCAGGTTGCGATTTATCTGGTGAACGGCATCAAGCTGCAAGGCCAGATCGAGTCGTTTGATCAATACGTGGTGCTGTTGAAGAACACGATCACCCAGATGGTCTATAAACACGCAATTTCGACTATTGTTCCTGCGCGCGCGGTCAGTATTGCCCACGAAGACGCTGAGTAATGCAGCGACAGACTTCCGGCGACAAAAATCATTTGTCCGGGCACCCGTTAGAGGGTGCAATATTAGTCAGTATTGATTTCGGCGATAGCGACCACAGCGAAAGCCTGCAGGAGTTGCGTTTGCTGGCTGAAACCGCCGGTGTGCGCACCTTGGCTATCGTCGAAGCCAGGCGGCAACGACCTGATGCGGCGTTGTTTGCGGGCAGCGGCAAGGTGCAGGAAATCGCCGAGCTGGTAGAACGATTGGAAGCACCGCTGGTCATTTTCAATCATGACCTTTCTCCCGCGCAGATGCGCAACCTGACCGCCAAACTGAACACGCGCGTCATCGACCGGACCATGCTGATTCTGGATATCTTCGCGCAGCGTGCGCAAAGCCATGAAGGCAAAGTACAGGTGGAACTGGCGCAACTCAAATATCTCGCTGCACGTCTGGTCGGTATGAATCAGGATATGGGGCAGCAAAAATTCGCGGTGGGTGCACGCGGCCCGGGTGAAACCAAGCTGGAACTGGATAGGCGCAAGCTGGATAAACGTGTCCATTTGTTGAAAGAGCGCCTGGAGAAACTCAAGCATCAGCGTGTAGTCCAGCGCCGCGCGCGCAATCGCCACGATGTGCTGTCGGTATCCATCGTCGGCTATACCAATGCCGGCAAATCCACGCTGTTTAACAGGCTTACCCGCGCCAACGTGTATGTGGCCGATCAATTGTTTGCCACGCTGGATACCACCTCGCGCCGTATGTTCATCGCGGAGGAGGGCCTGCGGGAGGGTGATGCTGCAGGCATCGGGTACCCACCGGCGTCCCCCTTGCGGGGAGAGATCGTGGTGTCGGACACGGTGGGTTTCATTCGCCATCTGCCACATTCCCTGGTTGCCGCGTTTCGCAGCACGCTGGAAGAAACGATACAGGCCGATTTATTGCTTCATGTGGTGGATGCCAATAATGCCATCCGCGACGATCAGATCGCCGAAGTGAACAAGGTATTGGCCGAGATCGGCGCGGCGGACATCCCGCAGGTTCTGGTATTCAACAAGATCGACCTGCAGGATGTGCCGCCCAGCGTGCAGCGCGACGATTATGGTAGAATTACACGTGTTTTCCTGAGTGCCAAAAGCGGTGCGGGTCTGGATGGATTGCGGCTGGCCTTGATGGAAGCCAAGACCATGCGCCAAGCTTCCGAATTAGCTGAGAATAAAACTAACCAAGCGAGTGAGTGACGAATATGGGATTGAATGATCCGCAATGGGGTAATAAGAACAAAGGTGGCCCGCCTGATCTGGAAGAGTTGTTGCGCAAGCTCAATGCAAAAGTATCTTCCCTGATGGGGGGCAAGGGCGGGACAAACAAACCCGGCAGCGGTGAGCCGCCGCATGGTTTTGCCGGCGGGGTCGGCTTGATCGTCGGGATCATTGTGTTGATTTGGTTAGGCAGCGGATTTTATATCGTCGATGCGAGCCAGCGCGGCGTGGTACTGCGTTTTGGCAAGTTGTCCGAAACGACCATGCCGGGTCCGCGTTGGCATTTGCCATTCCCGATCGAAACCGTGGAAATCGTCAATTTGAGCCAGGTTCGCACCGTGGAAGTGGGTTATCGCGACAACGTCAAGAACAAAATGCTGAAGGAATCTCTGATGCTGACCGATGATGAAAATATCATCGACATTCAGTTTGCGGTGCAGTACTTTCTGAAAGATCCGGCCGATTATCTGTTCAACAACCGCAATCCTGACGAGAACGTGCGCCAGGCTGCCGAAACCGCGATTCGCGAAGTGGTTGGCAAGAGCAAGATGGACTTTGTACTGTATGAGGGCCGCGAGCAAGTGGCCGCCTCGGCGACAAAATTGATCCAGGAGATTCTGGATCGTTACAAATCGGGGATTCTGATCAGCAAACTGACCATGCAGAACGCGCAACCGCCTGAACAGGTTCAGGCTGCCTTCGATGATGCGGTGAAAGCCGGACAGGATCGCGAGCGGCAAAAGAACGAAGGCCAGGCTTATGCCAATGATGTGATCCCCCGTGCAAGTGGTGCGGCGGCACGTTTGATACAGGAATCACAAGGCTACAAGCAAAGTGTGATTGCCAATGCCGAAGGTGATGTCAGCCGCTTCAAGCAGATACTGGTGCAATATGACAAGGCCCCTGCCGTTACACGAGAACGCATGTATCTGGACATGATGCAGCAGGTGATGGGCAATGTCAGCAAGGTGATGGTCGACCAAAAGAACGGCAACAGCTTGTTGTATTTGCCGCTGGACAAATTGATTGCAACCAGCCGTGCTGGCGCGGCAGCAGACGTGCAGCCAGCTGCGAAAGCCGATACATCGCAGGGAAATGACAACAATGCAGCACAGAGCGCGCGCGATTCGCTGTTAAGCCGCGACCGGGAGGCACGCTAATGAACAAGAAGATCGGTAACGTACTGATAGCCGCGGCCGTTGCGTTAATCCTGCTGAGCATGAGCATGTTCGTGGTGGATCAGCGCCAGAATGCGATCGTGTTCCAGTTGGGTGAAATAGTCAGGGTCATAACCAAGCCGGGTCTGTATTTCAAGATACCGCTGATGCAGAACGTGCGCTACTTTGATTCGCGCATACTCACGCTGGATACCGGGGAACCCGAGCGTTTCATCACGGCGGAAAAGAAAAACGTGATGGTGGATTCCTTTGTCAAGTGGCGCATCTTTGATGTTAAGCAGTATTACATCAGTGTTGGAGGAGATGAGCAGCGCGCTGCTACACGCCTGATGCAGACGGTCAATTCCAGTATGCGCGAGGAGTTCGGCAAGCGTACCATCCATGAGGTGGTGTCCGGCGAACGCGAACAGATCATGAACGTGTTGCGCGAAAAGACTGATGCCGATGCGCGAAAAATCGGTGTGCAAGTGCTGGATGTGCGTCTCAAGCGTGTTGATTTCCCGGCGGAGATCAGCGATTCGGTTTATCGCCGCATGGACGCCGAGCGCAAGCGTGTCGCCAACGAATTGCGCGCAACCGGTTTTGCCGAAAGCGAAAAGATCAAGGCCGATGCTGACAAGCAGCGCCAGGTGATTCTGGCCGAGGCTTATCGCGAAGCGCAGAAAACCAAAGGTGAGGGTGATGCCAAGGCTTCTGCTTTGTACGGGACTGCATTTGGTCGAAATCCTGAGTTCTACGCGTTTTACCGCAGTCTGGAAGCCTACAAGCAGAGCTTCAAGAACAAGAGCGACGTGATGGTAGTGGATCCAAGTTCTGCTTTCTTCAAGTATCTGAAAAATCCGGGCAGGGCTGGTAAATAGTGTGCTCGATTATTGGCTGCTTGGCCTGGCGATGATGCTGGTGGTTGAGGGAATGAT
>DIYV01000163.1:433-7671 GCA_002429165.1 Gallionella sp. UBA6045 | reverse complement strand
ACAGCGATGCTGTCCGGCTTGCTGTTGCTGTATTGGATCAAGTGATGCAAAACTGGCTGCTTCCAGAACATGTAGAAGATATGCTGCCCGACGAGGCATGGAGCGTCGAACGGATGCGCGCGCAAGTCCTCGATCTGTTGCGCAGGTCGGGATATCAATTGGTCGCACCGCCGTTGCTGGAGTATGCGGAATCGTTGTTGATCGATGGTAGTGCTGACATGGATTTGCGCACTTTCAAACTGGTCGACCAGTTGAGCGGCCGTACCTTGGCACTGCGCGCCGACATCACACCGCAAGTGGCGCGCATTGATGCGCATCTGCTCAATCGCCAGGGCGTGGTGCGCCTTTGCTATGCCGGCAGCGTGCTGCACACCCAGCCGAGGGGGCTTACGCGCACCCGCGAACTGTTGCAGATCGGTGCCGAGTTGTATGGGCATGCTGGTTTGGAAAGCGATCTGGAAATCCAGCAGCTGATGCTGCAATCGCTGGCTCTGTTGGGCATCAAGGACGCGCACCTGGATCTCGGCCATGTCGGCGTGTTTCGCGCGCTGGTGAGCCATGCCAAACTGGACAGGGAACTCGAAAGCGAATTATTCTCAGCCTTGCAAAACAAGGACAGTGCGGCTTTGCAGATATTGGCGCGGCCGCTGGATGCGGTTTTGCGCAACGCATTACTGGCACTGCCGACGCTGTACGGTAATTGTTCCGATGTGCTGGAGAAGGCACGCAGGCTGCTGCCGGACTATCCGGGAGTCGCTGCGGCTCTGGATGACCTGCAGAACATTTCCGGAAAGTTGCAGCCGCTGGTGTCCAGCGTCGGGATAGATCTCGCCGATCTGCGCGGCTACCATTATCACAGCGGTATGGTGTTCGCCGCTTACCATGCCGGCAGCCATGACGCGATCGCGCTGGGCGGACGCTATGACGACCTCGGCAAGAGCTTCGGGCGCGCGCGCGCCGCGACCGGGTTCAGCATGGACCTGCGTCTGTTGTATCGGCTGTTGCCGCCGCAAGCCGCAAAGCTGGGTATATGCGCGCCGCACTCCGACGATGCCGTTTTGCGCGACAAGATCGCACAACTGCGCGCAACGGGCGAGGCGGTGGTGGTTGATCTGCTCGGTGATGCGGCATTGCGCGGGGAATTGCAGTGCGACCGTGAACTGGTGTTGCGCAACGGGGTTTGGCAGGTCGTTGCGCTTTGATTTCTAAAATTTGAAAATCTGAAAGTTTGCTAATGGCTAAAAACGTAGTGGTAATCGGCACCCAGTGGGGTGATGAAGGCAAGGGCAAGATCGTCGACTGGCTGACCGATCATGCGCAAGGCGTGGTGCGTTTTCAAGGCGGGCATAACGCCGGGCATACCCTGGTGATAGCCGGCAAGAAAACCGTTTTGCACCTGATCCCATCCGGTATCCTGCGCGATCATGTGAAGTGCTACATCGGCAACGGCGTGGTGCTGTCGCCTCCCGCATTGATCAAGGAAATGGATGAGCTGCAACAGGCCGGGATCGATGTTTATAACCGGCTGAAGATATCCGAAGCCTGCCCGTTGATCTTGCCCTACCACGAAGCGATCGACAAAGCGCGCGAGTTGGCAAAAGGCGATGCCAAGATCGGCACCACCGGTCGCGGTATCGGCCCGGCATACGAAGACAAGGTGGCGCGCCGCGCGATCCGTTTGCAGGATATTTTTTTCCGCGAGCGCTTCGCCGCGAAGCTGGGCGAAGTGTTGGACTATCACAACTTCGTGCTGAAAAATTACTTCCATACCGAAACTGTCGACTTCCAGAAAGTGCTGGACGACACGCTGGCACTGGCGGAACGCATCAAGCCGCTGGTGATGGATGTGCCCCGCGCCTTGTATGAAGCCAACCAGTCAGGCAACAGCCTGCTGTTCGAGGGCGCGCAGGGCGCGTTGCTGGACATTGATCACGGCACTTACCCGTTCGTCACGTCGAGCAACTGTATCGCAGGTGCAGCCTGTGCCGGGGCAGGGGTGGGTCCGCAAATGTTGAGCTATGTGCTGGGCATCACCAAGGCTTACACCACCCGCGTTGGTTCCGGCCCTTTTCCGACAGAATTGTATGATGCTGTGAACAAGTGCGATCCTATCGGTGAGGGTTTGGCCAAGCGCGGACATGAATTCGGTTCCACCACCGGACGCGCACGCCGCTGCGGCTGGTTCGATGCCGCAGCATTAAAACGTTCCATCCAGATCAACGGTGTATCCGGCCTGTGTGTCACCAAGCTGGACGTGATGGATGGCATGGAAACCGTGCGTCTGGCTGTGGGCTACCGCATCAACGGCGTGGACAGCGACATTTTGCCGGCAGGTGCGGATGCGCTGGCGGATTGTCAGGCAGTGTACGAGGAGATGCCGGGTTGGCGTGAAAGCACCCTGGGCGTGCAACACTATGAAGAGCTGCCCAAGGCTGCGCGCAACTATCTGGAGCGCATCGCCGAAGTATGCGGCGTGCCGGTTGATATGGTTTCGACCGGGCCGGATCGCGATGAGACCATCGTGCTGCGCCATCCGTTCGAGTAATTCCAATCCCATTTCATCGGTGAAACTGCGTTGGCTTCCTCGCAAACTCCTAGTCGTGCTATCAGCACTGACTGCGTCGTTTGCTCGTCGCCGCCTTGTTTGACCTTCGAAATAGAATTGGAATATGTTGGTAAACGTAATGAACATCGCAAAAACGAGATTCTTGGTTTGCGTTGTTTATTTGTGTTGAGTTAATAGCTGGTGCCCAGAACAGGACTCGGTCACACGGGCGCGGCCCCGGCATCCGCTGCACCCGCAAGGGGTACGCCGTGGTTGTAAAGCCGCTAAAGCGGCAACAACCACGCTGCATCGGATGCCTTTCGAGTCCTGGCGCGAAGCGTGCTTCGCTTTTCCGGGCACGAAAAGAAAAAGGCCCGCTTGCGCGAGCCGATTCATGTTTTGGTGCCCGGAAGAGGACTCGAACCTCCACACCTTACGGCACACGGACCTGAACCGTGCGCGTCTACCAATTCCGCCATCCGGGCTTAGATTTGCTGAAGGCGCGCAATTTAATTGTTAAAGGATACATTGTCAATGAAAAATAAAAAAAATATACGTCTGCAGGACCCGTTTCTGGAACGCGAGCGCGAGCAATATGAGCGTCCGCTGCCCAGCCGCGAATTCATTTTGCAGATACTCAACGAGCAGGGCGCACCTATGACCGATGAAGAGCTGCTGGAAATGCTGATCATCGAAAAGGATGAAGAAGACCTGTTCTCGCGTCGTTTGCGCGCGATGGAACGCGACGGCCAGATCATGCGCAATCGCAAGCGCGCCATCTGCGTGGTGGACAAGCTCGACCTGGTCAAGGGCAAGGTGCAGGGCCATCCGGATGGTTTTGGTTTTTTGATCCCGGAAGACGGCAGTCCCGACATGTTCCTCAGCGAGAAGGAAATGCATCAGGTGCTGCACGGCGACGTGGTGATGGTGCGCCAGAGCGGTGTGGACAGGCGCGGCCGCCCCGAGGCGAAGATCGTCGAGGTGCTGGAGCGCGCCAATAACCGCGTGGTTGGCCGCCTGTATGAAGAACACGGCATCAACTTCGTGGTGGCGGAAAACCGCCGCATCACCCAGGATATTCTGGTTGCACCCGGCGAATCGGGCGGGGCCAAGGCAGGGCAAGTGGTGATGCTGGAAATCATGCAGCATCCCGACAAACATGCGCAGCCGATCGGCCGCATTGTCGAGGTGCTGGGCAACTATGCCGATCCGGGCATGGAGATCGAGATCGCGTTGCGCAAGCATGATCTGCCCTACGAGTTTCCCAAGGATGTCGAGCGCCAGGCAAAGGCGATCTCTCCTGTCGTTGCCGCAGCCGATTGGGCCGGACGCGAAGACATCCGCAACCTGCCGCTGGTCACCATAGACGGCGAGACCGCGCGCGATTTCGACGATGCGGTGTATTGCGAACCGGAAAAGGGCGGCTACCGGCTGGTGGTGGCCATTGCCGATGTCAGCCACTATGTGCAGACCGGCGACGCGCTGGATCGCGAGGCGATCCTGCGCGGCAACTCGGTATACTTTCCGCGCCGCGTGATCCCGATGCTGCCGGAAGAATTGTCCAACGGCCTGTGCTCGCTGAATCCGCATGTGGATCGCCTGTGCATGGTGTGCGACATGCATATCAGCAGCAGCGGCGATATCGAGAAATATCGCTTCTATCCGTCGGTGATGCATTCCCAGGCGCGGCTGACCTACACCCAGGTCGCGGCTATGCTGGCCGAGCCGGACGGCGAACTGGCCAGGAGCAACGCGGCCATCGTGCCGCATCTTGAACATCTCTATCAGTTGTTCCAGAAGCTGTTAAAAGCGCGTGAGAAGCGCGGCGCAATCGACTTCGAAACGGTCGAGACGCAGATGATCTTTACTGACGAGGGCAAGATCGAAAAGATCGTGCCGGTGGTACGCAACGACGCGCACAAGCTGATCGAGGAATGCATGCTGGCGGCCAATGTCAGTGCGGCAAGTTTTCTGCAGGAACATGGGCACACCGTGCTGTACCGGATACACCAGGGGCCGACACCGGAGAAGCTGGAAGCGCTGCGCGAATTCATGAAGGAATTCGGCCTGCAATTGACCGGTGAAGACGATCCGCAGGCAGCCGATTATTCCAAGCTGCTCAAGCGTATCAAAGGCCGCCCCGATGCCGGGCTGCTGCAAATGGTGATGCTGCGTTCGTTGCGCCAGGCCAAGTACGAGCCGGAAAACATCGGGCACTTCGGTCTGGGCTACGATGCATACACCCACTTCACCTCGCCGATACGCCGCTACCCGGATCTGCTGGTGCATCGCGCCATCAAGGCCGTGCTGCAAGGCAAGAAATATACACCCGCACAGAAGTGGGCTGAGCTGGGCGCGCACTGCTCGATGACCGAGCGCCGTGCCGACGATGCGACGCGCGATGTCGAGGCATGGCTGAAATGTTTCTATATGCGCGACCATCTCGGCAGCGTGTTCACCGGCTCGGTTTCGTCGGTCACCAGCTTCGGCATGTTCGTGTCGCTGGACGATCTGTATGTCGAGGGGCTGGTGCACATCTCCGAACTCGGCAAGGATTATTTCCAGTTCGATGCAGCCAAGCACCAGTTGCTCGGCGAACGCACCGGTCAGCGCTATCGCCTCGGCGACCGTGTGCAGGTTCGCGTCGTGAAGGTGGACATGGAGAGTACCAAGATCGATTTCGTATTGCATGAGTTGATCGATACCTCTGGACATGGGACTGCCGAAGAAGGCCGTACAACAGGCAAAAAGTCTGCATCTAAAAAACCATCCAAGGGCAAGACCAGGGAAAAGAAGCACCATGGCTGATCTGCGACTGATCTACGGCTTTCACGCGGTCACCTCGCGCATCCGCCAGAATCCCGATGGCGTGCTGGAAGTCTACCTCCAGGCGCAACGCCAGGATCCGCGCATGCGCGACCTGATCAAGCTCGCCGAAAGCAACGGCGTGCGCGTTATACCGATCGAAGCGAAACGACTCGACGGCATGGCTGGCAACGCGCGCCATCAGGGCGTGGCAGCACGCGTCGATGCCTCGCGCCGGGTGCAGCATCTGGCAGACGTGCTGGATACGCTTGAAGAACCCCCGTTGCTACTGGTGCTGGACGGCGTGCAAGATCCTCATAATCTCGGCGCTTGCCTGCGCAGCGCCGATGCATTCGGCGTGCACGCGGTGATCGCGCCGAAAGACCGTGCGGTCGGCATCACCGCAACGGTCGAGAAGGTCGCCTGCGGCGCGGCGGAAACCGTCCCCTACATCACCGTCACCAATCTTGCGCGCACCCTGCGCGAATTGCAGGAACGCGACATCTGGGTGGTCGGCGCGGCAGGCGATGCCGAGACGGACCTTAACGGGTTCAAGCACGCCGGCGCTCTGGCCTGGGTGCTGGGCGCCGAAGGCGAAGGCCTGCGCCGATTGACACGCGAGACCTGCGACGAACTGGTGAGTATCCCGATGCTGGGCAGCGTGGAAAGCCTGAACGTCTCGGTGAGTGCCGGCATCTGCCTGTTCGAGGCGAGACGGCAGCGGACCGCATAGTTTTAATCATCCTCGCTATAATGCGGCAGTTCAATCAAGGAATCGCCGCATGACGCCGCAACAGTTCATCGCCAAGTGGCAAGGCTGCCAACTCGCCGAGCGCGCTTTCTATCAGCAACACTTCAACGACCTGTGCGCGCTGGCCGGCCATCCTACTCCCGCCGCGCAGG
Source organism: Gallionella sp. UBA6045 (assembly GCA_002429165.1). Classification (GTDB taxonomy): domain Bacteria; phylum Pseudomonadota; class Gammaproteobacteria; order Burkholderiales; family Gallionellaceae; genus Gallionella. The sequence continues at coordinate 1,418 of DIYV01000163.1, read as the reverse complement.
ACACTATCGGCGACACCTTTTGTTTTGAAAAAGGCGCGACCAAGACCGGCGGCGGCAACGGCTGGGCGGACGTGTGGAAGCGCGGGTTTTTCGCGGTGGAATACAAAGGCCCGAACGGCGATCTGCGCAAAGCATTGGATCAGGTACAGCGTTACGTGCTGGCATTGGAAAATCCGCCGCTGCTGGTGGTGGCGCGCGCCGACCTGATCGAGATACACACCAACTTCACCAATACCGTATCCGACACGCACACCATCGCGCTCGAGGAAATTGGCACGCCGGATAACCTCGCCAAGTTGCGCGCGCTGTTCTTCGAGCCGGAAAAATTGCGTCCGGCGCGCACCACGCGCGCCCTCACCGAACAAGCCGCGAAGCTGTTCGCCTCTCTTGCCAACACCCTGCGCGACCGTGGGCATGCGCCGCAACAGGTAGCGCATTTCCTTGACAAACTGTTGTTCTGCTTCTTCGCCGAAGATGCCGGATTGCTGCCCAAAGAAATGGTCACGCGCGTACTGGAGAATGGTGCGAAAGACCCGGCGCGCATCGACCGCCAGTTCAAACAACTGTTCGCCTCGATGAGTAAAGGCGGTGACTTCGGAGCGGAGATCATCGACTGGTTCAACGGCGGGCTGTTCGACAGCGATGCCACACTGCCGCTGCAAAGCGACGACATCGCCGCGCTGATTACAGTCGCGAGGTTGGACTGGGCCAGCGTTGAGCCTTCCATCTTTGGCACATTGTTCGAGCGCGGTCTCGATCCGTCCAAGCGCAGCCAACTCGGTGCGCACTACACCGATCCGCAATCCATCATGCGCATCGTCAAACCCGTGGTCATCGAGCCGCTCAACGCCGAATGGGAAAACGTCAAAGCCCGGATTGCGCAAGGAATGGCGAGCTATGCGACAGGCGGCAAGGGTTCCAAAAAAGGCATCGAAGCGGCACAGGTCGCGTATCAAGGTTTCATGCAACGCTTAACGGATTTTCG
>DIYV01000163.1:0-125 GCA_002429165.1 Gallionella sp. UBA6045 | reverse complement strand
GCGCTGAAAGACATCGAGCATCGCGCCGCGCTGGAAGCCGAAATGCTTGGCTTGCCGCTCGGCTTCGCCGGATTCCACACCGGCCCGCACAACGTCATGGGCATCGAACTCAACTCTTACGCGGC
>DIYV01000095.1 GCA_002429165.1 Gallionella sp. UBA6045 | reverse complement strand
TTGACAGCTTTGTGCCGCCCGCCAACCTTCCCGCCGAAGCCCCGCGCCCGCCACGCCAGGCCCATGGACAAAGACGCAATAACGGGCCCCGCACCGCAGGAACAGGGAATCGCCAACAGCAGCCGCGCGAGGGTCAAAAGCAGCGCAACCCCCAACATCGCGAACAACAGCCCCGCAATCCGCAACAGCGTGACCAGCAACCGCGTAATGGACAACCAACCGCCAAGCCACGCCCGCCGCAAAAGACCGCCGAGCAACAGCACTTGTCCGAGGCTGCGCGCCATCAAGCCATGCCGCAACCCGCCTTGTTCTCGCCCAAGCCTGCCGCGCGACGGGGCCGCTAATACCGGGGACAAAGCGGTTATTTTTTCACTGGTCGTTTGCGTGAATAAACCGTCGACCGGCCATCCATCGTCAAGGTAAGCTGGTCGCCAGCAAGCTGGTAATAGATCGCGTTCGAGCTGTGATTTCCGCTGAGCTGTATCATGCCGCCGTTGGAAACCGCGTAAAAATATCTCTTCCCCCTGAACTTGACGGTTCCGTTGCTCCGGAATGTAACCGGGCCTTCCGCGCTGTACCAGGTACCTCTCAGCGAACTCTCCGCTTTAGTGACCATCCCGTGAGATCGTTCTGCGGCGATACCGCCAGCGGGAAGTCCGGTGAGCAGTAACGCGGAAAGCAGCAATAAACAGCGTGAAAAAGACATGACGGCCTCGCCTATATGTTATGACTACGTACGTTAAAAGCGCACGTGTTGTTTGTCAACGCGATTGATTACGGCGATTGAATTTTCCACGTCCCCTGCTCCAACCCTTCAAGCGTCCACTCGCCGATGCGATGACGGATCAGGCGCAGTGTGGGCAAACCAACGGCTGCGGTCATTCGCCGCACCTGGCGATTCTTTCCCTCGCGGATAGTCATCTCCAGCCAGCTGGTCGGAATGTTTTTGCGCTCGCGTATCGGCGGGTTGCGCGGCCACAGGCTGGCAGGTTCATCTATCAGGCACACATCGGCTGGTTGTGTGGTGAAATCCGGAAGCTCGACACCTCGCCGCAATTTTTCCAGCGCGGCTTCGTCCGGCACGCCTTCCACCTGCACCCAATAAGTTTTTGGCAGCTTGTGTTTCGGATCGGTGATGCGATGCTGCAGCTGGCCATCATCGGTGAGCACCAGCAGCCCTTCGCTGTCGGTATCCAGCCGCCCGGCGGGATAAAAATCCGGAACAGGGATATAATCCGCCAGCGTCGGATGCAGACCATCGCGACTGAACTGACAGATCACACCAAACGGCTTGTTGAACAGCAGAATGCGCCCCATCGGAATTCCAGTTTATTATTGAAACGAGATTTTACTGCTTCTACTACTTCTGAGAGTTGAGCCATGCGTGCATATCCGGTTGTCTCCCAGTGCTGCTACCGAATAGGGGTTTCCTTCCGGCAAATCAGGTGAATCGCGGAATACAAGCGGTTTATCGACGAGAACTAACTTACTTGAAAGAGAAAAACATGACGAGCCAAAAAATTATTTACACCCTGACCGATGAAGCGCCGGCACTGGCCACTTATTCTTTGCTCCCGATTGTGCAAGCCTTCACCAAGGCTGCCGGTGTAGCTGTCGAGACCAGAGACATTTCCCTGGCAGGACGGATACTCGCGAATTTCCCCGAACATTTGACTGCCAGCCAAAAAATCGCCGATCAACTGACCGAGTTGGGCGAGCTGACGCTGAAGCCGGAAGCAAACATCATCAAGCTGCCCAATGTCAGCGCGTCGCTCCCGCAATTGAAGGCGGCGATCAAGGAATTGCAATCGCAGGATTACAAAGTACCAGACTATCCGGATGATCCGAAAACGGATGCCGAAAAGGAAATCAAGACGCGTTACGGCAAGGTGCTCGGCAGCGCAGTGAATCCGGTGCTGCGCGAGGGCAACTCCGACCGCCGCGCCGCCGCATCGGTCAAACAGTTTGCGCGCAAACATCCGCACCGGATGGGCGCATGGGCTTCCACTTCCAAGACCCGCGTGGTGCACATGAGCAGCGGCGATTTCTACGGCAGCGAAAAATCGGTAACCGTGCCGGAAGCTGTCATCACCCGCATCGAATTCGTGGGCAAGGACGGCAAGGTCACCGTACTCAAGGACAAGCTCGCACTCAAGGCGGGCGAGATCATCGACGCCGCCGTGTTGAGCCGCCGCGCCCTTCGCCAGTTCTACGCCGAGCAGATCACAGCGGCAAAGAAGGAGGATGTGCTGCTCTCACTGCATCTCAAAGCCACCATGATGAAGATATCCGACCCCATCATGTTCGGCCATGCCGTTTCCGTGTTCTTCAAGAACGTGTTCGACAAGCACGGCGCACTGCTCAACTCACTGAAGGTCAACGTCAACAACGGCTTCGGCGACATGGAGGCCAAGGTGCTTGCGTTGCCGGAGAACAAGCGCGCCGCCATCGTGGCCGACATCGCCGACTGCTTCAGGAATGCCCCACCATTAGCCATGGTGAATTCCGACAAAGGCATCACCAACCTGCACGTGCCATCCGATGTGATCGTCGACGCATCCATGCCCCCCATGATCCGCGACGGCGGCAAGATGTGGGGTGCCGACGGCAAACCCTACGACACGCTGGCGATGATCCCCGACCGCTGCTACGCAGGCGTGTATGTCGCCACAATCGAAGATTGCAAAAAGAATGGCGCGCTTGATCCCGTTACCATGGGCAGCGTGCCCAACGTCGGCCTGATGGCGCAGAAGGCCGAGGAATACGGCTCGCACGACAAGACCTTCGAGGTCGCCAACGACGGCATGGTGCGCATCGTCGATGCTGCCGGAAAAATATTGCTGGAGCAGCCCGTCGAGCAAGGCGATATCTTCCGTGCCTGCCAAGCCAAGGATGCGCCCATCCAGGACTGGGTGAAGCTCGCCGTCACGCGCGCGCGCCTGTCCAACACGCCGGCCATTTTCTGGCTGGACAAAAATCGCGCGCACGACGCACAGATCATCGCCAAGGTCGAGAAGTACCTCAAGGATCATGACACCGCCGGGCTGGACATCAAGATCATGGAACCGGCGGACGCCTGCCGCGCTACCTTGGCGCGCATCCGCCAGGGCAAAGACACCATCTCGGTTACCGGCAACGTGCTGCGCGATTACCTCACCGACCTGTTCCCCATCCTGGAACTCAACACCAGCGCCAAGATGCTGTCCATCGTCCCGCTAATGAACGGCGGCGGATTGTTCGAGACCGGCGCGGGCGGCTCGGCACCCAAGCATGTGCAGCAGTTCCGGCAGGAAGGTTATCTGCGCTGGGATTCGCTGGGTGAATTCCTGGCACTGTGCGTGTCGCTGGAACATCTTGCCCAGAAATTCAACAACGCGAAAGCACAGGTGCTGGCCGAGACGCTGGATCAGGCCAACGCCAGAATTCTTGATAACAACAAGTCGCCAGCGAGAAAAGTCGGCGAGATCGACAACCGGGGCAGCCATTTCTACCTCGCGCTGTACTGGGCACAGGCACTCGCCGCACAGACCAAGGACAAGGAGATTCAGGCGCGCTTCGCACCGCTGGCCAAGGCACTCGCGGACAACGAAGCGAAGATCAATGCCGAATTGATCGCAGCCCAGGGAAAACCAGTGGATATGGGCGGGTATTATCATCCTGACTTCGAAAAAACGGCCAGGGCAATGCGGCCCAGCAAAACATTGAATGCGGCGCTGGCATCCATTGCTTAATGATAAGCGTGCTGGCTATGCAATTCGCTGCAGAAAACAAAAAAGCCCGGCACTTTCATGCCGGGCTCTAGACCAACTCAGGAACCGATTAAGGAGCCTGTATGTTGGAAGCTTGCTTGCCTTTAGGCCCTTGAACTACTTCGAAGGTGACCTTCTGGCCTTCTTTGAGTGACTTGAAGCCGCTCATGTTGATTGCGGAAAAGTGCGCGAACAAATCTTCGCTGCCATCATCGGGAGTGATAAAACCAAAACCCTTTGCATCGTTGAACCATTTAACTGTACCAGTTGCCATGTGATTACTTCCTTACTCAAAAAACGGGGAAATCCCCCGCGGGACTGTTTGAATCCAAGATCGCACACGGCAAAACCAGTACTGCAGATACTTTGAGTCAAACACCAGCGCGCTTTTTACTACTGTTTAGCTGATAACGTCAAGCGGTTTATAAAATATTTTTCGATTGGGGTTGAAAAAGCATCATTAATCATCAAATATGACAACAAGGAAAGTGTCAGAATATACACACAGGGAACTATGGCAACCAAACAACACAGCAACGTGGTACTCGCGCCGGAACGCGCAAAAACAAAACCTCCGCGCATGTACAAGGTGGTTTTGTTCAATGATGATTACACCACGATGGAATTTGTGATTGAAGTGTTGCAGCTCTTTTTCGCGCTGGATCGGGAACGCGCGCTGCAAATCATGCTCAAAGTGCATAATGAAGGTTCTGCGGTATGCGGGATCTATTCCCAGGATGTAGCCGAAACAAAAGTTACTCAGGTTACAGAGTTTGCAAAACAGCATGGACATCCGCTACGATGCGGTATGGAGGAAAACTGAAATGATTGCTCAAGAATTGGAAGTCAGCCTGCATCTGGCGTTCGTCGAGGCCCGCCAGAAGCGTCATGAGTTCATCACCGTTGAGCATCTGCTGCTCACCATGCTGGACAACGCTTCCGCCGCAGAGGTGTTGCGTGCCTGCGGAGTGAACATAGAAGAGCTGCGCCTGGTACTGACCGAGTTCATCACGACTCATACCCCGGTCACGCCCGGCGACCGTGAAGTGGACACCCAGCCCACGGTCGGTTTCCAGCGCGTCATCCAGCGCGCCATCCTGCATGTGCAATCCACCAACAAAAAGGAAGTGACCGGCGCCAATATCCTGGTCGCCCTGTTCGGCGAGAAGGATTCGCACGCGGTTTATTTCCTGACCCAGCGCAACGTCAGCCGTCTCGATGTGGTGAACTATATCGCTCACGGCATCGACAAGACACAGGCCGGGACCCCGGCAAAGCCGCAAAATGATTCCGAAACTGAAGTGGAACAGAGCAACGGGGAAGCGCTGAAGAGCTACACGCAAGACCTGAATGCACAGGCGTTGGCCGGCAAGATCGACCCGCTGATCGGGCGTGAAATCGAGTTGGAACGGGTCATACAGACACTATGCCGCCGCCGCAAGAACAACCCGCTGCTGGTGGGCGAAGCCGGCGTGGGCAAGACCGCGATCGCCGAAGGTCTGGCGCGGCGCATTGTGGAAAACGATGTTCCTGATGTCCTCAAGGACGCTCATGTGTACTCGCTCGACATGGGCGCACTGCTGGCAGGCACCAAGTATCGCGGCGACTTTGAACAGCGCCTGAAGGCCGTGCTGAAAGAACTCAACGACGCCGCCCACGCGATCCTGTTCATAGACGAAATTCACACCATGATAGGCGCGGGTGCGGCTTCCGGCGGCACGATGGACGCCTCCAATCTGCTCAAGCCGGCGTTGTCGAACGGTCAATTGAAATGCATAGGCGCGACCACCTATCAGGAGTATCGCGGCATCTTCGAGAAGGATCACGCGCTGTCGCGGCGCTTCCAGAAGGTCGATGTGCCGGAGCCATCCGTCGAAGAAACCATCGCAATTTTGCGCGGTTTAAAAACACGCTTTGAAGAACATCATAACGTGAAATACAGCGCGGCCGCACTCACCAGTGCGGTAGAACTTTCCGCGCGTTTCATCAACGACCGCCACTTGCCGGACAAGGCGATCGATGTTCTGGACGAAGCCGGCGCAGCGCAACGCATCCTGCCGAAGTCGAAACAAAAGAAAATCATCGGCAAGCACGAGATCGAGGAGATCATTGCCAAGATCGCGCGTATCCCGCCGCGCAGCGTTTCCTCGGATGATCGCAACACCCTGAAGACATTGGATCGGGATCTGAAAGCAGTAGTCTTCGGCCAGAACAAGGCGATCGACGCGCTGGCCACCGCCATCAAGATGTCGCGCAGCGGTCTGGGCAACCCGCAAAAACCGATCGGCAGCTTCCTGTTCTCCGGCCCGACCGGAGTCGGCAAGACCGAAGTGGCGCGGCAACTCGCCTATGCAATGGGCATGCCGCTGCACCGTTTCGATATGTCCGAATATATGGAACGCCACGCCGTGTCGCGCCTGATCGGCGCGCCGCCCGGCTACGTAGGTTTCGACCAGGGCGGACTGCTCACCGAGGCGATCAGCAAACAGCCTCATGCCGTGCTGCTGCTGGACGAGATCGAAAAGGCACACCCGGATATATTCAACATCCTGCTGCAAGTGATGGATCACGGCACGCTTACCGACAACAACGGGCGCAAGGCCGATTTCCGCAACGTGGTCATCATCATGACCACCAATGCCGGTTCGGAGGCCCTGAACAAGAGCCAGATCGGCTTCACCAAGAGCAGTGCGAGCGGTGACGAATTGATGGACATCAAGCGCACCTTCACGCCGGAATTCCGCAACCGTCTGGATGCCATCATCTCCTTCGCGCCGCTGGATCACGAAGTCATCCTCCGCGTGGTGGACAAATTCCTGATGCAGCTCGAAGAGCAGTTGCATGAGAAGAAAGTGGAAATTGTATTCACCGACGCGCTCAAGGACCATTTGGCCGAACAGGGTTTCGATCCGCTGATGGGCGCACGCCCGATGGCGCGCCTGATCCAGGACACCATACGCTCGGCCCTGGCCGACGAACTGCTGTTCGGCAAACTGGCCAACGGCGGTCAGGTGACGGTCGATGTCGATGCGGACGGCAAAGTAAAACTGGTGTTTGCCGAAGAGGCGGTTCCCGCCTGACATAACTTCTGCTGTTCAGCTACCGCGCTTGATGAAACTTCAATGAGCTAACCTCCTGTTGGCCGGGTTAGTTCAACCCGCAAAATCCGCGAATTCCAATGAACGATTCAGTACCGTCACGAGCAAGCCAAGATGCAAGGAGCCGCGCAGTGAATGACGAGACATACCTCACAGGTAGGCGAGGAATGAACGAGCACGCGACGCTGCATAACCAGGCACTTGGTTGCCGTATTTTGGCAACCAAGTGAAATGGCTAGCAGTCCCATCAGATTGGCTGCACAGTAGGTAATGGAACGTTCTGATTATCGGGGGCGTTTCGCGCCCTCCCCTACCGGCCCCCTCCATTTCGGCTCTTTGGTCGCCGCCATCGGCAGTTTTCTTGATGCCAAACATCATCAGGGCAAGTGGCTGGTGCGCATCGAAGACCTCGACACACCGCGTACCGTCAAGGGCGCAGCCGATGAAATCCTCAGCACGCTGGAAGCGTATGGCCTGCACTGGGATGAAGATATCATTTACCAAAGCCGGCGCGCTGCCGTCTACGAAGAGGCTTTTCATCGATTGAAAGATGCCGGCGCGGTGTATCCCCGTGCATGCAGCCGCAAGGAGATCGCAGACTCCGCGTTACAGCGCGGCGATGAGTTGGTCTATCCCGGCACCTGCCGCAGTGGCATGGCGCAAGGCAATGTTGCGCGGGCCTGGCGAGTGCGCGTCAACGATACACGTATCGCCTTTAATGACAGGATGCAGGGAAACATCGCACAGGATTTGGCAACCGAGGTGGGCGATTTCGTCGTATTGCGCGCCGACGGATTGTTTGCCTACCAGCTTGCTGTAGTGGTGGACGATGCCGCGCAGGGGATCACCGATGTGATACGCGGGGCTGACCTGCTCTACTCCACTCCGCGCCAGATCTATTTGCAACAACTTCTCGGACTGACCACCCCGGCCTATATGCACCTGCCCGTCGCTGTGAATGCACAGGGCCAAAAACTCAGCAAACAAACCCTTGCCCAACCTGTCGGAAAAAACAACGCGGTTGCCACTTTTTTTGATGTACTGGTATTTTTACGTCAAGTACCACCGGCTAAATTACAACACGGAACGGTTGAACAATTATTGGAATGGGCGATTGCCAACTGGAAGACGAACGTTTTATCGAACTACAGGCAACATCCTGTTTGAATCAGCTCGTTGCCAGTTTTCGTACCACATCAGCGATGCGCTGCGCTGATTGTTCCACCAGTTGCCGGTCTTCGCCTTCAACCATCACGCGCAATAAAGGCTCGGTGCCCGACGGGCGCAACAGCACTCGGCCTTTTCCGTCCAGAACCTGCTCGGCATCGGACACCGCCGTCTTTACCTGATTGTGACCGAGGCAATCCACGCCCCTGGCTACCCGCACATTGATGAGCACCTGCGGGTACATATGCAAATCTCCCGCCGCTTCTGCGAGACTTTGTCCATAGTCACGCAATGCATGCAGCACCTGCAGCGCGGAGATGATGCCGTCGCCGGTGCTGTGCTTGTCCAGACAAATGATATGCCCGGAATTTTCCCCGCCGAGTTGCCAGCCCTGTTGCTGCAATAATTCCATCACGTAGCGGTCGCCCACCTTGGCGCGCTTGAAGGGAATGCCAAGCTTCTGCATGGCATGTTCAAAAGCCAGGTTGGTCATCAGCGTGCCGACCACACCGCCATGCATTTTCCCCTGCGCCTGACGATGTTTGGCGATCACGTACAGCAACTGGTCGCCGTCATAGAGCTTGCCCTCGCTGTCCGCCATCACCAGCCTGTCGCCGTCGCCATCCAGCGCGATGCCGATATCCGCCTTGTGCTCGATCACCGCCCTGCGCAAATTATCCGGCGCCGTCGCGCCATAACCGTCGTTGATATTCCTGCCGTCCGGTTGCGCGCCGATAGCGATGACATCGGCACCGAGTTCGTGGAAAACGTGTCGAGCGATGTGGTAGGTCGCGCCATTCGCGCTGTCCACCACGATCTTCAGACCGCGCAAATCCAGCTCTGTGGGAAAGGTGCTCTTGCAGAATTCGATATAGCGGCCGACCGCATCATCGATGCGTTTGGCTTTGCCCAGCCCTTCCGAGGAATTGGTGTGCATTTCCTCATCCAATGCCGCCTCGATGGCGCGCTCGGTTTCGTCAGGCAGCTTGGTGCCATGAGCCGAGAAAAACTTGATGCCATTATCCTCGAACGGATTGTGCGACGCCGAAATCACGATACCTGCCTGCAGGCGCAACGCGCGGGTCAGATAGGCCACGGCCGGGGTTGGCACCGGCCCGGCCAGATACACATCGATCCCTGCCGCGATCAAACCGGCCTCCAGAGCCGATTCCAGCATGTAGCCGGAAATGCGCGTGTCCTTGCCGATCAACACGCCCGTGCGTTCGCCGGGCGTGTCACCCATGTTTGCCAGCACCTTGCCAGCCGCATAGCCCAGATGCATGACGAACTGTGGCGTGATCGGATGTTCACCTACCCGTCCGCGTACACCGTCGGTACCGAAATATTTTCTACTCATTCAATCCCTCCCATCGGACGCCTCTAAAATTCAGAATTTCGGGATGCAGCGCAACTCCGCGATGCACCCGCGAAATGGATTTACACAGGAGTCTTCACCGCATTCCATATTTTCAAAACATCCACTGTCGCGCGCACATCATGTACGCGCACGATGTTTGCCCCGTGCTGCACCGCGATCAATGCCGCGGCCACACTGGCTGGCAGACGCAGCGCCACTTCCTGTCCGGTCAAAACACCCAGCATGGACTTGCGCGAAAGACCCGCCAGTACCGGCACGCCCAGCGCCGTCAGTTCATTCAATCTCTGAAGCAAGGCCAGATTATGCGCCAAGGTCTTGCCAAACCCAAAGCCCGGGTCGATCACGATACGATCGCGTTGAATGCCCGCGGCTTCGGCAGCAGCGATGCGTTCACCCAGAAACGCACTGACTTCGGCCACCACGTTCTGATAAACGGGTTGTTCCTGCATGGTTTGCGGGTTGCCCTGTTTGTGCATCAGACACACGGCGACATGGCTGGCGGCAACCGCATTCATTGCAGCGGCATCTTGCAGCGCGTTAATGTCGTTGATCATTTGCGCGCCTGCGGCGACCGCTGCCAGCATCACTTCAGGTTTGAAAGTGTCGATCGAGATGGGCACGGCCGCATCGCGCAATTCCTCGATGACCGGCAATACCCGATCCATTTCCTCCTGGATGCTGACCGGCCTGGCACCGGGGCGCGTCGACTCGCCACCAATGTCGAGTATGTCCGCACCCTCGGCGATCAGCTGTTGCGCATGCGCCAGTGCGGCATCACGCTGAAGATGTTTCCCGCCGTCGGAGAAAGAATCGGGGGTGACGTTGACGATGCCCATGACCAGAGGCCCCTTGTTCAGGGGGCCAGACAAATCGAACTGGAAGCGGCCGCAGCGGAGAACCATTTAAAGCAGGTGCAAAGCACAAGACGCAAGATGCAAGGAAAACCAAGGTACTTTTTTACCTTGTACCTTGAACCTTGCTGCTTGCATCTGTTTCAGGTTTCCTGCGCGGGTTGCGTAGGTGCGGCAGTCGGAGCAGCCGCAGTCGGAGCATGATCCTGGGGTGGCTGAGCCTGGCTGCTTGGTGCAGGCGGCTTGGGTGGACGCGGCTGGTTACCTGCCATGATGTCGTTAATCTGATCAGCGTCTATGGTTTCCCATTCCAGCAAAGCCTTGGCCATTGCCTCGATCTTGTCGCGGTTGCTTTCGATCAAACCGCGCGCCAGCGCGTATTGCTGGTCGATGATGCGACGGATTTCGGCATCCACCTTCTGCATGGTCGCTTCGGAAATATTCTTGTGTGTGGTGACTGAACGGCCTAGGAAAACTTCGCCCTCGTTTTCGCCATACACCATGGTCCCGAGCGCATCAGACATCCCCCACTGGGTCACCATGCTCCGCGCCATGGCCGTGGCACGTTCGAAATCGTTGGAAGCGCCGGTGGTCATCTGGTGCATGAAAATCTCTTCGGCGATACGGCCGCCGAACAACACGGCGATGGTGTCGAGTATGCGCACCTTATCCAAGCTGTAGCGGTCTTCCGCCGGTAATTGCATGGTCAATCCCAGCGCACGCCCGCGCGGAATGATGGTGACCTTGTGTACCGGATCGGTTTTCGGCAGCAGTTTGGCGACCACCGCATGGCCGGATTCGTGATAGGCGGTATTGCGGCGTTCTTCCTCGGGCATCACCATGGAGCGACGTTCCGCACCCATCATGATCTTGTCTTTCGCAGACTCGAAATCATCCATCTCGACGAAGCGCTTGCCGCGCCGCGCCGCAAACAAGGCAGCCTCGTTGACCAGATTCGCCAGGTCCGCGCCTGACATGCCCGGGGTGCCGCGCGCCAGAATATCGCCCTTGACGTCTTGGGCAACCGGCACCTTGCGCATGTGCACCATCAGAATCTGCTCGCGACCGCGTATATCGGGCAACGGCACGACCACCTGGCGATCGAAACGGCCCGGACGCAACAATGCCGAATCCAGCACATCGGGACGATTGGTCGCGGCGATCACGATCACCCCGCTGGCACCCTCGAAGCCATCCATTTCCACCAGCAGCGCATTCAAAGTCTGTTCGCGTTCGTCATTGCCGCCGCCCAGACCCGCACCGCGTTGCCTGCCCACCGCATCGATCTCGTCGATGAACACGATGCACGGTGCCTGCTTCTTGGCCTGTTCGAACATATCGCGCACGCGCGCGGCGCCGACGCCGACGAACATCTCCACGAAGTCCGAACCGGAGATCGAGAAAAACGGCACCTTGGCTTCACCGGCGATTGCTTTCGCCAGCAGGGTCTTGCCGGTGCCGGGATTGCCGACCAGCAGTACACCGCGCGGGATGCGCCCGCCCAGATTCTGGAATTTTGCCGGGTCGCGCAGGAAATCGACCAGCTCGGATACTTCTTCCTTGGCTTCATCGCAGCCCGCCACGTCCGCAAACGTGAAGCGTTCCTTGCTCTCATCGAGCTGGCGCGCACGCGACTTGCCGAACGAGAACGCGCCGCCCTTGCCGCCGCCCTGCATCTGGCGCATGAAGAACACCCACACGGCGATCAGCAGGATCATCGGAAACCATGACACGAAGATGTTCATCAGGAAGGAAGGCTCCTCTTCCGGCTTGGCCTGAACGTTCACGCCGTTTTTCAACAGATCGGAAACCATCCACAAATCGCTGGGCGCGTAGCTGGTGATCTGCTTGCCATCCGAAGTCGTCGCCTTCAGTTTGCGGCCTTCGATGACCACCTTGCTGATATGTCCCTGCTTAACCTGATCGAGAAATTGCGAATAGTCGAGCTGCGACTGCGTAGTCAGCTGCTGGCGGGTATTGAATTGATTGAATACGGTCATCAGCACCAGGGCGACGACCATCCAAACTGCAATGCTCTTAAAGTTGTTCAAGATTACTCCTTAAATCGGCGCTCAACGGCTGCCGAGGTTGGTCATTAGACTATGTATTGCCCTATTTCTCAAGCTTTCCGCTACCCAGCAAATAAAGTTCGCTGCTGCGGTCGCGTGATGCCTTGGGCTTGCGCGATACCACCCGGGTAAATCGATTGCGCATCAACTTGTAGAAATCCTCGAACCCTGCGCCCTGGAAGACCTTGACCAGGAAGCTGCCATCCGGCTTCAGGTGTTCAAGCGCGAAATCCATCGCCAGCTCCGCAAGATGCATGGCACGAGCTTGATCTGCCGAGGCCACGCCTGACATATTGGGCGCCATATCGGAAATTACAAGTCCCACCGGCTTGCCGTGCAAAAAACCTTCCAACTGCTTAAGCACGGCATCCTCGCGGAAGTCGCCCTGGATGAAATCCACTCCTGCCAATGGGTCGAGCGGCAACAAATCCAGCGCGATCACCTTTCCCCCGCGCCCCACCTTGGCTGCCGCAACCTGCGACCAGCCGCCCGGCGTCGCACCCAGATCCACCACCACGGTCCCGGGCTTGAGCAAATGATCCTTGGCGTCGATCTCCAGCAGCTTGTATGCCGCGCGGGAGCGGTAGCCGTCCTTCTGCGCAAGTTGCACAAAAGGGTCGTTGACATGCTCGCGCATCCATTGTTTGCTGGTCTTGGAAGGCTTCATCGTTTAGAATCCCCGCCCTCTATCTGAAAGCTCATCATGTTATCTCTTACCGTATCCGAACGCCTTGCCCTCAAAGGCCGCGCACATGCCCTCAGTCCGACGGTAATCATAGGCAACGCGGGTTTGACTGAATCGGTGCTGAAAGAAATCGCACTGACGCTGAAAACCCATGAACTCATCAAAATTCGCGTCATGGGCGGTGATCGTGCGCTGCGCGAGACCATGCTGGAAACCATCTGCACACAACTCAACGCCGCTCCGGTACAACACATCGGGAAAATTCTGGTGATCTATCAACCCAACCCGGATGCGCATTTGATCGAGATCAAGAAAATGCCGCGCCACAAAGGCAAGAAGCCGCTGACCAAGAAGCAATTGGGAAATCGCGGTTAAGCCAGTATCACTGACGTAAAATTCAAAATTGCTAAGCCAGACTAGGCGTGCGCAAAAAATCGCAGCGACGCATATGCCTTATATGTGAGCAAGATTTTTTAAGCACAACAACGTATGGCGACGCAATTTTGGATTTTTAGATGTACTGAACCTCTACGACTTCATATTCCCGCACCCCGCCCGGCGCCTGCACCTCCGCGATATCGCCGCTGTACTTGCCGATCAGCGCACGGGCGATCGGGGAACTGATGGAAACTTTTCTGTGCCTGATATCCGCCTCGTCATCACCGACGATCTGGTACGTAACGACATCGCCATTGTTTACGTCTTCCAGTATCACGGTCGAACCGAACACGCAGCGTCCATCGGCGTTCAGTGATTTGGGATCGATGATCTGCGCACTGCCCAGTTTGAATTCCAGCTCGACGATACGGCCTTCGACAAACGACTGTTTTTCCTTGGCAGCATCGTATTCTGCATTTTCCGACAGGTCGCCCTGCGCGCGCGCTTCAGAAATGGCGCTGATCACCTTGGGACGTTCTACCGTCTTGAGATTCTGCAACTCTGCACGCAATTTCTCTGCGCCCAATACGGTTAATGGGATTTTACTCATATTGAAACTCTCTTGATCGTCAGTTATTAGTCGTTAGACGTTGTTCGTTAGTTGGTGCTGTCGCTTGACCAGCGACTTGCCGGAGTATTTTTCCAGCTTGGCCGAATGGCCATGCAATGCTCGCGTTATTCATATTAACCAAAAACCAACAACTAGTGACCAGATGTTAGTCTTTTGTGCTGACTCTGCAAATCATAAACGCTCAGATCGGTCAAATGCTGCATCCCGACACAGGCGGCGCGAGCCCCGGCCAGTGTAGTGTAATACGTTACCCGGCCTTGCAGGGCAGCGTGCCGGATGGAATAGGAATCGCGCATCACGGACGGCTTGCTGTCCACCGTGTTGATGATAAGACTGACCTCGCGGTTCTTGATCATGTCCACGACATGCGGACGGCCCTCGGCGACTTTGTTTACCACGTCCACCGCAATGCCCGCCGCGCTGATCACCGCCGCCGTGCCCCGCGTTGCCCGCAGGGTAAACCCGAGCTGCACCAGCGAACGGGCAATTTCCACCACCCCGGATTTGTCGGCTTCGCGCACGCTGATGAATACTTTACCATCTTTCGGCAGCTTCACGCTGGC
>DIYV01000182.1:492-3927 GCA_002429165.1 Gallionella sp. UBA6045 | reverse complement strand
TGCCGCATCCGCCCCTGCATCCAGTTTCGAGGAAGTCTTTCAGCTTACTGAAAAGAATGAGCCATCGCCGACCGCCAGGAAGTCTGGGAAACGGTCATCAAAAAAGAGCGCCAGCAAACCGGATGCAGATGTTGCCGGCATCCGGTCCGGCACCACAAAACCCGGAAGCCGGTTGCTCATCAAGTTACACCAACAAAGTAAGGGTAAGCCCATTGTTAAAAGAGATTAAAGCGGAAGTGGAAGTGATTGACGTGATCGTTGGCCGATACGACAACGGTGATTGGTATGCGACTTCGGATGCCATACCCTGGCTTGCGGCAGAGGGTGACACTGCCAATGATGTGATGTGGACAATCCGGCGGATCGCTCCGGCCCTGCGAGGCAGCTTGTGCCTTGAGATTCCGTTCAAGCTGAAGTGGCACATGGTGGACGTGACCAAATGAGGCGCGGGCTTGTTTCGGCGGCGCTTCTCGTTGCGCTGCTCCCAATGTCGTTCGCTGTTCTGGCCGATGACTTGGGTGTGGTCGGCCCGACTTACGAGATTGTGGAACGCGACGTGCTTGAATTGATTACGTCCAAATTAAAACAGATGGAGCAATCGGGTGAGTTGGCCAAGTATCAGGAAGACTACAAAAACAAAGTCGTTTCCAATATCGAACATCCGAGGCCGCTGGCCGGGTTCAAATCTACAGAGACGGCCGGCACGCACTACTACGACCCGTCCGTGGTGACGGAAAAAGACATCGTGGATGCAACAGGCAAAGTCCTTTATGCGCGCGGCACACGGGTCAATCCGCTCGATTACATCGGGTGGAATAGTTACCTGCTGTTTGTGGACGGACGCGATGAAAAGCAACTCTCATTCGGCAAGAAGATCGCGGCCACGTCTGATAGGCCAGTGAAGATTGTATTGGTAGCCGGTGAGCCGCTGGCGTTAATGCGCAAATGGAAATCCACAGTGTATTTCGACCAGGGCGGCAAGCTGATCAAGCGCTTCGCAATCACGCAAGTGCCCGCCATAGTCCGTCAGGAAGGAAAGAGGTTGAGGATTGATGAACTACGTTACTAGAGCGTTGCTTGGCGCGCTGGCTTTGCTGGTGTGCTCGCAGAATGCAAATGCGTCTTTGGATTGTCAGGGGAAGTTTCCCAATCTGGTCACCGACATCTGTTGGAGTTGCGCGTTTCCGATGATATTTGGCGGAGGCGCCATCTCCGTCTCCGTCTCGACCGGGCAGGAGGACACGCCCAATGTGGGCGGATCTCCCGTTTGTGTGTGCGGCCTTAACTTTGGGGTGAAATTCAGCTTTTGGGAACCTGTGCGTCACGTCGATGTGGTGCGCAAGCCATTCTGCTTGAGCGCGATGGGCGGGGTTGAACTCGATCCCGGCTTCAATGCCCCCCACGGCGCTCAAACGAAGAAAGATCACTCGGGTACCAGTTCGTTCTATCAAGCACACTGGTACATCGATCCTGTGATGGTGTTGATAGGCGCAGTGCTGGATAGCCCGTGCCTTGAGCAAAATGTGTTCGATCTTGTATATATGACCGAATTCGATCCGCTTTGGAATGATGACGAACTGACCGCCATCCTCAATCCCGATTCATTCCTGTTCGGCAACCTGGTGTCAAAACTCGCCTGTGGCGTGGACTGTGTTGCTTCCACCATTGGATTCGGAAGAAACGAGCTTTTCTGGTGCGCCGGTTGTCAGGGATCGATGTACCCGCTTAATGGCAATGTGGCCGCCCATATCGGCGGCGTGCAGGCATCGAGTCTGATTGTGTCGCGCCTCATCGCCAAGATGCACCGCGAAGGCTTGATGTGGGCTGCTTCCGGTGATGCCGGTCTGTGCGGGTACTACCCTCAAATGTTGATGGACAAGACCAACTACAAATACCAGATGCACTTTCCGGTGGCGCAAAACAAGATTGACGGGAAATGCTGCCAGCCGCTGGGCCGGTCAACAATCCTTTGGGGAGCGGGCAAGGAAATACCCGGTGCAGGTGAAGACTTTGCCTACATGATTTTCCGCAAACGTAGCTGTTGTCAGGGGGCGTTTTGATGAGCCACAACCCCGCACACCGCGCCCTGCTCTTCACGGTGCTGGCCTCACTGATGCCGTATGCAGTTGCGGAAACAGATATGGAGAGATCGAATCGCATCCTGAAAGAGGTGAGTCAACAGTTTGAGCGCCAGCGCCGCCCGGATGCGCCCAGGCTGGAAAACTTTCCACAACCCGCCGTGACCGCCTCGCCGTCAGATCTGGCGCATCAGTTCGGCAAGCCGCCTGTATTGCCAATCAATGCCGCCACGCACGATCTGATGGTGTTCGTGTCGTTTTCGATGCCGCCAGAGAGCCTTGAACGCATCGTGGTTCAGTCAGAAAAGACCGGTGCACACATCGTCTTCCGTGGCTTCAAGGGCGACAAGATGATGGAGATGTCGAAGCATGTTGCCAGGTTAATCGGCGAGCGTCGTGTTGAGGTCAGCGTCAATCCTCCTGCCTTTACTCAATTCAAAGTCACCCGGGTTCCGGCGCTGGTGATCGCACAACCCAATGCCGGCGAACAAATGACCGGCGGGTGCGCGCAGGCCGCCCGATTCGTGAAGGTGACGGGTGATGTTGGCCAGGACTATGCGCTGGATTTGATCGAGAGAACGTCGCCTCAATTTGCGCAGGCGGCACAGGCGTTTAACCGCAGAATCGGGGGAGGTATTCAATGAGTGGGGATCGGTGGTTGGCGGGAATCTTTTTGTGTGCGGTGTCTTCTGTCTCGATAGCTGTTACTCCGGCACAACAGGCTTTTGAAGATGCTCAGGCTTTGGCGGCAAGCGCTCAGGCGGGAGCAGCGGCTACGGTGTCCGGTGGTGGGGTGTCTTCTACGATCAACCAATTCAATCCGACCTACTACAATTCCAGCGGCACTGCACCGGAGAGTTCGCTTTTCCAGAACGGCGATGGCAACACGATCTCTGCCGGTCAATCCAAAATATCCGACTGCCAAAACGGTAACGCCAATCCAGACCCGTTCCTGCAACAAAACTGCGATGCAATCAATTGGATGATGAGCAGCAAATCGGCTCGTCCCGTGATTAGCGTTCCACCAAGCCTGTTCGCCGCTTCCAGGGCTATCGTTGCAAACGCACCCGCGTTGGCGACATCCTCTTTGGGCATTGCCGACCCCAATGCTGCAGGCACATTTACCGGGTGCGTGAATAAGACAGTCGAACCCCCGCCAACCACGAAGATTTGCAGTGAGTTCATGGGGACTGCCAATCAGCAATGCACGGTTGGTCGCGTGGTGCTGGCGGATGAGTTCACCAATTATCAGTGCGCCAAGACGGTTGACACTTATCAGACGCAGGCGTGTGACAGGACGTTGACAGCTACCGTGACCGCTGTGAATTATTGCTCGATATCGGGCAGCGCAACAGGG
>DIYV01000182.1:0-312 GCA_002429165.1 Gallionella sp. UBA6045 | reverse complement strand
ATGTAATTCTGATTACTACCCAATAACGCTGAATTTTATACCCGGCAAGGACGCTGGGCCGGTCACGCAGAATATGGCCAGGACTTATGACGGGCATTGGTGGGAAACAATCACCGTGTCATATAACGGCGCAACCAACACAGTGACGATCAGCAACCCTCGCGTCATCATTGGCGGTGCCCGGACAGCTATCGTCGTTACCGTCACCGCCACCGCAGTTCCCTCTGGTACGGCTGGTGTGCGAAATGACATCTCCTCCTCGTGGATCAACGGTTGCGTGACACTGGAGGCAGCCGCACCATGATTCGCTCG
>DIYV01000196.1:2434-6318 GCA_002429165.1 Gallionella sp. UBA6045 | reverse complement strand
TCGCGCTGGGCCATCCGCTCGGCGCGACCGGCGCAATCCGCACCGCAACGCTGCTGCACGGACTGCGCAGGCGCAAATTGAAATACGGCATGGTGACGATGTGCATAGGGACGGGGATGGGCGCGGCGGGCATCTTCGAAGCGTTGTAGGAGCGGGCCATGCCCGCGAAAGAATTGATTGTGTGTAATAGTGGAGTCGGTCGCGGGCAGCACCCGCAAGGAGTACGCCGTGGTTGTAAGGAGCTGAAGCCCCAACAACACACGCAGGGCTCACTCCTACGGGACAATGATAAGGACCGACCCGAAATCCTGATGATTCATCCAGACTGAAAGAACGAAAATGAAAAAAATATTGTTGCTGATCTGCTGTTTGTTGCTGAGCTGGAACGCGGGCGCGGTCGAGGTGGCGGGGGTAAAACTGGCGGACAGCGTTAATGTCGGCAATCAGGATCTGGTGCTGAACGGCGCCGGTTTGCGCACCAAGTTTTTTTTCAAGGTGTATGTCGCGGCGCTGTATCTCCCGGCAAAGCAGACTGACGCGAGCGCAATCATCACGGCTGCGGACCCGCAGCGTATCGCGTTGTTCATGCTGCGCGATCTGGGCCAAAAGAGATTTTTGAATGCATTCCTTGAGGCGATCGAGGCGAATCATACGAAAGCGGAAATGGCGATGATGGACGATCAGATCAGGCAGATGAGCGATATTTTCCATCAGGTGCAGGATATCCGCTCGGGCGATGTGATCACGATGGATTATCTGCCGTCCATCGGGACGCAGATCAGCGTGAACGGTGTCACTTACGGCACGATAGTCGGGGAGATGTTCCATCGTGCGTTGCTGAAGATATGGCTCGGTTCGGAGCCGGTGCAGTCCGATTTGAAAGCTGCGTTACTGGGTAGAAAATAAGTGGTCGAAGCGGAACGGTTAAATGCCGATTGCGATGCGGCAAAATTGAATCAGGATGCACTGCAGCAAGCGTTGCGGGCGCAGGGTGATGCATGGCACAGGCTGGTGACGGAGCGTTGCCCGCAATTGTTTGCCGATGTGCCGGTGTATATTTCCCCTGCCCAATTGCGCAAGATGCACGGGGTGGTCTCTGCGGTGGAGCAGGTGGTTGGACTTGCGGGCTGGCAAGCGGCAGGCGATGAAACAAAGCAGAAAGCCAAAGGCGTGTTCTTCGGCTACGATTTCCATCTCAACGAACAGGGCGTGCACCTGATCGAGATCAACACCAACGCCGGCGGCGCATTTATCAACGAGTTGCTGATAGCCAGCCAGCGCGACAGCGACCTGCCCGGCAAAACGGTCGCCATCGAGAATCTCGAACCGGCCTTTCTGGCGATGTTTCGCAGCGAATGGCGCTTGGAACGCGGCTCCGCGCCATTCAGGAACATCGCCATCGTCGATGAAAAACCGGAAGAACAATATCTTTATCCCGAGTTCCTGCTGGCACAGCGCATGCTGGAAAACGCCGGGTTGGCGGTATATGTCGCGGATCCCGCGGCATTCAAGGCGCGCGAAGACGGTTTGTACTCCGGCAATGAAAAAATCGATATGGTGTACAACCGCCTGACTGATTTTTCCTTGCAACAGTATCCCGTGCTGAACAAGGCATATGAGAGCGGGCGCGTGGTACTGACCCCGCATCCTCAGGCTTACGTGAAATACGGGGACAAACACAATCTGGCGCGGCTGACCGATGAGCAAGGCTTGCGCGCACTGGGTGCAGATGAGGCTGACATCACCACGCTGCAAGCAGGGGTGCCGCATACCTTTATCGTGAGTCCCGATATGGAAGCTGAACTTTGGACTGAACGTAAAAGCTTATTCTTCAAACCACGCAGCGGATATGGCAGCAAAGGCACTTATCGCGGCGCGAACCTGACCAAACGTGTTTTTGCCGAGATTTTGCAGGGCGACTATGTTGCACAAAAATTGGCACCGCCGGGTGAGCGCGCCCTGTGTGTGAATGGCACCGATGCGTTGTCGCTCAAGTATGACGTGCGCTGCTATGTGTATAACGGACAAATTCAGCTTGTTGCCGCGCGGCTGTATCAGGGACAGACCACCAATTTCCGCACGCCGGGCGGAGGTTTTGCGCTGGTGCGTGTTGTAGAATGACGCAGATGCAATTCATGAATGACGTGATTTTATCGGGGCCGTATCGATGCTTTACACTTTTCTCGCCATAGGAACCGGAGCTGTATTCGGCGCATGCCTGCGCTGGGGTTTGGGGCTGTGGCTGAATCCGGTACTGCCGGAGTTGCCGCTCGGAACCCTGGCTGCCAATTTGCTCGGCGGTTATCTGATCGGCCTCGCGGTGGCTTTTTTTTCGCACTATCCGGGACTGTCGCCGGAATGGCGGCTGCTCATCATCACCGGCTTTCTCGGCGGGCTGACAACTTTCTCCACCTTTTCCGCAGAGACCGTCACGCTGCTGTTGCGTGGCCAGTATGCCTGGGGTTCGGCGATCATTTTCACCCATCTCGGCGGTTCACTGCTGATGACGGTGCTGGGTATCCAGACTTTCAAACTGCTGCAAGCATGAGCTATTTAGGAGCGCGATCATGAACCTGCTTTCGTTTTACACCAGTGAAAAACAGCATCACTCGGATATGCCGTTGTATGAATGGTTGCTGGAGGAGGCCAAGGCCATGGGTGTTCATGGAGGTTCCGCATTTCGCGCGATTGCAGGGTTTGGCAGGCACGGTCGTATGCATGAAGATACCTTTTTCGAATTGGCCGGAGAATTGGCGGTCAAGGTCGAGTTCGTTCTGGACGACGAGTTGACTGACCGGCTGATTGAGAAGGTTCGCCATCTCAACATGAATGTCCATTATCTGAAGCAGAGGGTGGATGACGGGATAGCCTGAAATCCTGATAACGGGACGGCCGGCTGATAGCCGGTCAGGGTGAAGTTGATTTTGCAAAGGAGCGATGATGAAAGAATTGTTTTTGGCGATGTCGATATGCTGTTTGGTCAGCCCCTCTGCGTACGCTTCGGTGCAGGGCAGGGAAGTGGTTTATGAAGAGAATGGCACGACGCTCAAAGGCTATATCGCCTACGACGATGCAATCAAGGGCAAGCGTCCCGGGGTGCTGGTGGTGCATGAGTGGTGGGGGCAAAACGAGTATGCGCGCAAACGGGTGCGCATGCTGGCGGAACTGGGCTATACCGCGATGGCGGTCGACATGTATGGCAACGGCAAGGTGGTCGACAATCCCGATGATGCAGGCAAACTGGCTGCAGGGGTTTACAAGGATATGCCGGCGGCGAAGGCGCGCTTTGAGGCGGCCATGCGTGTATTGCGCGAACAGAATACTGTGGATGCCGGCGAAATTGCCGCATTCGGTTATTGCTTCGGCGGCGGCATCGTGCTGAACATGGCACGCATTGGTGAGGACCTGAAAGGTGTGGCGAGTTTCCACGGCGGGCTGGGTACCGCCACTCCCGCGCAGCCCGGCGCGATCAAGGCACGCATCATTTCATTCAGCGGCGATGCCGATCCGACCATAGGGCCCGACAAGGTTGCCGCATTCAAGAAGGAAATGGAACACGCGGGAGCGAATTTTCGCGTGGTCACCTATCCCGGCGCGAAACACGCGTTCACCAATCCGGACGCCGATGTGATGGGCAAAAAATTCAACCTGCCGATTGCCTACGACGCCAAGGCGGACAAGGATTCATGGGAACAGGCTAAAGTGTTTCTGCGCGAAGTTTTCGCCGGGAAGTAACATTCTGTCGCTTATTTTTTACCGCGATTGAACATGGCGGACGAAGGCCATGGATTGACTTCCAGCAGCGCCAGCACCTTGCCATCGCTTATTCCCAGCAATACAGCCTGATCCTGAAATTTGGCACGCAGCGGCACAAAACCGACATC
>DIYV01000196.1:0-2279 GCA_002429165.1 Gallionella sp. UBA6045 | reverse complement strand
TGCGGAAACTGCGGCAGATCTTTTCCGGACATCAGTCCGAGTAACACTTCATTGCTTTCCTTGATATCGCGGGGCATTTTCGAATACACATAAACCGGACCGGTAAGCGGAAGGGTACGGTAGGCTGGATCCTTGGCCTGGGCAATATCCTGCTGGCTCAACATGTTGGCAGTGATCAGGTCAAAGGAACCTTCGCTGAATACCACGAATACCGGACGCGCATGAAACAGCACGCTCATGCCGTAGATCAGTGCTGTAGCTTGCAGGATCGCGATCACCGACAAATCGAAAGTCAGCGCTTTGCGGCTCTTCAGGTGGTTGAAGATGATCAGGGTGATCAGCGGCCCGATCGTGACGTCTACACCGAGCAGGATCAGCAGGATGTGCTTTCCGCCGAGCGCCGAGAAAAACGGTGGTTTGTACCAGAGCAGCAACATGAGCGCGATCACTGATGCGGCGATGGCCGCACTGATGATCAGATGTATGGAAAATGCTTTTAATCTGGATACGGTCGTTCGGGTCATGATGCTGAAATTATATTTTGGCAGAGGATCGAAGTCTGGCAGAAGCAATGTCAAATCGGGCGGTCATTTTAGCAGTATTCCGCCCGGGATTTGACAGAATCAATTCGGGCGGAAGAGCATGCCCGGCCGATTGATGTGATTCAAATGATGATCATGCCGCAAAAAAATCCTTGACCTTGTTCATCCAGGAGCGCGCACGCGGATTGTGGCGTTCATTGTCTTTATCGTTGATCGATTCGAGCTCGCGCAACAGTTCCTTCTGGCGGTCGGTCAGGTTAACCGGGGTTTCCACCGCAACGTGGCAATGCAGATCGCCATGGCTCGCGCTGCGCACACCCTTGATGCCCTTGCCGCGCAGGCGGAATATCTTGCCGCTCTGGGTCTCGGCCGGGATCTTGATCGTCGCCACCCCATCCAGCGTGGGTATCTCGATCGAACCGCCCAGTGCGGCCGTGGTAAAACTGATCGGCATCTCGCAATGGAGGTCGTTGTGGTCGCGCTGGAACATCGCATGCGGCTTGGTGTGCATCACTACATATAAATCGCCCGGAGGCCCGCCGTTTACCCCAAGCTCGCCCTCGCCGGTCAGACGGATGCGATCATCGTTATCCACGCCGGCCGGAATTTTTACCGACAGTGTCTTGTGCTGCTTGATGCGTCCGTTCCCGTTACAGCTTTTGCACGGTGAGGTGATCATCTTGCCGGTGCCGTGACAGCGCGGGCAGGTTTGCTGGATGGAAAAGAAACCCTGCTGCATGCGCACCTGGCCATGACCGGCACAGGTGGTGCAAGTGGTCGGGCTGGTTCCCGGTTTTGCGCCGGAACCGTGGCAAGTGTCGCATTCCGCCATGGTCGGGACGCGTATCTGTGTCTCGGTGCCGCGAGCGGCTTCTTCAAGTGTGATCTCGAGGTTGTAGCGCAGGTCGGCACCGCGCTGCACACTGCTGCGCCCGCCGCCACCGCGTCCGCCGCCGAAGATGTCGCCGAAGATGTCGGAAAAATCGAAGCCCTGCGCACCGGCACCAAACGGGTTGCCGCCGCCGGATTCGAATGCGGCATGGCCATGCTGGTCGTAAGCGGCACGCTTTTGCCCATCGCTTAATATTTCATAAGCTTCCTTGGCTTCCTTGAAATGTTCCTCGGAATTCGGGTTGTCCGGATTGCGGTCCGGGTGATGCTTCATCGCCAGCTTGCGATAAGCCTTTTTTATTTCTTCTTCGGAAGCATCGCGGTTGACGCCGAGCACTTCGTAATAATCTTTTTTTGACATATTCGGTGACTAAATGCTTGTGATAAATGGAACACGTAAAAGGCTGGAGACCGGTTTAATCCCGGCATCCAGCCTTCAGCCTTTATAGTACCTTACTTCTTTTCGTCCTTCACTTCGGTGAACTCTGCGTCCACCACATCGCCTTCATTCTTCTTGGCTTCCGCACCGGATGCGGCACCGGCTTCACCGGCCTGCGCCTTGGCCTGCTCGGCGGCGTACATCTTCTCGCCGAGCTTTTGCGCCGCGGTAGCGAGTGCCTCGGCCTTGGCTTCGATGGCATCCTTGTCGTCGGTCTTGACGACTGCCTCGGCTTCCTTCAGGGCGGCTTCGATGGCAGACTTTTCCTCAGCGCTCAGATGCTCGCCATATTCCTTCAGCGACTTGTGCGTGGAGTGGATCAGCGAGTCCAGCTGATTGCGCGCGGTCACCAGTTCCAGCGCCTTGCGGTCATCCTCGGCATGTGCTTCGGCATCCTGCACCATCTT
>DIYV01000056.1 GCA_002429165.1 Gallionella sp. UBA6045 | reverse complement strand
TTGTAGGGTGCGCTTGCGCACCAAATGCATCTGGGCGGACCTTACCTAACGGTTGCATCCATTCAATGATCTGAAGCACGGATGCTTATGACCGGCATACTCAACCTCAATCAATCTAATGATCGTAGTTCCGGCCAGGGCACGGAGAGCGCATAATTAGACAGTCCATATGTATATTTGGACTGTCTAATACTATATTTACTTGTACTGTCCAATTTAATACCAATTAATTCCATGTAAATTCCGTTGCACAGTTAAATAATTTAATTTGTATGCAGCAGGATGTCCAGATAACTTAGTGTAAATATCACTTGACATGGACTGTCCAATAGTTATAATGTGGACAGTCCAATCAGATAAAGAGGTCTGTCCAAATCATGCTGACGAGCTTTGAAGTGATGCAAGCTGCAAATATTTCCCGGGCAACCTTGAACAACTATATCTCGCTCGGATTGTTGCCTCGCCCACTGGTGAAAAATCCGGAACCCGGCGCCTCGACCAGTGCACGGCAGATAGGCTATTTCCCACAAGAGGTCCTGGCACGCCTGGAACGCATCAACCAATTGAAGAAGGAAGGTTATGCCATGGCAGATATTGCCAGACAACTCGAACTGGACGGATTCCCTGCACCTGAGAAAATACCTGCGCAACAAATCAGCACCACGCAATCACCGGTCACAGAATCTTCTGCACATCCAAAAACACCCGATAAAAAAAACACGCCTCAGATCGTGGTGGCAGCCAAATCGAATGTACTCCGGCTCACGGTTGACCATATCCCCTACCCGGCCTACATGGTCAACTACAACTTCGAGATCACCTGGTTCAACGAAGAGGCGCGCACCGAGTTGCTGGGTGCATTCGAAAATCTGCCTGCGGACATCAAGGACCGCAACGCCCTGTCTTACCTGCTCAATGGCAGGCTTGGGCGGAACGGTGCCAACCGCGAAGAGTTGCTTCAATTTTATCTGTTGCTGGGCAAGGGCCGTTTTTCGCGAAACGACCTGATGAATATACTGAGCGGTCAGGCCGACGCTGCACCCGGACAAGCGCCGGATGAGAATCTGGCCGAATTCCGCCCCAATGGCACGTTGGTGCAACTGCCGCTTACCCTGCGTCTGGAAAACGACGAGATTGTTCACTACAACGTCTATGCTTCCTATTACCGCGAAGGAATTCTGTTCATCCATCTCCCCAGCCACGCCGATAGTGACAGCTTGCTGGGATTACTGGAACGACGCGATGAGGTGATTCGCAACCTGCTGAAAAAACACCTGCCCGTGCTGACGGATGTCGCCGTGCTGGTGGCCGACCTGCAAAGTTCAGTGCGCATTTGCACCGAGTTGCCACCCGAGGAATATTTCGAGCTCATCAATCAGATATGGGCCTCCATGGAGCCCATCTTTCGCAAGTATTACGGGACACACGGCAAGCATGTGGGCGATGGCATGGTCTACTATTTTTTCCCGCAGCCGGACTGCAACTACATCTTCAACGCGCTGATGTGCGCGCAGGAAATGAAATCAACGATGCGCAAGATCAGCAAGGAATGGCAACTGCGCAAGAACTGGATGAACGAGCTGTATCTGAATACCGGCCTGAATGAAGGGCATGAATGGCTGGGCATCTTCCACATCGAAACCAAAGTGGAATTCACTGTTCTGGGCGACACCATAAACCATGCAGCGCGGTTATCAGACTTTGCACGCGGCGGTGCAATCTGGGCGACCAAGAGCCTGCTCGGCAAACTGCCCGCAAAAGAGCGGAAACGTGTGAAGTTTGGCATACGCCGGCGGGATGCCGAGGGCCGTGAAGTATTCGTCAGCGCATTCTATTCACGAGTCTCCGAGCTGACTTACCTCAATGACGCGGCTCGCAACGAAAAGCTGAACGACATCGCGGCACTGCCTGTGACTGAGATCATCGAGATTGGGGCCTGACTATGGAATTCACTGACAAAAACACGATGAACTTGACCGCTGAAGTCGATGAAGCATTGCGCATTTCGGCAGTCGCCTTTGAAACCAGTGATGCGATCATGATTACCGATGCCGATGCCTATATCGTCCGGGTCAATCAGGCATTTCTCGATACCACCGGCTACAGCCCGGACGAAGTGATCGGCAGGAATGTGCGCATCATGAATTCGGGACTGCACGACAAGTCATTTTATGCCGGGATGTGGCAGCAATTACTTCATACCGGTTCATGGACTGGCGAAATATTCGACAAGCGCAAGTGCGGCGAGATCTATCCGAAGCGGTTGAAAATCACCGCCGTAAAAAACCGGCAGCAGCAAACCACCCATTATGTTGCCATCTTCAATGACCTCAGTGAACACAAAAAAAGCGAGGCAGAAAATCGAAATCTGGCTTCCTATGACAAACTCACCAAGTTGCCAAACAGGCATCTGTTTCTCGAGCGCTTCGGTGCGACATTAGCCAAAGCTGCCCGCCTGAGCAGCTTTGGCGCAATATTGCTCATCGACCTGGATCGATTCAAGATACTTAACGACACAGTCGGACATGATTGCGGAGATTTATTGCTCATCGAAGTAGCTAACCGGCTGAAGCACTGCGTGCGCGAAATGGACACCGTGGCCAGATTGGGTGCAGACGAGTTCATCGTATTGATCGAGGATGTCAGCGACAGTCAGGATGATACTTCGCGCAAGGTCGGGCAGGTCGCCGAGAAGATCCGCGAGTCACTGGCACGCTCCTACCATTGCAACGACCATCTGTTGCGCAGTTCACCCAGTATCGGTGTCAGCTTGTATCGCGGGAATGATTTATCGGTGGATGTCCTGGTTCAGCATGCCGAAATGGCGATGTATCAGGCCAAGAGTGCCGGACGCAATTCGGTCCGTTTTTTTGATCCGGTCTTGCAGGACAAGGTGACCGCACACGCTGCGCTGGAAAGCGATTTACGCCAGGCCCTCGCCCGGCAGGAAATGCATTTGCATTACCAGATGCAGGTGGATAGCAACCATCGCCCCACGGGAGCAGAAGCTTTATTGCGCTGGTATCACCCCGATCGCGGTTTGGTGCTTCCCGGCGTATTTATTCCAATTGCTGAAGAAAGCACACTGATACTCGAGATCGGTGACTGGGTGATGAATACCGCCTGCAAGCAACTGGCATTGTGGGCGAAAAGCGATCAAACGCGCAAATTGACGCTGGCAGTCAATGTCAGCGCAAAACAATTTGCCATTTCCGGTTTTGTGGATAGCGTGGCGGATATTCTAAAAGCGCATCAGGTTGATCCCTCACGCTTGAAACTGGAATTGACCGAGAGCGTGATGCTGGAAGATATGGCTGCCACAATTGAAAAAATGCACGCGCTCAAAGCCTTGGGGCTTGGCCTGTCCATTGACGATTTCGGCATCGGCTATTCGTCGCTGTCCTATTTGAAACAGCTGCCGCTGGACCAACTCAAGATCGATCAAAGTTTTGTGCAAGGAATCACAAACGATGGCAGCGATGCGATGCTGGTGCAAACCATTATCGATTTGGCGACAAATTTCCACCTGAATGTCATTGCTGAAGGAGTCGAAACACAGGCACAGCTGACTTTCCTGAAACACCACGAATGCATGGCATTCCAGGGGTTCCTGTTCGGAATGGCATTGCCCGTGCCAGAATTTGAAAGATTATTGCATCGAATAGTGAGCGATTTAACCGGTTCATTTCGCGCCTTGAAGCCCGGGTTTAGTCCCCCAACGGCCTGCTAAAAGTCACACCGCCGCGGATGTCGGTGATTTTATTCGACCCGATCGAAATGCCATGCGCCAAATGGGTATAGGCCACTTCAGGGACGATGGTCCATGCATTCCATTTGAAACTCTGTTAAGCGCTTGGTTTTTGAGTTGTAATTTACATACAACTGGCAGCAATTGTTCTTTTGGCGTAAAGTTATCCATAATCTGATTGATCAGATTACTGGGATGGTACTGAAACTGGTTTCTATAAAGGAGATAATAATGAAAAAATGCACAATAGCTATTGCCGTGGTAGCCGCGCTACTGAGCATTACCGCCGTACAGGCTAGCGAATTCAGCGGTGCCTATATAAGTGGCAAAATCGGCTACAACACAAGTAGCCCAGCTACCAATCACACAATGGATCAATTATATCCAGGTCTTGAAGCAGGTTACGGGTGGGATATTGGTAGCGTGTTGTTAGGCGTAAACGGGTTTGCGGATTGGCATACCAATTCCATAACTGGCGATGATTACGGTGGCGATGTGAAGCTGGGCTTTCCTATGGGTGAATTTATGCCCTACGCTAAATTGGGTGAGACTGGCGGAGGGCCTGGCAATCGTGATAATTTCGCCTTGGGATTTGAATACAAGCTTGACACTCTATGGAGTGTTGCGAGTGAGTTGTTTGCTGACAGCATTAATAAAAATGGTCAAACAGAAAGGAATATCAATATTTCTGTAGGTCTGAGGCGATCACTTCCCGCTGACTGATGAAACAACTAGCCAATCCACTAAGCCACCAAAGTACGGTGGCAAAATGGCTGGTTATAACCCAGCAAGAGACGCTGGGCAAGTCATTGATGAAACAACTAGCCATCTCACTCAGCAACCAAAAGACGGTTGCCAAGTGGTTGGTTATAGAGCATCAAAAAACAATGCCCAAGTCGCTGGTTAGCTTTGCATAGCCATTCGGCTAAGTCATAAAAGACTGTGACATAAGCCGCTGGTTAGCTTTGCATAGCCATTCGACTAAGCTGGCAAACAACGCCAGCAAGTCGCTGGTTAAGCCAGACCTACGGATTGTTTTACCTTTGAAATGGAAATGGAATTAGTCCCCCAAAGGCCTGCTGAAAGTCACACCGCCGCGGATGTCGCTGGTCTTGTTCACCCCGATCGTTATCCCCTGTGCCAAATGCGTATAAGCCAGTTCCGGGGTGATGGTCCATGTACTCCACTTGAAACTCTGTTGCGCGCTAAAGCCCACCAGGCTACCGTGAGGCCCGATCAAATTGCCCGTGGCATTGGTATTCGGGTCATAAGAACCGAGCGCCGTACTGGTTTCGCCGGTATAAACTTTCAACAGTCGCGCGGCTTCAACATCCAGCCAACCGATGGTGAGAATGCGGGCATCGCCGCCAAAACTTGAACCGATCCAGCGACCGCCACTGGTAAAGCCCTGCGGGTAAGCCCAGTTGCGGTATCCACTGCCGACGTATTTGACAGGGTTCCAGGGAAAACTGTCAGTATAGGTTTGCATATTTTCGATGAACAAACGGTGACGACCCGATGTACTCCACCATTCCAGACCTTCCAGAGTCATGAATGAATTGGGCAGATGGCTATGTCCCGAGGAATCCTCCCCCATCCATTGAAAGTACGCGGCGCAAGGCGCGCCCTTGGGACAATTCAGCCTGACATCGTAGCCGGCCAGCCCATTGCTCATGTCTTGCTGGGTACTACCCTGAAAGGAATGCTCGCCGCCCCCAGTAAATACTGTGTTGAGAATGTCGTGAATGCCGGATAATCTTCCCGCACCGCCCATCTGAATATCCCTGGTCAGCCCGATTTCCATCCAGGACCAGGGTTTCAAGGTCATGCGAGTGCCGATAAAATAGTAACCATCCGGCTGATTGGCCACCAGGACGGGGTCTTGAGCCTTGGCCAAAAACATTTCAAAAGTCCACGGCCCCATCCATGACAGCCACTTGGACTCGGAAGGTTGGACTTCACTTCGTTGTATGCCGACGCCCATCCATGGCGGGATATTGTTGCCGTTGATCAGGCTCGATTGCCAGCCCGGCCCCCACCAGTTCTGGTGCGCGAAAGCCTGAACATTGAACCCGGAAATCTGAGTGACCAATGCCGTGTCATCCAACTTTGCCTGGACCCGCCCTTCCTTGCCCAAACCGGTAAAGGCGGTTTGCAGTGAATTGGGGCTTTCTTCAACCCGGACCCCTACCCTGGCTGCAATCGGCAGATAGTCAGGCCCGAATTCAGCGGCAGCACTCGACAATCGGATGGAACTGCCCGGCGTATAGTTTTCACCAAATCCCACCGGTGCCTCGGCTTTGTTGCGAAACTGTGCGTCGACTTTCCCGTCCCGGCGCAGTTTCCGAAGATCTTCGCTAATGAATTCTTTTGATTCCAGCAATGACGGCGGGAGATCGCTGGACAGATCATCCAGCGCATTTTGCACGGCCGAGGATGGCAAAGGCCAATGGGTCGTGGTGATCTGCAGCCCCGCTTCATCAACCAGCCGCTCCAATTGATGGCGCGCCTGCCAGCCCGGCATATAGGGTACGGATGGTTGCGCATGGAGCGAAGTTGAAACCGACCCAAATAATCCCAACAGAAAAATCGTTAGACATTTATTTTTGATTGAGGCAGCCAGTCGCAGACAGGAGCGCATTGATTATCCTTTGGTCAAAGTTCGAAGTGCAACAAGTTTTAAAGATTGATAAATAAATTCACGAGGCAATGTTACGGTAGATCTGTAGGAGCGGGCCCTGCCCGCGATTTTTTTTTGTTCGCGGGCAGCACCCGCAAGGAGTACGCCGTGGTTGTAAGGGGCTAAAGCCCCAACAACACACGCAGGGCCCGCTCCTACATAAAATCATTCCAACACGATAACCCCTGGATCACCGCGCTACGCTCGCGATGACAGCCACCCCCGTCATTGCGAGCGCAGCGAAGCAATCCAGTCAATCGAACAACCGGCGAAGCCGACGTGGCAATCCAGATGCCTTTATCTA
>DIYV01000025.1:4079-13465 GCA_002429165.1 Gallionella sp. UBA6045 | reverse complement strand
TACACGAACGGCTGATCGTCGCCGCCCGGCTGGAGAGCTGTTGAGTCTGCGCTGCCCGGAAGTTTGCGCACCGGAACAGATTCGCCGGTCAGCATAGCTTCGTTGGCAGACAGGTCGTTGCAACTGAGCAGCACCGCGTCGGCGGCAACGCGGTCGCCTTCATTGAGCAGCATCAAATCGCCCGGCACCACCTCGCGTCCCGCGATGCGTAGCTGCTTGCCGTCGCGTATCACCAACGCGCGCGGACTGGAAAGGTCGCGCAATGCTTCCAGCACCCGCTCGCTTTTGTGCTGTTGCGACACAGTCATGGCTATGATGAGCAGCACGAAAACCAACAGCATCAGCGCGTCTTCAATGCTTCCCAGCAGCAGGTAGATTCCGCCCGCGGCGATCAGCAACAGGAACATCGGTTCGCGCAGCACATCGGCAACGATATGCCACAAGCGGCGCGGGTGGGGCGGGTTCAGCTCGTTGTAGCCGGACGCGGCAAGGCGCTGTTGAGCTTCTGCCGTGCTCAACCATGAAATTGACTGCCCGTCCTTCACTGCGCTCATGCCGGTCGATCCGAAGCCCTGCGATGATGAGAGCATACAGCGATTGCGGTCAACGAGTAAATCACGCCAGTGTCTGCCGGGATCGACAAGAAAAGTGCTGCACATCGAGCGTGTTTGGGGTAAATTGCGTACCCTTTTTAACAATGGAACCATAGTGGAACCGGCCTGTGCTTTCTGATTTACGAAATTCAGGTGGCGGTTCCACGAAATTCAGCTGGTTCCATAATTCAGGAGTTTAAAGTAATGACGCAATACAGCAAGCGCATGGTGATCGTACATTGGCTGACCTTGGCACTGTTGCTCGCCGCCTGGTATCTGGGCGACAGCCTGGCCGATATGACTGACGAGAGCAAGGCGACATTGGCCGGGTACCTGATCCATATGGCGGTGGGGGCCTCGGTATTGGTTCTGGTGTTGACGCAACTGTTATTCCGCCGCAAGGACGGCACGCCGCCGAAACTCAACGACAAGCCGGTATTCCAGGCAGCCGCCATGGGCGTTCAACATCTGATGTATGCGGTGCTGTTTGTGCTGCCCTTGAGCGGCGTGGTGATCCTGCTCACCAGCGCGGCTGGCAAGGCTTTGCTGGCTTGGGATGCGAACCTGTTGCCCAAGGAACACGGTTATCACGGCGTGTTAGCCCATGAGATACATGAGCAACTGGTCAACGTGCTGATTGCGCTGGCGGTGGTGCACATACTCGGTGCGCTCAAGCACCAGTTCATCATGAAAGACGGCTTGATGGAACGGATGATGCTGCGCAGAAAAGGCTGATTTGCGTCGAACCGGATAGGGCAGGGGCGGGTTTGATTACCGCCCCTGTTTTTTTTGAACGCTAGAAATCTGTTGCTTGCAGCACCCAGCCTATCCCGAACAGCGCACCGAAAAATATCGCCAGGTGTGCCCAGCTCCACAACAGGTAGCGTCGCGACAACTTGTCCTGGTCGAGATTGCTGATCAGAAACAGTTCTCCTTCGCGCGGCCGACTGATGATGTTGATATCCGGCTGTTCCTGCTCTTCGCGCATCATCTTTGCCACTTCGCGTCCGGCGGCGGAGCGCGCCAGCATCCATTCCTGCATGTCCAGCGTGCCGTTACCGTCAAGATCGAAGCGCCGGTGCAGCGACGGCATATCCTTTTTCCATTCGGCCAGCAGCGCGCCAAGTTCTTCGCGGCTGTCGAAATCCATACTGCTGCCGCCCTGGGTGCGAAATGCACCGATGACGTAAAGGTTGTCGTGCTCGATCAGCTTCCACTCGGTATAGCGGTAATCTCCATCATGCCATTGGTCGCGGTGCCGGGTGAGTATCTCGGCCTGTTCCGGGTCGACCACGCATTCGCCGGTTTCGTCGCGCAGCATGAACGAGTCATCGCTTTCGCCGCTGTCAACGATCTTCCACTTGTCTTCCGATTCGCGATGTTCGATCCTGTAGCGATACCACAAGCAGGGCAGAAGACTGAGTTGCCCGAGCAAAGGGTCCCCAAACGGGTGGCCGCGCCCGATCATTTCCACATAACCCTGTGCGGCGGAGGCGATCTTCGAAGTTGGTGTGTCGCGTATCGTGCGCAGCCGGCTCAATGCCGAAAGCCAGGCCAGGATGCTGATGGCAGTCATGATGGAAAAGCAGATCAGCCAGCCGTTGCGCGACTCCAGTTTGAGTCCGACCAACAGCAGCAGTAACTGCGCACCCGAGGTGACCAGATGCGCGTATTCGCGGCGCAGCAAGACCAGCATTGCGCTTTAACTGAAAAGTGATTTCATATCCACATCCGCCTTCTCGGTGGCGGAAAATTCCAGCAGCGGCTTTTCACCGAAGTTGAACATGCTTGCGATGATGCTGGCGGGAAAGACTTCGATCTGCACGTTGTTGATGTTCACCGATTCGTTATACAACTCGCGGCGGTCTGCGATACCGTTCTCAAGCGAGGTGATGCGATTCAGCAACCGTGTGAAATTTTCATTGGCTTTCAACTCGGGGTAGGCTTCCGCTACCGCGAAAATGCTGCCCAACCCGGCGCGCAAGGCGCCTTCTGCCTGACCGAGGGCGCCGATGTCCTGGCGTTCGCGCGCGGCATGAACCTGGGCGCGCGCCGCGATGACTTTCTCCAGCGTGGCCTGTTCGAACTGCTTGTATTGTTTGCACACTTCGACCAGCTTGGGCAGTTCATCGTGGCGCTGTTTGAGCAGCACGTCGATGTTGGCCCATGACTTGGACACGGCGTGTTTGACGTTGACCAGATGGTTGTACAAACTGATGCCGTAGATCACCACCACGGCGACGACACCGAAAAAGATCAGCATGCCCATATTCCCCCCTTTGGCTTGAGTGTGCCTGTTTGCTTGCGGTTTAATTGTGCCATTGATTTGAATCAGGGGCGAATTTCTTGCATGCATCAACCTGTGGCTATCTTGTGGTTTACCGCCCGGTCTTGATTCGCAGCGCTGAACTTGCTAGCGTAGTCGCCTGATTCTGGAAAGCAGGCCGGAGGGGAAATGAAACTTGCCGTACTCGGCTGTTATGGTGGAATTGGCGGTGCGAGGCGCACCACCGCGCTGCTGCTCGACGAAGATGTGCTGATCGATGCCGGCTCGGGTGTAGGCGAGTTGAGCCTGGAGCAGATGGCCAGGGTGGATCATGTGTTCCTGACGCACTCCCATCTCGATCATTGCGGTTTCATCCCTTTGCTTGCGGATGCGGTCGCGTTTATGCGTCAGCGTCCTTTGCTGGTGCATGCGCTGCCGCAGACGACTGCCGCGCTTAAGCGCAGCCTGCTGAACGGCGAGCTGTGGCCGGATTACAGCGTGCTGCCCACGGTTGATAGTCCCTACATCCGCTTCGTGCCGGTCACGCCCGGCGAGACCACGCTGCTGGGCCACAGGCGCATCACCCCATTGCCGGCACGTCACGCGGTGCCCGCGGTGGGCTACCGGCTGGATAGCGGGAAGGCAAGTTTCGTGTACTCGGGCGACACCACGGATTGCGAGGAATTCTGGACGGCGCTGAACAAAATCGACAACCTGCGCTACCTGATGATCGAAACCACATTCCTCAATGCCAATGCCGGCGGCGCCGCGCGATCCGGGCATATGACTTCCGAACTGCTGGCGCGAGGACTGGCAAGGCTGCAACGACCGGTGAAGTTGTTCATCACCCACATGGAACCGGGCAGGGAAGATTCGATCATGGCGGAAGTCTTCGCAGCCTGCGGGAAGTTTCAGCCGACGCGGCTTGAGCAAGGACAAATATTCGAGTTCTGAAATCCGGCTTACAGCTTCAGGATGCCGCCGAGGCAACTTTGTGCACGTTCCAGCCTTGCAATGGTAGGCATCAGGTTGAGTCCGGTTGCTTCTTTCAGGTCCAGCGCTTGTTCCCTGAGGTCATGCAACGAGATCTCGACAGGGTTGCCTTCGGCTGCCAGCGCAATGGCATTGCCGCTTTCGCAGGAAGGGAACGCCAGCACCCGATCATCGAATGCCTCGGCAATACGCGATATGCTGGCGTCCAGGCGGCCATTGCTGGTGAGCAGGTTGACCGACAGTATTCCCTGATCGCTCAGGCGCGTCCGGCACCACTGATAGAACAGCAGGCTATCCAGCGCGCCGGAGCTCGCGTCTTCGTCATAGCCGTCCACCAGGATCAGGTCGAATTTCTTGTCGTTATTCGCCACGTATTCCACCCCGTCGCCGATGACGAGGTTGATGCGTTTCGGGTCTTCCGGCAGCTTGAAGAACTGCCGCGCGGCCGCGACCACATCCGGCTCGATTTCCACCACGGTCAAATGCACGAGCGGAAAGTTGCGGTACAGGAATTTGGTCAGCGATGCTGCACCCAGTCCGATCAACAGCACCTTGCGCGGCCATCTCGCAGCGTCGCGCAATAGTAGTGACGCCATCATCTCGCGGGTATATTCCAGCTCGAGATTCCACGGCCGCGCAATGCGCATTGCGCCCTGTATCCATTCCGAGCCGAAGTGCAGATAGCGCACGCCGGCTTCTTCTGAGATGTCGATGGGAGTGGCCATATGTATCAGGAAATTATTCTCGTTTGTGCGGTGTGCTATTTATGATTGCTGGTTTTTGCTGAGGTTATTGCGGGTTGACGCACAACAAACGGCGTGCCGGTCTGTTCGGCAAGCAAACGTGTTTTTTTGAAGCGCGCAGCAAGGCTTGTGGAGCATTCTTTAAATCGGGGTCTTTCGAATGCGAAACGTGAGTTTTCGTATCAGTCATCCTTCATCCTGCAAATAGGTGGTGTGCCAAAATTATCGTACAGTTTCCAGCTGTTCACCAGCAACTTATAACAATGGCGAACTTTATCATCTATTGATACACTAACCCCATGCAAAACGTTCAGGGCATCGAAACGCTGCTCGAATTAACCGGGCAGGTCGTGCAACAGGAACATGGCTATTGGGTGGAGATACGCGTAAGGCGTGTTGAAGCCATCCCTGTTGTGCCGCATGGCATACGTTACGCCTTGACGCTCCATGAGCCGGGCGGAAAACGAGTCATGGGATACGACAATGTCCATGCAGCCAAACCGTCCGGCGGTTTCAAATATGCCGGACAGGTTTTGCCTTATGACCATAAGCATCGCCACATTTCCGACCAAGGCGCGCCTTGCGAATTCAAGGATGCCTACCAATTGCTGCAGGATTTTTTCGCGGACGTGGATCGAATATTGAAGGAGGTAGATAAAACATGAAAACCATCGTGATCGGGATCATGCCCCAGGACAAAATCCGTGAGCGGATTTACGCCATTACCCGTGGCAAATACAAGCCCAAACCAGGCGAACCAAAAATCTGGTTCACCTCGATGAAATCCCTGTCCGAAGTGCTGAGCGACGACAACCGCGCCCTGCTCAAGGTAATCAGGGAAGCGCAACCGGAATCCATCTCATCCCTGGCGGAAATGACCGGACGCAAACCCGGCAACCTTTCCCGGACGCTCAAAACCATGTCGAACTACGGCATCGTCGAAATGAAGCGCGAGAAGAACCATGTGCGCCCAATCGTCAAGGGCACGGATTTTTGTATAGTGACGGCGTAGGGTGGGCAGCCCCTGCCCAACTTTATCCATTGCAACATCCAGCATCCGCGTGGGCACGGGGTGCCCACCCTCCGGACTCAGTCCAACGCGCTGATTGGTGCTATGATAATCGCGTAAACTGAATAGGAGTACAGCATGGGATACGCAGAACTGCTTAAAACCGTCCAATCCTTGCCCAAGGAAAAACAGTCCGAAGTGTTTGACTTCGTCGCATACCTTGCGGCGCGTTGCGGCGTGGCAACGGACTCCGTCCATGACGAATGGACCGAGGCCGAGTTTGCGGAATTTTCCATGCGGCAGGCCGTGCGCGGCATGGAAAAGGATCCTGTCCGCTACACGCTGGGCGACCTGAAAGAACATTGGTAATGAAGCGGAGCGGCCAGATCGTGCTGGCCTCCTTCCCCTACACCGACCTTTCTGACACAAAGCTGCGCCCCGTACTTATGTTGCGGCAGGCATCCGCCAATTTTGACGACTGGCTCGTCTGCATGGTCTCATCGCAAACTCAACAGGCAGAAGAAGGACTCGATGAAATCATCACGCCCGCCGTGCCGACTTCCCCGACACCGGCCTGAAAGCCCCCAGCCTCCTTCGTCTCTCGCGCCTCGCTGTCCTCGACGGCAAGCTGCTTGTCGGCAGCATCGGCGCAATCAGTGACGAACGACTCTTGCGCATTCGGCAACGGCTGGCAAAATGGATCAACGAGGCGTCCGGATAATTGGAGTCTGCATGGTTGCTGAACAAAAGCCGGATGCGGCAACTCGCGCAAGGCACGATGCATCGCATCTGTTGAAACTATTTCAGCCAGCCCTGTGTTTCCCAAAAACAATTCGGCTCCGTTGGTTCTTGCTACGCTGGCTGGGCCGCGAATTTAATCCGAACCCGGCCCCTTTAATTCGGTGTTTGTTGTGAAGTAATCAAGTCTGATGGAAGCCATCCCCCAGGCGACGCCGTTTTAACTTGGTTACTTTCTGCCAAATAAGGCATTGGGGTTAACTCCGTCAAAACGCAAACTAACCCAGTCATCATCTTCATTTTTACAAGGCTCAATCACAACCTGATCTAGCATCATTCCTTGATCGTCTAGTCGCCTGATATGTGCAACCAACTCAGAATGATCGCGTTCAAATTCTTGATATGTGATTTTGCCCGCAAGAAGTTTTTGTAGTGTCAGTGCCGAGAAACTGATTTTCCTATCGGACATTTTCCCTCCTCCATAAAAGTGTGGATATTGCCACTTTCGTCCCGCATTGCTTGGTGTGGTAATTGGCGCAGGCAAGTGCGCAAGTGCATTGTTGATAAATTGAATAAATTCCGGTGTCCTGAGATAGGGCGCTGCATAATTTGCATATTCAATATTTGCAACTAGCCTGATTGCTCTTCCTATTTGAAATGGCTGGCCTAAATCTTGTTGAATAGTGAGCCAAACGACAGCGTGGATATTTTTGGCTTGCGCAGGAATACCTTGCTGCAAAACCAAATTGCCTAGCGTACGATGTTCTTGTCCATTAAGAAATATACCTACGATTTCGCGTATTCCTATTTGTCCGCTGCTTCGATACAAATTTGTTTGTAGGCTGCCACAGTCATTGTCACAGATAAACAATATTGCTGGAAAAGCCTGCCCGCTTTTTTTAATTTGCGTCTCTTTTGCCTTGAGGGTATTGAAAATTGGACTATGTCGAAACGTTTGGGCTGCGGTGTAGCTGCGATAGTGCCCGCTTGAAGAGGTGATGCCGGATCGATAGACAATCATACTTGCTGCGCCACGCTCTCTGAATGTCAGAACATGCTCATCCATCGGTTTGCTTTTGATTGAGTTAAAGAAATTTCTGACCTCCACACTTTGAAAAAACATGGCTTGGCTCTGTTTGTCTGGAATGGCAATCGTTATCTTCTTATCGTGTTCGACCGATCCAAAATCAAAACTGAGAGTGCCCAGATGGGACACCCCGTGTTTTTTGCTGATTCGACGAAGTTCTTCCAAAAACTTATCAACTGGATTATGGTCGTGGAGGCCTGAATCCGACACGCTAGTTACCTCCACAATGATCGGTTGTTCTTGAGGAGTCCAGATAAAGTCTGGGTTTCCGGGCTTCTCATTGCCAAAATCTTCAAGCTTCCCCGTTCCGGCTAATGCATAGCCTATGGCGACTTCCCATTCGGCACCTCTTGTTTGATCATTCTGAAGAGCCAAGTCCCCTTCTAATTTCTGTACGCGCTTTGAAGGCAGGCTGGAAGCAAGTTTATCCAGCATGCGACGAACATTCCTTCGGCCAAAGATCATGCCTAACCTTTTTGTGTACGGCTGCGATTTTTTACTGTTTCCGTTGGCAACAAGCTGGTGAGTTGCTGATAGCGCTCGAACAGGAACTCCACCCGTTGTGCGTCATTGGTGAAGGCAGCCTTGCGGTAGCAGGCATCCACGGCGCGGTCGAGGGCTTGGTGGGCTTTGACCAGTGCGGGCGGCATGGTGAGCGGGTCGTAGAGGTCGGCGAGCGAGCTTTGCGGGAATTGCGCGCGGGCATCCAGCACAGCTTGGGCGGCGCCTTCCACGGCTGCGTGCTGTTTGTCTGTCGGCTCGTCAGGCCACGGGTAGTTGTTATAGACGATGCCTGCCGAATAGCGGTAACGGCTTTCCAAGCGACCGCAGGTGTAGCGCACCCAAGCCATGTGCATGGCAGAGTTCAGAATACCAAAATGAAAAAGTGTTGCGTCCGGCAGTATGTAGAGCTGATTGGATGCAATAACTTCAGCAGGTAAAAATGCCATTGGAATATAAGTGCGACGTTCTGATGAAAGCGTCGGGATAGCAACGTAATCGGTTGCGGGCTGTCGTATTTCAGCAAAGCTCGTTGGAGTTAAGGAGAGTTTCTTCGTGGTCTCACGATTGCTTGCTTCGCGCCATTCTTTAACAGCCTCCACTCTCCGCAAGACAGCAGGTAACAAACGAAGCTCGCTGGGTTGTGCATCGGTGAGCCAAAGACACCAACGCTTGATGTTATGCAACAGCTCCTTCCCTCCAATGAATGGCCGGATGAATTTTTCCGCATTGGGATTTTCAGTGAGTATTTGTTCTCGGTCTGTTTCCGATAGGGTGTAATTCCCATCATCAAGTGCGAAGCTACCGTAGTTCATTTCAGGTGCTCTGGATATTGGCGTGTTGCGGTTGGTAATTAACACGTCAGCTGCATCTATAAGATAAGGGTTGATGTTGTGCACCTTAAGTTCATGCGCTTCCGAATCAGGGTTTTCGTAATCCCAGATGCGCTTGTCGTTCACATCAAAGTGGGCGAAGCCGATGATGACGCAATGCACTGCCGCCATGCCGCGCGCTTCGTTGCTCCATTTGAAGGTACGGTGGGCGAAGTGAATCTTGATGTGATACCTATTCAGTAACTCGCCCCATAGGATGCCGACCTGTTCGCCTTGGGTGATGCTATTTGTGGAAACAAAAGCACAACGAATGCGGGTTCCATGGATATATGGAGCTGCTTTGAGATACCACGCTGTAACGTAATCCAAGACACCTGATCCTTTGATGGCTGCAAACAGGGGCATAACATCCGCTTTTTGTGCTGCGCTTTGCTCTTTTTTCCCCACAAACGGCGGATTACCGAACACATAGCTTGCGCGCTCCGCAGGCAACACGTTGTTCCATTCCAAGGTGAGCGCGTTGCCGTTGACGATGTGTGGCGAGGTCTTGAGCGGGATGCGCGCGAAGTACATGCCGAATTCTTCGGACACGCGCACGTTCATCTGGTGGTCCATCAGCCACA